>JANQJV010000407.1 GCA_028281465.1 Azospirillaceae bacterium | reverse complement strand
GGGGATGAAACAGTCCAGTTTTCCGAGCGCATATATAGCAGCGAAGTTTGCTTTTGCTACTATATTTGGACACGCCAAGCTTAGTTTCTTGTTAGTGGCGATCGGTCATCGGTGTACTGAGTGATTGTCATGGTGCCCGCTTGCCTGCTGCATGCGATCATAACATTCCCGCCAGCAACCGGAAAGTTCACGACTGTATAGTCATCTGTATCCACTATGGTGGCGGGGATAATGCCGGAATTTTCAATGATAACTCGAATTTTCTCTTGGCATTCGTCGAAGTCAACACTTCTGACATCGCCGCTAGCCGATTGCGCATAGGTGTCGAGTGGTGGGAGGCATAGGGTCAATGCAGCCCAAAAGCCGACAAGGACTCTTGATAAGTCCGCCATGAGTCCAAACTCCCGGGAATTATGGCGATTGTTTTGGGTCGGTTGAACCGCGAGCTGGCCGGGGCATAGGATCGATCACCCTGCAAATGGCCTCATCCGCTCCCTCGGTCGAAGCAAGTGGCCAGACGCCGTGGGAATGGGGGAGGTTCCACTCACGGTCAAGGGCACTGTGGAAGGGAGCAACAGTGGCCCAGTTTGAATCAATCTCCAGTACGCTGCTCCGCATAAATGCCTGGAAGGCATGCTGAGAAATACCTTGCCCTTGCCGCATTCGGCAGGATGCTGGATCAGGACCAAACGCGACTGAAGAATTCGTGGGAGCGCCCCCAAAAAAAACGCTCCCACGTCGGAGTTATCAGTTGATCGGTGAAAGAAGCTCCAGCGCGGTCACGATCTGACGGACACCGTGGCTCTTGGCTTCCTCGAAGACGTTACCGCCGGTAAACCAATCGGCGAGCGAATTGATGTCGAGCTTGGCGCATTGCGGACGCACGCTCCAGGTCACTTGAAGCGGCGAGCACGTTTCTTGCGTGTAACTCGGCCCGGTGGTGGAGCCCAGGAACACAACCGGCTCGCCGGTACCGGTTGGCAGCGATTTCGCCTGGTGTAGGCCGTCGACGACATTGCCATCATAAGCGAACTCGGCGAAGTCGAGGGCGTTCGGGTCGTTCACCACCAAGAATACTTGAGCCTCCACCCGCAGTTCCGGATTGGCGCACGCTTCGCTGAGGCAGGAGCCAAGGCCGGCGCCCGGGGTCACGTCGCACGACGAATGAACCCAATGAACCTCGATGGTATCGCCGGGTTTGACATGGGCGGCTTTGGTGTCGAAACCAGCCGGGATGGCGAGTTCGGCTTCGGTGAGGCTCTCGGAGCCCTGACACTTCCAGCCGCCATAAGTCGAGGGGCCGGCGGAGACCGAAAAACCCGGCCCCTTGTGTTCAGCATTGGTGTGCGTGTGGATATTGCACAGGTTCATTCTGGTTGTGGATGGGGCGATGCTCCAGGACCGGGCGTTGGTGCCATCCGTATTGGCAATATCGCGCGGCGTTTGCGGGCCGTAGCCTTGGCACAGGCCGGCCGCGGAAGCGGGCACGGCAAGGCCCAACACGAACGCCACCGCGCTCGCTGAAAGAATTGCAGATTTCATAATTTCTACTCCGGACTGAGTATATAGACGACCAAGGAGCTACCACCTAAGGCGTAGTTCGTCAACACTTGCGAACACTATGTAATGATTTGAGACAGTCCTGGAGGGGCGATTCGAAACTGAAACCGCATCTCTTGTTATGTTATACTATAACAGGCGATGTGCGGCGGTTGTGGTACCGCGTGATCTTCTTTGAAGCCTGTATGCGCGAATCGATAGGGTCTGGCCACGGCCGATGGTGCCGTGTAGACGGCCTCGACGGGGATTGGAGCTGGCTATCAAGCGCCAAGGGCCCCCCATCGTGCTGCAGTCCGACCCATCGGCAGGTCGAAGACGGACTGTCGGGGCTGGAAAGGTCCCGACCTGCACCGTCTCGACCGCCGTACGGTACGAAGTGGCCTTCCCGTACGCCATCGGCATGGCTATCCTGTGTCCGAGTAGGGGCGGATAGGCGATCTACCTGGACAATCTCGGCTTAAGCTGATCGACTATATCGGGCCCCGAGAGCCGGCCCTGTGCTGACGACTGGGCCATATCGCATTGGGCGTAACGCAGGCGAAGTGCGCTCGCGTGTTAGCAAAATCGGCTGCAATCGAGACACGGGGATTGGTCAGAGCGACCGATGAGGAGAGTCTTGACCTATTCTTGGAAACCTCGGATCAGATGCCATGATCTTATTGGCACACCAAAGGAGCATTGCCGCAATGAGAATCGTGATGAGCCTTGCAGCGACCGTCGTTCTCTGCCTCTGTTCCGGACTTGCGCCGGTTCAAGCTGCTGAACAGAGCGGCCGGACGACCATCGAGAGGATCCAGGCGCCATTCAACACGGTGCGCGACGTCCTGCTGTGGCCGTTCAGGGGATCGGATGCAAAGACGGCCGACACTCTCGGTCAGGACTCTGCCGGCTATGACTCTGCCGGTCTGTGCCAAGGCTATGGTCCGCAAACGCCGCGGGATATTGCCAATACGGTTGGAACCAACCCTCGGTATTGGACCGGCGCCCGAGCCGTGACCGATATGAATTTGTGCAATATCCATACACACACCAATGCCGAACACAAAGGTCCAGGGTTTTCTATTTTTGCAGGCCCCTCGACCTATGGCGGCTGGAAGTGTCAGGGTTCCGATGGCCTCACCGAAGCCGAACTCGCCATCCCGGTTGGTTTCGACACCGAAGCCGCCCATGTCAAACCCGGCGATACCATCGAAGTTCACTGGGTTCATTCGTCGTGCGACGTGACCCCGGGCGCCGGGCTTGGCTCCTGCCTCAGCGACGCCTGCATGAATCCGGAACTGCGGGTGGAGGCTCAAGTATTCCTGGTGGTGAACGACCCGAACGCCCTCGACTTCGCCGAGTTCGCTTATGATGGCAATGTCGTCGACGGCTTCCATCAGGCGAAATCGCTGCCGACCGGTACCGGCGAGCCGGTTGTGTTCCTGGGCTCCACCACCGGGCCGAGCTACACGCAAGAGACATGCTCGCCGCTTCAAGTGACCTGGAGCGTGCGTCCGCAATGCGCCAAGCTCGACATCAACTCGCTCGCCGATTGGTTCACCGGCGGTAACGTCTTCGAGGAAGCCAAGAGCCACGGTGTCCGTCAGATCGTGACCGCACCGGAGCTTCTCTCTCCGATCAATTGATCGACCTGAAGCGGGAGCGTCTCGTGCGCTCCCGCCCACTCTATCTAAAGAAGCACAATTGCGGTTTCAGCCTGGCCGGAATTCCCTTCTGACAGGCCAAGCCGCGAGCCGGATGTGGGGTTTTCGCGGTTAGCGGGGGTATGGTTCTGGGGGCGCTGGCCTGCTACCATCTGTCATTGATCCAGTATTCGATGGTCCGTGCATCGCTCCATGATGGGGGCTCGCAGGATCGGGGTGAGGCAATGGATAGAACGGCGAACGGCCACACCACCCGCAGACCTTTCCTGGCCGGCATGATTGTTGTCTTGATAGCCGTTTGTCTGGCACCGAGACCGGTCGTCGGCTGTGCATTTCACACAGTCCTGCAACGCACCGTCCTGGACTGGTTCATGGACACCAGCCAAGCGGTGCTGGCACGGCCCGACATGGACAGTGGCGCCACCTATGTGGTGGTGGAGCGGTTGCGAGGAGATGCGCCGTCGCCCAGATTGAACGCCTTGGTTGGCACGAATGACGGCTACCGGCTTGCAGACAACCCGGATGATGCCGTGCTTTTCGTGTCGGACGACGGTGAGCAATGGATCAAGGCCGGATATGTGGAGTCTGATCTGCGTCCGGTTCTGCATACCATCATCGCGCGCTCGGCCAAGTGGAGTCATGGATACGATCAGGATCAATTGGACCTGTTCTCTGATCTCCAGGTTCACCCCAATCCCACGATCCGCATACTGGCTCTTGGTCAGATAGATCGGGCGCCTTATGCCCTCCTCCGCACGATTGATCTGCGTTTTCCGGTTTCGGACCTTCGCGCCACCCTCCGGTCGATCGCGGGCGTACAGTACCGGCCGATCACTGTTCTTCTCCTGGGGATCAGCGGATCGGCGGAAGCCCGCAAAGACGTTCATGCTTACCTCGGCCGTTCGGTGGATCGGGATCGGGCCGAGACCCTGGGCGCTTACGCCACGGCGCTGATTGAGATGGACGAAGCCGATGGTGTGGCCTATCTCGACTCCCGGTTTCTTGCCGACCCGCGCCAGCCACTCAACAAGCTGGAACACATCGTAACAGCCTTCGCCATTCACCACGATGTTGGTTCGATCGCGGTACAAGACAGAATCGACACGGCACTCCGCGGTTTCGTCGCATCCCGCCCTGAGGGCGCCGTGCTCGTGGCCCGCCAATTCGGCGTCCGTAAGAACTGGTCCCAGGCCGAGATGGTGGAACAGCTCCTCAAGCAGCGCCGGATCGTCAGGTCCGATCACCTTCTGCCGGTGGCCATCTATCGTGCCCAGGCACGGCATGCGGCTCTGAGCCGCTCCTTTCCGGATAGGGTCGAATGAGGATGCTGGGGGCAGTCTATGATCTTTGTGCGGGAGCAAGGTTCGGAACTGATACCGATTGCCGCAAAAGTGCCAACTGACCCCAGAATTCCACTTTCAGCGCTCAGCGCACGCAGAGGTAGATGTCAACAGTTAACGGGTATAACTCACCGCTGGCAACATTAACGTCATAATTGTGTGAAGGGAACTTCTCGGGCGAAACCGAATTAATTTTAGCTACTTCAATTCTCTCGCCTTCTGTGCAAATCAAGGTCTCGTTGCTATCGCACTCTGCCGACCCCCAAGCGTGATTACAGTCGTTGTCATATCTCTTGTATTCTACCTGTCCGCCACCCATCAGCTCAGCGGACTGTGAAGTGGAGGGGATAAGGAGCAAAGTCCCTACAACGAAAAGTGATACTACAGAAAGTCTCACGTTGTCCTCCATGATTCATGAGTTGGCATTGAATTGCCCGTCCCCGACGCGTGCTTCGACATGGTGTTTCTAGTGTCAATGTTAAAGGCCATAACTCCATGCTTTTGCCCAGCCGACCATTGCCCTCGATGGTGATTCCAGCGTCGCCGTCGGCAACCTCTGTCTCACCGACGGCAACACCGGCCAAGATGCCGAAGGGGCGTGCCCGGTCGTATGGAGCCGTGGTTCCGGTGGCGA
Source organism: Azospirillaceae bacterium (assembly GCA_028281465.1). Taxonomy (GTDB): domain Bacteria; phylum Pseudomonadota; class Alphaproteobacteria; order Azospirillales; family Azospirillaceae; genus JANQJV01. Next base: position 2,321 of record JANQJV010000407.1, on the reverse strand, counting down.
CTTCTCGATCAATGTTCACCATTCCGTCTGCCTTTACAGGACCGCCCGGTAAACACCGCGATCTATGCCTTTGAATGCCTCACTGGCAGGCAATGATACTGTGTCATACTCTCTGATGGAGAGACCCGCAGCACGGCCCGGCGCCAAGCTGCAAACGGGATCAGAGCTCTGCGGTGCGTACGGTGAGACGTCTCGCCGTGCGCCGGTTCGATGGCCCTCGAACCGGCGCACGCCTTCCGAGCTCCAACATATGTTCCAAACCGATCAGACAAGGGTGGGCCCGAGCGCACCTGCGGCGGTTGTGGGCATGGGCAAGCGGCGCGGATCGTGCTCCGACGGAACCGTTCGATCAAGCGGCGAGTGCGTACGATGCACATGGGATATCCTGCTGATTTTGTTTATGAAATCGAGCTGTTTGTCATTGCGGACCTTCAGGCAGGAGACCACCCGTGGTTCCTACCTTTGTCTTTGCCTCCGCCTCTGCGTTGCCCCCATAACTGCGGTGCTGTACAGTCGAAGCTCTGACAAAGACGGCATTGTGTTCCCGCTACGCCTGCTCTGCGATCAGGTCACCGACGAAGCGTACGCCTCCGTGCCGGGCAATGCCGGCTAGAATTGGCTTACCGTTCCATGCCTGCTCTTCCGCGGTTGACGCCGGCCAGCCTGTCCGCCATGCCGGCCGACATACAGCGTCCGGCCTACGACCGAACCGTTCTGGTCGACGGCATCGTCCATCTGGGCCTCGGGGCGTTCCATCGAGCCCACCAGGCGGCTTTCACCGACACTGTCCTGGCGCATGGCCCGACGGATCGCCGCTGGGGTATCGTTGGCGTGTCCCTGCGCTCGCCCGCCGTTCGCGATGCCCTGGCGCCGCAGCATGGTCTGTTTACCTTGGCGACGGCGGCTGTGCCGGCGCGCTACCGGATCATCGGGGCCGTGCGCGCATGCCTGGTTGCTCCCGAGGATCCGGGCGGTTTGGTCGCGCGCCTGGCCGCGTCTGAGACGCGCATCGTCTCCTTGACCATCACCGAGAAAGGCTATTGCCGGGACCCGGCGACCGGTGGCCTGGCTCTGGACCATCCGGATGTTGCCTGGGATTTGGCCCGGCCCCAGGCACCCTGCTCGGCGCTCGGGTTTGTTGTTGCGGCCCTGCGCGCGCGCCGCTCGGCCGGCCGGGCACCGTTTACGGTGCTGAGCTGCGACAACCTGCCGGACAATGGTGGCACGTTGCGCCGCTTGGTGGTGGCGCTGGCGGCAGAAACCGATCCCGACCTGGCCGCTTGGATCGAGCATGCCGTGCCGTTTCCGTCGACCATGGTCGATTCGATCGTGCCGGCGACAACGGAGGCGCTACGCGACCGGGTACGCACAGATCTGGGTGTCGAGGATGCCTGGCCGGTGGCCCGCGAGCCCTTCGCGCAATGGGTGATCGAAGACCGGTTCGCAGCCGCCCGTCCGGCCTGGGAACTGGCCGGCGCGCATCTGGTCGGCGATGTGGCGCCCTATGAGCTGATGAAGTTACGGCTGCTCAACGGCAGTCACTCGGCCTTGGCTTATCTGGGGGCGCTCGCCGGCCATGCCCATGTGCACGACGTGCTAGCCGACCCGTCGTTCCGCACATTTCTCGCCGACCTCATGTGCCTGGAATTGGCACCGACGGTACCGGCGCCACCCGGTGTCGATCTCGCCGCCTACCAGGCCGCACTGCTCGACCGATTCGCCAACCCTGCCGTTTTGCACCGCACCACGCAGATCGCCATGGACGGCACCCAGAAACTGCCGGTGCGCTTGCTACCCTGCGTGCGCGAACGCTTGGCGCGCGGGCAGCCGGTGGACCGCATCGGCCTCGCCGTGGCCGGCTGGATGCGATTCGTCGTCGGATGCGATGACCAAAGGGAACCGCTGCCGCTGCAGGATCCCTTGGCAGACAAACTGTCTGCCGCGGTCGCCCGTGCTGGCAGAAATGCCGAAGGGTTGGCCGATGCCCTGCTTGGCTTGCCTGACGTCTTCGGCACCGATCTGCCGCACGCCACCCCGTTCACCCGCGCCGTCAAATCCGCCTTGCGCAGCCTGGCCGACCACGGGGCCGCGGCGACGGTCGCGCGCGCGGTCGGGGGCAAGACCGGCAAGGTGATTTCGTAGGTCGGCACTCTGCGCCGACACCGGCGTCTCGACTCGCTTTGCCGGTCGGGCTAGTGGCTCTGCACAGTGGATTTGAACGTTTGGGAGCTGGGGTGCCTGAGGATTGGTAGATGCTCTGGCAGTATCCGGAGTTTGATGCTGCGCGGTGTCCCGACTTTACGGGATATGAGACCTTCCAG
>JANQJV010000342.1 GCA_028281465.1 Azospirillaceae bacterium | reverse complement strand
ATTGAAGTAGACCTGAATGAGGATCGGCACGGCCAGCAAGGCAATGATGATCGGCTGGCGCAAGATCTGCTCGCCCTGGAACCCGAACAGGAGAACCAGTGTCGCCAGCAGCGCAACGAGCGAGATCGGTTGCAGCACGGCGAGAAGCCGCGCAAGCGCCGCTTCACCCCCCGCAGCGAGGCACCACCGGCGTATGAGCTGCGCCGCGATCACCGGGAGCACGATATAGAGCACAACCGAAAGGACGAGCGTATCCCACGGCACGATGATGGCCGACAGGCCCAGCAGCAAGCCGACGATCGGCGCAAAGGCGAACACCATGATGGTGTCGTTGAGCGCAACCTGGGTCAGCGTGAAGTGCGGTTCGCCTTTGGTGAGGTTGCTCCACACGAACACCATGGCCGTGCATGGCGCGGCGGCAAGGATGATCAACCCGGCGATGTAGGAGTCGATCTGGTCCGCCGGCAGCCAGGGCCTGAACAGATATCCGATGAAGAACCAGCCGAGCGCCGCCATCGAGAACGGCTTCACCGCCCAGTTTACAAACAATGTGACGCCGATGCCGCGCCAATGCTGCCGTACTTCACCGAGCGCGGCGAAGTCGATCTTCACCAGCATCGGGATGATCATCAGCCAGATCAGCACGGCAACGGGAATGTTGACCTTGGCGATCTCGGCGCCTCCGATCGCCTGGAACACCTCCGGCATCGTATGGCCAAGCGCAATCCCGGTGACGATGCACAGCGCGACCCAGACGGTGAGATAGCGCTCAAACGTCGACATTTGCCGCTCCTTGCTTGGCAGCGACGCCGGACGTGGCGCCCTCCGACTGTCCGATCTCGTCGATCCGTTTCTGCAGAGCGAGGCGATCGAGCGCGTGGATCGGCAGCGAGGCGAAAATGCCGATCCGTTGCGCCAGCATGCGGTGAGCCTCGTTGAAGGCGTGGGCGATCTCGCTGTCGGTTCCGGCCGCGGCGGCAGGATCGGGAATGCCCCAATGCGCCGTCATCGGCTGGCCCGGCCAGACCGGACAGGTCTCGCTTGCGGCGCTATCGCAGACGGTGAACACGAAATCGAGCGGCGGCGCGTCGGGGCGGGCAAACTCGGCCCACGATTTCGAGCGGAAGACATTGATGTCATAACCGAGATTGTGCAGCAGGCGCAGCGTGTGCGGGTTGACCGCGCCCTTTGGCTGGCTGCCCGCACTGAAGGCCTGAAAACGGCCTTTGCCGGTCTTGTTCAGGATCGCTTCGGCGATGATCGAGCGCGCCGAATTGCCAGTGCACAGGAAAAGCACATTGTATGGACGGTTCATGACGTTTCCCCGTGGGTCGGACATGGCGGAGGAGTCGGCCGGGCTGGCCATGTCGAGAAGGTCGGGATTGCGTCCCCGCGGGCCGCCGAACGGGCCGCAGCTTTCCCTGCCGCCGCAGCAATTGTCGGTGAGGTAGCCGACAAGCGCGGCCATCGCCGGGAAATTCGCTGAATAGATCAACGAGCGCCCTTTGCGCCGCACATTCAGAAGTCCGGCATTTCGCAGCCGGTCCAGATGGAATGAGAGCGTGTTGGGGGCGAGAGCGAGTGCGGCGGCGACCTGACCGGCCGGCAGACCCTCCGGGCCGGCTTGCACCAGCAGGCGAAAGGCCTCGAGCCGGTTGTCCTGGGCAAGCGCTGCCAGCGCCGCCACGGCATCTGTCTTTTCCATAATTCAACGAATATAGAAATGCAGGTGACTGTCAACTGTGCACCCGTAATCCGGGAGCCGCGATGTGGCGCCGTCCCCATGGGGAACTGGGACGTGGGACCGCAGCGAGGTATGCCGCGCGTTGCCGCCTAAGCACCCGCGCCAGGAACATTCCAACCGGAGCATTCGCACCGAAGCATGATTGCCGACTGATATTCGTTCTTTATCGATCTCGTTGGCGCGCGCCGAGGGTGCGCACCAACCGCAGATATGCGCGCCGGAAGCGTTGTTTCATCACCTCCCCCAAAAAAGGGGAAGTCGGCTTGCGTGGCAAACCGGGAGGAAACCGTAAGCAATGCACGAAACCTTTCCCGGATTGTTTTCAGACCGCCGGGAAGAACATGCCAAGCAAGCGCGCGCTCTAACGAATTGTCCCGACTCTCGATCTCGTGGACAAGGCGCACCAAGAACCGGGTGTTTGCTCACCCGAAATTGCTTCGGATGCCACTTCGATCGATAGGTCGGAGAATCTGTTGGGCATCAAACTGTTATTGTTGTTCGTGACAGCCGTCTGACTGGCGGCATCTGCTCTCGCTGACTTCGCCGCAGGTCCCTTCCCGGCTTCCACAAGATCCCACCTTGAACCTTTGGATTGTCCTCAACGACCGACAAGGCGCCATCCCGGCTCGACGCCATACAACGAAAGGACAATCATGAAACCCGTCTATTCATTGATGGCTGCCGCCATCCTCGCGGTGGCCATGTCATCACAGGCAACCGCGCCGGCCAACGCTAAAGCCTACTGCGTTTACGCCGCGGAAGACACGTCCGGGCATCGTGTGGCCGCGGCCGGCACGCATCGGAAGAAAATGGGCACCGCTTGCGACCGCGCGCGGCGTCAATGCAACCGCAAACTCAAACGCGAACAAAGGCGGAAGGAGTTCGGCCGCACACACGGCTGTTTGCGCATAGCGGCTGAGCACAGGTGAAGGTAAACGGGGGCCGCCGGCCCCCGAAGCAATTCCGATGTCTCGAACGAATGG
>JANQJV010000341.1 GCA_028281465.1 Azospirillaceae bacterium | reverse complement strand
GGCAGCGAGCAGGCGCCACAGGCCGGGCGTCTCGGACGGGCCGTCGAGACCATCGATGGTCAGATCCTCGAAATGCCGGGCGAACCGCTCCAGCAGGTCGCCCACCGTGCCCTCGTGCCACAGCCGCACGGCCAGCCGCGCCGCGTTGGGCGCCAGGGCGAGCACGTAATACGGTGTCGGGTCGTCGAAGGCCGGCGGGCGGCCGCCGCGCCGGGCGCTGGTCAGGGCGTCGCGAACCGCGCTGCCGTCGGCTTCCGTCTGAACCGCCGGGCGCCCGAACAACACGGGGATGTCGTCTTCCAAGGGGGTCGTCTCGGCGGCCCAGAAGACAAACGTGACCTCGCCCTCGATGTGGTGATGGGTGTCGTTGTCCCGGCGCAGCAGGTGATTCAGAGCGGCAACGTAGGCATGGGCCGAGTGCCGCCCGACGGGGGCGTTCAGTCCCTGTGTCCAGCCATGGGACTCGAAAGCGTCCAGGTTGAACGAGACCAGATTTGCGCCCGACGTCTGGGCGCCGCGAACCCCACGGATACTGGGGTGAAGGCGGGCCGGCGGCTCACGTCGTCCCGTGACCAGGCATCGCACCGGGTCCCCTTCGCCCTCCGCCTCGGCCAGGGCGGCGACGGCCTCCCGCGCGGCGGGGCGCTCGCATACCAGATGGGTCTCGCCGGCGAGCCTGAAGGAGACGTTGGCGTTGGCCGCCGTGACCTCCGCCCACCGAGGATTGGCGGTGAGATCGGAGAAGTCGCCCGCCTCCAGGAAGGCGAGCACGGCGGCGAGGCCGTCGTCGTCGCCCACGGTCTCTGCCAGCGCGTGCAGGCGCTCCAGGAACGCGCCATGACGCAACGGCACCTTGGCGGCCTGCTTGGCGTCGGCGCCGTCGCGCGGAATGCCGAAGACGTACTCCGGGTTGTCCCACAAAAGATTGGCGGCGATGTTGACCGATTTCTTGACCTCCATCGGCACAGTGAACGGCCTTCCGCGCTTGCCGTCGCCGGTGGCAATCAGGGCTCGAAAGCGGCCATCCCGGTGAAGCTCGACGATCCAGGGGATCTCCTTTTCCTGAAAGCCGGGCGGCTGCACCGCGCCGTCATCCAGCAGACGGTCGTAATAGGCGGTGAGGGCTTGCAGGATCATCGCATCACCTCCGGCGCGTCGGGGCGCGGCACGGTCATGCGGCCGTTCTCCAGCTTCGCCTCGAAGAACAGGGGGGCGGGTGTCGGCCCCGCGTGGTCGATGTCGAGCAACATCCAGCCCAGATCGCGGCTCTCGGGGATGGGCGCGGGCGTGTCCTCGTCCACCGGCTCGAAGTCGGCGGCGAACTCCCGGGTGCCGAGGTAGGGGCGGTGGAAGCACTGACCGGCGGCGGCGCGGCGGCGGAACATCTCGTGGTACTTGGCGAGGCTGTCCCCGGCGCCGGCCCGGGCCGTCAGGTCGATGCGGGCGTGGATCACGTAGTCCACGTTCTTGAGCACCACGGCGGCGCGCTGTTGTCGGTTGGCCACCGTGTCGATGCCCAGTGCCGCCGCACCGCCGCCCATGACCTTGCGGACGTTGGCGAGCGAGGCGCGGTGCCCCACCTCGTTGCGGCGCACGGTCTCGCGGGCGATGGGGGCCAGCACGTCGATGCCCTCGACGATCCAGCGCATCTGCGGCTTCCACAGGATGGCCTCCAGGACGCCGCGCGCCGCCGACGGCGTGACGACGTCGTAACTGACCCGCTCGGTCTTCATCTCCGGGCGCGAGAAACAGGCGTTCCGCCCACGGACCCTAAGACTGAGAGGGGCCGAAAGTCCTGATTCGTTCGGCATGTTGCCTCCTTCACGTGCGTGCCTAATGGATGAGAGCCGCGTCACCCTCGAACCGCAGGCCGACCTCGGCGTCGTAGAAGTCCGCGCGTTCCAGCACCGACAGGCCGGCCACCTCGGCCAGCGCGCCGGCGTCCCGCAGGGTTTGCAGCGCCGACCCCGTGACGGGCACCGTGAAGCGTTGCAGCCGGCGCAGCAGGTCGCGCGACGGCCCGTCGCGGCGCAGGGTCTCGATCAGGTCCTTGCCGTCTCCGAAGGGCACGAGCACCGGAGTCTGACCGTCGTCGATCATGCGAAACGCCTCGGCGGCGGAGCGGAACCGGAACGCCAGGGGATCCCCCTCGCGCCGCTGTTTGCCCATCCGCAACAGCTTGCAGATGCCCGGTTCGTCCAGGGCCTCGCCCTTGGCGAAATAGAGATCCTGAAAGAAGCGCTGGAACGCCTCGGGATCGAGGGCCGCGGGACCCTGCTCGCGCAGGATCGGCTCCGCCGCCGCCGCCGCCTGACCGAGGTGACCCGTCGGGGGCGGCGTCTCGGGTCTGAACACGACGAAGCGGCCGAGCCCGTCCAGCTTTCCCTCCCGGTTGCAGCGCCCGGCCGCCTGGGCGAGGCTGTCGAGCCCGGTCATGGCGCGGAACACCGCCGGGAAATCCAGATCAACCCCGGCTTCGACCAGGGAGGTACTGACCACACGAACCGGCTCCCCGTCCTTCAGGCGCCGACGCACCGCGTCGAGCACGCCCGCGCGATGGGCCGCGCACTGCCACGTGGAGAGGTGCACCGTCCCGGCCGGCAGACGCTGGTGCAGGGCGCGGGCATCGGCACGGGTGTTGACGATGGCCAGGGCCTGGGGCGCCTCGGCGATCTCCGCCGCCAGATCGTCCCAGGATGTCACGTTCGGGCGAACCTCCATCCGCACCCGCTCCAGCGCCGCGAACAGGCGCGGCGGGTCGGGGGCGATCTCGGTGGGCGCCGGAAGGTCCGGGAACACCGCGCCCAGCGCCGGCTGGGTCGCGGTACAGAGCACCACCGTCGTGCCGAAGTGGCGCAACTGGTCGATCATCATGGTGATCGGCTTCAACAGGTGCGCCGGCAGCGCCTGCGCCTCGTCCAGCACGACCACGGAGCCGGCGGTATTGTGCAGCTTGCGCAGGCGCGACGTCCGGCTGGCGAACAGGGACTCGAACAGCTGCACGGTCGTGGTGACGACCACGGGCGCGTCCCAGTTCTCCGATGCCAGCCGCGCCCGGGGCGAGACGTCGTCCGGGTCCAGGTTGCTGTGATGTTCGAGCACACCGTCCAGACCCCCGAAGGCCTCGCGGACCCGGTCAGCCGTCTGGTCGATGATGCTGGTGAAGGGCGCGGCATAGATCACCCGCCGCAAACGGTTGGCCAGGCCGTGATCAAGGGCGAACGTCAGGCCGGACAGGGTCTTGCCGCCACCGGTCGGCACGGTGAGGGAGAACAGTCCCGGCGGGTCGGCGGCGCGGGCGCGGCAGGCGGCCAGCACCTCGGCCCGCACGGCGTTGACCCGTCCCACCTTGCCGTCAAACCCGGACATATAGGCGTCCAGGCGCGCCTTGAGGGCGGCCAGCTCCGGCCAACCGGCGCGCACGCCGGCACGCTCACCATCGAAGAACGTTTCGGTGTCCAGGAAGTCGGCGTCGAACAGCGCCGACGCCACCATGCGGATCCACAGGGCTGGATCGACGTCGGCGGACGCCGAGACGGACGCCGTCCGGTTCAGAATATCGACTGGCGGCGCGGCGGCGCGCATTGCCTCCAGATGGCGGCGATCCGACAGGCGTTCATCGAGCCCGCGACGGCTGTCGGTCGCGCCCCAGTCGGCCAAGCCGGCGTGGTGACCCGCGATCACATAGGCCAGCAGGCGCCCGACATCCGGACCGAGCTGTTCCATCGCCCACTGCGCCCCGGCGGTGGAATGATCGACGCGGCCCCGGGCGGATGGCGCCTCCTGGCCCTCCAGATGCGCGTGCGCATCAGCGGCGCGGATCATCGCCTGGAAGTCGGCAGAGAACTTGCCGAGGTCGTGCCACAGCCCGGCCAAGCGGGCCATATCCCCAGCGCCGAACGCGGCGGCGAAGGCGGAGGCGCGCGCGGCCGTCCCCCGTAGGTGCTTGGTCAGATCATGAGTCGCCCCGTCCGAGGCGCGGAGGTGCGCGATGGGTGATGACGTCTTGTTCACGATCGACCTCCCTCTTCAGCATGACGGGAGTGCCCGGGCCCGGGTCTTGTCGAGATCCGATCGAGATCGCGCGAACGGTGTCGGCCGAACGTTCCGGATGGACAAGACTAGACCGAGCGGCATTCTGCCGTGTCCGGGGTGCCCAAACCGGTCACCCTGGGTTACGGCAGCGCCCCCCAACCTCGGCGGTGGGGGTGAACCATGTCGGCCAGTTCGGGAGGGGAAAGCACCTCTACGGCGTCACCCCAGGTGTACAGGTGCCAGGCCATCTCCAGGAGGCCGCCGGCACGAAAGCGCACGATCAGCGATCCGTCCGGCTGATCCTCCAGCGTCTGGTCCGGGTGGAAGACGAAGGCCCTGGCCTCGGCGGCGGCCTCCGGCGCGAAACGCCACACGACATCCACCGGGTCTTCCTGGAACACCCCGAAGGCCTGGCGCGCGAACGCGCCCAGGTCGAAGTCCGGATCGCGTTCGGCCGGCTGCCCCAGGGGCTCGATGGCCGTGATGCGCGGCACGCTGAAGGTGCGCACGCCCTCGACCGTCGGCTCGCTCTGGCGGCCGACCAGATAATGCCGGTGGCCGTGCAGCACACCATAAGGATGCACGATGCGCGCCGTCGGCGTCGGATCGCGGCGCGAGCCGTAGGTTAGGCGCACGGCGACCCCGGCTTTCAGCGCCTCACGCAGGGTGGTCACGATCTCGGTGTCCAGGGACGGGCGCGGCCCCGGGCGGCAGGCCAGCCCTTCGGCCTCCAGGAGGGCCTCCAGGTCGGGCTCGACCCGGCGCGCGTGCGCGGGCGGCATGAGAGCCTTCAGCTTCGCCGCCAGCGCCGCCAGAGTCGCGGCCTCCACAGGGCGATTCTGGTCCTCCATCAGGCGCGCGGCGGACTCGAGCACAGCAAGGTCGTCGGCCGGGACGGACACCAACCGGTCCAGCGTGCCCGGCGGGATATGCCAGCGCTTCTGACGGTCCCCACCCTCGGTCTCGACGGCCTGGGGAAAGACGCGCAACACCGCGTCCTTCATGCGCATGGCGGTCCGGCGGGCGACGCCGAACCGATCCTGGATCTGGCGCAGCGTGAGGCCGGAGCGCGCCGCCTGCATCGCCAGGGCGAGGGTCAGCAGGGTCTCGCCTTTTTCATGGCGCATGGCGGTCGGGCCCTGGTGACAGCATGGAACGGAAGGCGAACATATGTGACCGTTTCTGACTCCCTCATGACCGCATGTGATGGGGACCGGGATGTCGGGATCCCCCGGATATGGAGTCCGCGCCCATGCCGAAACCTCCGCGTATCGGGGCCCTGCTACTGCCGGCCGGACACCTGTGGCTGCGGCGCCGCGACGGCATGCTGGTGCTGCCGCCCTGGGACGGGCACCTGCATGCGGCATGGGTGACCGAGACTGGCACACCGCGCGCGTTCACGCAAAGGGTGGTTCTGTTCGACCGGCGTGGGGTCTGGCTGTGGCCGTCGCCGCTGCTGCATGACGATCCGGAAGCAGGGGGCCTCGCTGACTACGCCGCCTTCTTCGCGGCGATTCCTGTCGCGGCGCGGTTGCGCATGGCCGGGGAGGCAGTGGCTGTAGATCCGGCTACGAGCACGATACCGGACACCTCATAGATTTCTGTGAGCCATGGGTTAACCAGGAACATACCCAAGGCGGGCGAGACGACGGAACCAATATGCCGGGACGGTGTCTGAAATGCAGGCATCCGACGGCATGACCTGATCCGGAGCGCGCCAAAACATCCCCCCGCCTGCTTCCCCGGGTTTCGCGCATAAAAAAGGGACTTCGTGGGCGCACCTGCTTACACAGCGCTTACACGGCCCCTGCTCGGGGCCAATGTAAGCAGAAACGGCCCCGCAGGGCCGTTCATAAATCATTGGAATATCATTGGAAAATCTGGAGCGGGCGAAGGGATTCGAACCCTCGACCCCAACCTTGGCAAGGTTGTGCTCTACCCCTGAGCTACGCCCGCATGCGTCCAGCCGCATGGCCGCCCCGCGATCAGAAAAGTGATCTTAGAGATTCCATTCCGTCGCTCAAGAGTTTTCTGCGTCGAGCGACACAGTCCCGCCTTGTGAGAGACCGAACGACTGTGCGCTATTCATTCCGATACGACCTCAAAGTTCCAGACGAAGAGTCAATCCGGTACCGGAACGACATAGTTCAAGGCAAGCCGTCCACCATCGGCATAAAGTGTTTGTCCGGTCACGTAGCTTGAATCGTCACTGGCGAGGAAGACGGCGATTCGAGCGATCTCATCCGGTTCTCCGATCCGTCCCATGGGCGTGCGCGACAGCACCGTCCGGCGCGCGCCGTCATCGGCCATCACGGCCTTCAGCATCTCGGTCCCGATCGATCCCGGACCGATGCCATTAACCCGAATGCCATGCGGTGCGAGGGCGAGAGCCATGACCTTGGTCAACTGGTTCAGGCCACCTTTGGCTACGGAGTAAGGGACCTGGTTGCCGATGGCAACCACGGCATTTATCGACGACATGTTGATGATGGCGCCGCGCTGCTGGCGGCGGACCATGGAGCGTGCCACCGTTTGGCCGACCAGGAATGCTCCCTTCAGGTTGGTGCGTATGACGCTGTCGAAGTCGGCTTCGCTGATCTCCAGGAAGTCGGCGCCGTGGACGACGGCGGCATTGTTGACAAGTATGTCAATGTGGCCGAACGCCTTTTCCACCGTTTCCACCAACCCGGCAACCGACTCCGCATCCCCAACGTCGCAGGTCACAAACCAAGCACCATGTCCAACCGCATCGGCAGACTTCACACCGAGCATGCTGTTAATATCGGCCAAAACGACCCGCGCGCCAGCTTGGGCCAGGGCGTGGGCGCACGCCAGACCGATGCCCTGGGCGGCACCGGTGACGATGGCGGTCTTCTTGTCGAGGCGCATTTTTGGGATTCCCTTTGGAGCAGAACCGTGCCGGTCAGTCGAACAGTTGAAGCTGACGACTGGGTGCCGATGGGACGGTGAACCGGCCAGAGTCGAGGGACCAACCGCGGTCGGCCAACCCAAGCCGACGACAGGCACGGGCAAAGCGTTGCCACAGCAGGTCCGCGATCGGCCCAGACCCGCGCATCCGTTCGCCGAATTGCGAACGATACAGCGCCCCACGATGGACCTCGCGGATCAGCCTGAGCACCCGATCCGCCCGCCTGGGCACAACGCCATGCAGCCATTCAGTGAACAACGCCGCAATCTCGAGCGGCAACCGGATCATGATGGTGTTGGCCGCTTTCGCACCTGCGGCGGCCGCCGCCTCTAGAACGGCTTCCAATTCATGGTCGTTGAGGCCGGGGATCATGGGCGACGCCAAAACGGTGACAGGAAGACCGGCCTCGCTCAACACCCGTATGGTCTCCAAACGGCGCTGGGGTGCCGCGGCTCGCGGCTCCATGGTGCGCGCCAGGCTCGGGTTGAGAGTCGTGACTGACACGCACACCTGCACCAGATTCGCCGAGGCCAGGGGAGCCAAGAGATCGAGATCACGTTGTACCAGAGCGGATTTCGTAACGATACCAAACGGATGTTGGAATCTCGCCAGAACCTGGATGATCTGTCGGGTCAGCCCAAGGCTGCGTTCAACCGGCTGGTACGGATCGGTGTTGGCGCCGAGCGCCAGTGTGGCGACTCGATATCCGGGCGCGCGTAAGGCCGCTTCCAGGAGCTGTGGCGCATCCGGCTTGTGAAACAACACGGTCTCGAAATCCAACCCGGCGGATAAACCCAGATAGGCATGGGTTGGTCTTGCAAAACAATAGATGCATCCGTGTTCACACCCCTTATAGGGGTTGATCGACCGATCGAACGGCACATCGGGTGAGTCATTGCGTGTGATGATGCTCCGGCTGCGGTCAACGCGCAGCTCGGTTCGCATCGGGGGTCGCGCGTCGGTCTCATGCGTACCCCACCCGTCGTCGGTCAGAACGCGCCGATCACGCTCGAACCGGCCCGAGCGGTTGCTCAGTGCGCCACGGCCTTTTCGGGGCCGGTCCGAGATCTGGTGGTCGGGGTGCGGGTGATCCATGGGGTGGCCACGGTGCCATGACCATGGGAACATGTAAAGAACATCGGCAGTGGACTAGGTCGAGTCAGCCCGCTTTCCGGTCTTCATGTCCCGAAATCGCTCGGCCCAGCCGCCCAGCACGCGTTGACGCGCCCGCCCGACGGCCAAGGCGTTGTCGGCCACGTCATTGGTGATGACGCTACCGGCGCCGATGATGGCCTGGTCGCCCACTGTGACCGGTGCGACCAGGGCGGTATTCGACCCGACGAAAACGCCGCTGCCGATGTCCGTGCGATGTTTGGCGAAACCGTCATAGTTGCAGGTAATCGTTCCGGCACCGATATTGGTCCCGGCACCGATCGCGGCGTCGCCGATATAGCTCAGGTGGTTGATTTTTGAGCCGGATTCGATCCGGCTGTTCTTGATCTCGACGAAATTGCCGACCTGCACGTCGGCCGCCAGGTCGGCGCCAGGACGTAGCCGCGCGAACGGACCGATGGTACTACCGGTGCCAATTCGTACATGTTCCAAGTGGCAGAACGACCGGATTTCCACGTCGTCCTCGACCTCGACGCCAGGACCAAACACGACGTTGGGCGCGACCACCACGTCCCGACCTAGACGTGTGTCATGGCTCAGGTGGACACTCGACGGATCCACCAGTGTTGCACCAGAGTCCATGGCCAAACGGCGCAGGCGCGTCTGCATGAGATGCTCTATCTCGGCCAATTCGACACGCGCGTTTACGCCCAACACCTCAGTCGGCGACCCTTCCACCATTCGGCTGCTGTAGCCGGAGGCCCTGGCAATGGTGACGGCATCGGTGAGATAGTATTCGCCCTTGGCGTTGTCGTTGCCGATCCTATCGATGATGTCAAATAGACGCATGCCATCAAACACCATGAGACCCGCATTGCACAAGGTCAGCGCGCGTTCATCTGGCGTAGCGTCCAGGTATTCGATGATTTTTTCCAATTCGCCGCGGGGACTGACCACCAGGCGGCCGTATCGCGCCGGATCATTCGGGCGCATGCCCAGCACAACAACCGCGGGATCGCTCGGGTGGTGCCGAGCGGTGATCAGGGCCTGTAAGGTCTCCGACTGCACCAGTGGCGTATCGCCATATAGCACAAGAACATCGCCGGTAAATCCGGCCAGGCTTTCCCGGGCGGCCCGCACAGCGTCGGCGGTGCCGAGTTGGCGTGCCTGCACGGCCGTTGGCAGAGGCGCCACCTCCCGCGCCACAGCGTCCATATCCGGGCCGATCACGACCACGGTGTGGTCCGGGTCCAAGGCCTGCACGGTGGCCATCACGTGGCCAATCATGGTGCGGCCGGCGATGCGGTGCAGGACCTTCGGATACGCCGATTTCATACGCGTACCGCGGCCAGCAGCCAGCACCACACAGGCGAGAGGGGTGTGCCTCATATCCGTTCCGTTGGCGGGCCGTTTCGTCGGGCAGTCCAAACCATGCCACGTCGGTCAGGCTGACGGTTCGTTACCGCCCACCTTCCGCCGCTGTCGACATGGGATCGACACACCCTATCAGATTGGGTTTCACAGTTCACAAAACCAGCGGAACCAACCATGACGGATGTCCCGCCGGCGCTACGATCGCCGGTCTCTCCTGTTTTACCCACTTCGGGGCCACCTGTCTCGGCGGTGGTGTTCGATCTCGATGGAACGCTCATCGACAGTGCCGCCGATATTGCCACCGCGATTGGACGGACACTGATCAGCTTTGGCCGCCCTGTGCTCGGGACAGAAGCGGTTCGAGGGATGATTGGGGACGGGGCGGGCACGTTGATCCAGCGTGCTTTCGCGGCCACGGGTCCGGCGCTGGATGCGCCCGGTGGCCCATCGCTCCCTGCGGTCATGCCGGTGTTTCTGGACCACTACGCAGCCGTACCGGTGACCCGGGCCTGTCTTTACCCGTTCGCCCGTGCGCTCTTGGCCGGCTTGCGCGCCGACGGCGTGCGCCTGGGGTTGTGCACCAACAAACCGGAGCACATTACCCGCAGTGTGCTGCGGGCCCTGGCGTTGGACCACACTTTCGACGCGGTGGCCGGGGGCGACACGCTGGCATATCGCAAGCCGGATGGACGTCATCTCACGTGGGTTCTGGACCGGCTTGGCAGCCCGCTCCACGGGTCGATCATGGTCGGCGACAGCCGGGCGGACATTGGGGCGGCTCGGCAGGCCGGTGTCCGCGTCGTGGCCGTGTCCTACGGCTATTCGAGCGTTCCCGCGGTCGATTTGGGGGCCGATGCCGTCATCGGGTCGCTCGATGCCTTGCCAGCCGTGCTGGAGCAGCTTGGTCCCTGGTCCGCCGATACGAGCACGGCCGTTGACAGGTAGATCGAAACCGGGCCCATCACGCTCTGGGTTGTCATGACGCTTGGCACCGGCGGTCCCCCACCTGGCAGCGGCGTCATGTATAGCCGCAAGGGCGGCCTGTCGCCACCGTCGCCGGAGGTTTGCCAGAACCGGGACCGCTCGCCGGACCGTCGGTTCCCCGCCAAGGTCCGGAAGCCGAGTTCGCACACGGGCACCGGCGGTGCCGAGTCCTGCCACCAGTGTCTCGGCTCGGGATGCGGCGGACGCGACCGGAAGATCAAATCAAACCGGCGCCGGCCATCGTACACCGGAACGATCCGGTCGCAGCGGTCGCCGACCGCCAGTCCGGCCAGCACCCGGAACACGCCGCCGAGCGGATCCGAAACACCGTCCAACAAGGCGGCGGGGATCGGCTCATGATCCCCAGCCGATGAGGGCGGTAGATAAGTGACCCGCACTGTTCCGTTGGTGAGGAAATCCAGCCATGTCCCGCGTTCCCGGCCACGCCAGACATTCAGCGCCCGATAGGTTCGGGCGAGCACTTGCCCGGATGCGAAAACGCCTGTGGCTTCCGCTTCCGCTCGCCAAGGCAGGATCGACCGCAGCGGCCCGGGTGCTGCCGCTTCAGCGCGCAGGGCGTAGCAGCCAGTCTGCTGATGCAGCCACGCCGTGGCGTCCAGCAACGGTAGGCCATACAGATGGATGGTGTAAGTGAGACGCCAGGTTTGACCATGGTCGACGGCCGTGGCTGCGACCGGTACAAGCAATCCCGTCGCGGCCACCAGGCAAAGGCGTGCAGCCCAATAGGGCCGCCATCGCCATGATCGCTTCCAAGCTGCTGGCCGGATTCTGGCGTAGAGGCGTGTCAAGACCGTGGCGGTACCGCGAAACAAGGTTGGCCACGACCTTCCAACACGTCACAAGCGCTCTTGGCGTCCTGCCGGTTGTCCAGACCATACAAACGGGCACGATACACGGTGCCAACCCCGGTCGCCACCGTCTCCAGATGCTCCGCCAATTCGACGCTGTCGGTCGGCAGGGCTCGGGTGGCCCGTGCCAGGGCCCGACGGCTCTCCTGTTCGGTGCGGAACGCGCCGACCTGAATGCCCCACATGCTGCCGCGTGCGAGGCGATCGCTCAGCGCCGCTACGGTGCTGTGCGGTTTCGGCGGCGGAATCGGCACACCGGTCACCGTGGTGGATGGTTGCGGTGGAGGCTGATCCACGGTTTCCGATTCATCGGTTGGCACGGCTGGCATGGTCGCCACGAAACCACGTGACGTTGGTACCACGGCACCGGCCGACCCCGTCGGGTCCACGGCACCGGTGGACCCGGCCGTGTCCGAGGCTCGGTTCCCAGAATCCTCTGCGCCGGCGGCCACACCCTCCACTGCAGCATCCGGCGCACGTGCTGTTGGACTGGGGGTCGCCGGTTTCTGTGAGGGCAGAACGGCAAGACTGACAAGACGGGCGTGTGCGGTTTGACGCAAACGCGGATGCAATGGCGGTCGGATCGGGTGTGCCGCCAGCAGGGCGGGTGGATTGGACTTCAACACATCAAAGCCGAGGTCGAGCAGTTTGGCCACCTGCCGGTCGCGGCTGCGCGCGGTACGGCCGCCGACCACAACCGCAATGATACGGCGGCCGTTGCGCACCGCCGATGCGGACAGGTTGAACCCGGATGCACGAATGTATCCGGTTTTGATGCCATCCATCCCCGAATAGCGCCGCATCAAATGATTGTGGCCACTATAGATTTTGCCGCGATATCGGAAAGAATGCTCACCGAAGTAGTGATAGTGTTGCGGCCATCGCTGCAGCAGGACCTGCGACAGCCGCGCCATATCGCGGACCGTGGACTGCTGGGCCCGATTCGGCAGGCCAGACGCGTTCTGAAAGGTGGTGCGCCGCATGCCCAGACGCCGTGATTCAGCGGTCATCGCCCGAGCGAATGCCGCTTCGGAACCGGAGAGTGCTTCCGCAACGGCCGTCGCCACATCGTTCGCCGATTTGGTCGCCAACGCGGCGATGGCGTGCCGGACGCGGATCGTCTGGCCCGCCCGCAAGCCGATCTTGGACGGTGGCTGCCGCTGTGCGTTTGCCGAGATGGGAAGCTCTGAGTCGAGAGAGTACCGGCCCTCGTCGATGGCACTGAACAGCATGTGCAGTGTCATCAATTTGGTTAGAGATGCAGGAAAAACACGCCGGTCTGGGCGATACTCGTGCAACACGGCCCCGGAGCCGTAGTCGATCACGATTGCCGCATAGGTTCGTGCCTGTGCCGGACAAGCCACAGCAAACATCCATAACGCGGCGCCGATCATCAGCACCCCGAACGGTTTTGCTCCGACCAACCCCATGAGCGGCGCGGTGGCAGCCACACCACCGGGCAACGCCCACCCGAACCCGCATGAACGCACGGCGACCCTCCAACCCTGCAATTCAAGTGTGGCAGAATCTAGGCAAGATTTGTAATCCTAAGTCGAATCGCTGTCCAGCGCGAAAGTCCGCATGAAAGCAGACGCACGCCCGAAGCGAACGTCATCATCGCTTTTGTTGCCGGTTTCTGGGGTGCGATCGGGACCTGACATTTCCGTTATCTTCTTAGGGTACCAGGCATGTTGACCCGCTCAACCCTCGGCTTTGTTTGTTTCTTGGGCCTGGCCGGCTGTGTAGCGCCTCGGACGGCGCCGCCGGACCTGCTCGGACTGCGAGCGTCGTGGACGGCGTTTCTCGCCGGTCTCGATCTGCGACCCCTCTGTTCGACGTCGTTGAGCAGCCGTTTTCGTGTGGTGCGACCGGACGGCCGTGGATCGGCGCTGATCACCGCGGAAATCGTTGAAGACCCGACGACAGGCGGGGCGTTGCTCGACGTCCGTAGCATCTCCGAGGCTGATATAGCTGCCTCATCGCCGTTCGATCCGGACGCTTCCTGGCACGGATCGAGTACGCTGTCGCGATTGCCGGCGCCAGTCTACGCAGCGCTGGTCCTGTGGTTGACATCCAATGGCGCGTTTGGAGACCGGCCGGTTCAGGTCGATCCGCCCGTCTTGGATCTGCCTGCCTGGATCATTTCCGGATGTCATGAAGGACAATGGTTTCGCCACCAGCCGCCCACCGCTGGTTCGTCGGTCCCCTCGGTACGTCTGTGACCGTCGCGCATTGCCGGATGACGCCAGCCGCACGTCAATCCGGATCGATGCGTGGGACCAAGGCGTCGATCCATGGGTCGTCCGGCAAGGAACTGGCCAGGCATTTGATCTGGGTGTTCCACCAACGCCGTTGGTCGCGCAGATCGTCGTATTCGAAGCTGATCATACGCCATTGGCGATCAGTCCGGCGATAGGTCAGGAGGTCAATGGGGTACCCGACGTCACTCGAACTGAAGCGGCTGGAATCAAAAGAGAGGTACGCGGCTTTCAACGCCGAGGCCAGATCCGTATCTGACCGGACCACGCGATCAAGAATCGGCTTGCCGTAGGTGACTGCGCCAATGGATAAGTAAGGCGTGCGTTCGTCGACCTCGATCCAATTGCCTTCAGGGTAGACAAGATAGAGTCCAGTGTCATCGTCTCCGGTGAGCTGACCGCCGATGAGCGCATGCACATTGAAGCTGAGTTTGGACTCTTCAAGGAATGTTCCGTCTTCTGCGCGCACGCGGCGCAGGCATCGGGAAAAGGCTTCCACCGCGGCCAGAAGGGTCTGCAACCCGCCCTCCGTCTCCCGCACCTCAGCGCGAAGATATGTGAGGGCCTTGTCACGGACGCTGCGCAGTCCGGAGTTCATGATGACGAAGCGGTGCGTGCCGGTGCTGGCCGTATCCGCCCCCACCGCCGAGCCCGACCCGACCCCCGACTCCATGAAGGTGACCTTGCGAGCGGCGGACAGTTGGTTGCCGCTCGTGATCCGCCCGTCGGCCATGCACACAAGGCCGTCCGCGACCTTGATGCCGACACAATAGGTCATCGACTTCCGCTCCCCCCCTGGCCAAGATGACCCGAGAGTGCCTTTGCCGGCGCTGCAGCGCAACTGCGCGTCCAGGTCGGCCAGGGTGAAACATGGGCGAACGCGGGGTCGGGAGACCGAAAGCATGCGGCATGGCACCGTCGTTGCGGTTGGATTGATGAGCGGGACGTCGTTGGACGGCATCGACGCGGCCGTTATCGTGACTGACGGGGATCGCATCGACCGGCTCGGTCCGGCCCGCACCGTTGCTTATGATCCACCCTTCCGGGATCGCCTGCGCCACTATCTCGGTCGGTCCTCCGCACCGGCTGAGCTGGTTCAAGCCCTGACTGTTCGTCATGCTGACGTCGTGCGCCATTTGACCGGTGATCACGCGGCGGTTTCCACGCCAATGGCTCTGGTTGGATTCCACGGTCAAACTATTCTGCATGATCCGGTCAACCGGGTGACCCGACAAATCGGCGACGGCGCCCTCCTCGCTAATCTGCTCCGATGCACTGTCGTGGCGGACTTCCGGTCAGCGGATATGGCGGCCGGCGGCCAGGCTGCGCCATTGGCGCCAATCTACCATCGGGCCTTGTGTGATTACTCCGCCTTGCCGAGGCCGGTTGCCGTTCTCAATGTCGGTGGTGTCGCCAACGTCACGTGGATTGGGGCGGATGCGATGGCACTGCTGGCCTTCGACACCGGTCCTGGCAATGCGCTGCTCGACGATTGGGTCTTGCGGCATACTGGACGCGCCTTTGATACCGACGGCTGTCTGGCGGCCGCTGGGCAAGTGGATACAGAGGCTCTCGCCCGTTTATTGGCACACCCGTATTTTCGGGCACCAGCCCCGAAGTCTCTGGACCGGAACGCTTTCGACCCGGCTCCCGTGGCCGGACTGTCGGTGGCCGATGGGGCCGCCACGCTCACGGCCTTCACGGCGTGCAGTGTGGCCCTGGGCCTCCAACATATGCCGGTGCCACCGAAACGCTGGCTGGTGACGGGCGGTGGACGCCGCAACCCAACGATGATGCGGGCGTTGGCGGAAAGGCTGGCGACACCTGTGGAGGCTGTGGAAGCGGTTGGTTGGGATGGCGATGCGCTGGAAGCGCAGGCGTTCGGCTTCCTCGCCGTGCGGCATTGTCGTGGTCTGCCCCTCACCTTTCCCGGCACGACCGGCGTCGTGCAACCCGTGTTGGGTGGGCAGCGTCACCAACCGGTCCGACCTGTGCCGTGCCATCGTGCGATCGAATATCCAATTTGAATTATTGGGTTCTGGATGGGTCTCGTCGAAACAACGAGAGGCCGATCGCCATGAATTGTTGACTATAATAGTAGGATTTCCTATGTTCTGGGCTGGGTGCGGCATGGGGGGGCAGTACGGTCGTGGAACTGGCAGGCGGCGCTGTCGGGCACGGGTTGGCCCTTGCGGACGATGAGGTCGGCACGTGGCTGGGGTGGTCACGCAAGGCAAATAACCCCGTATTCCAGATCGCTGTTCCGACGACGAATCGTGTTAAGGAGCGAGGAAGATGAGGTTGAGCACCAAGGGTCGCTATGCCGTCATGGCGATGGTCGATCTCGCGAGCACGAGCAAGGGTAACCCGGTGGCGCTGGCCGATATTGCGGAACGACAAGAAATATCGCTGTCCTATTTGGAGCAGTTATTCGCGAAATTGCGCAAGGGTGGGCTGGTCAAGAGCGTGCGCGGGCCCGGCGGTGGTTACCTCCTGGCGCATCCCGCTGAGAATACGCGCATTTCCGATATCATTCTGGCAGTCGACGAGCCGATCCGCACCACCCGCTGCGCGGCCGGTTCGCCGGCCGGGTGCCGAACAAACCGCAGCCGGTGCCTGACCCACGATTTGTGGGAGGAACTGGGCAATCAGATTCACCTTTACCTGAGCTCCGTCACCATCGCCGATGTCTGCGAACGGCGCATTTTGGGGTCCAGCCGCCTCATGGAGCCGGACATGGCCGGGGCGGCCGCCTTGGCGGCCGAGTAAGCGCCCGCGATCCGTTATCGCGCCTGCCATGCTGCCTGGATACCTGGACTACAACGCCACAGCGCCCATGCGCCCGCAGGTCCGTGCAGCCATGATGGAGGCCACGGAGGTCGTTGGCAACCCATCATCGGTGCACCGCTTCGGTCGAACCTGCCGCCGGATGCTGGAAACGGCTCGGGAGGACGTGGCCGGCCTGATCGGCTGCACGCCGGGCGACGTCGTGTTCACGTCGGGCGGAACCGAGGCGAACTGCCTCGCTCTCATGGGGCTTCCGGGCGGAGATCGTCTCGTGTCGGCGATCGAGCATGAATCCGTTCTGGCCGCGGCTGAGGGAGCGGATCGTATTCCGGTGACGTCCAGTGGTCTGGTTGATTTGTCTTGGCTGGAACGCCGGCTCGCCGCCGACCTGACTGCACCGGCACTGGTGTCGATTATGTTGGTGAACAACGAAACCGGGGTCATCCAACCCGTTGCCGAGGCGGCAGCTCTGGCGCGACGGGCCGGTGCGTTGGTGCATTGCGATGCGGTCCAGGCGGCCGGCCGGATCGACATTGACATGATGGCCCTGGGGGTCGATTTGCTGTCCCTGTCGTCCCACAAGCTCGGAGGTCCCCAAGGGGTGGGCTGTCTGGTGGTTAGGCCGACCCTGCCGCTGCGGCCGATGATGGTGGGGGGTGGCCAAGAGCTGCGTCGTCGGGCCGGCACGGAGAATCTGGCCGGCGTGGTCGGATTCGGGGTTGCCGCGCAGTTGGCCGCGGCCGAACGGAATTTGGCCTCGGCCGTGCGTCTCGGTGACCTGCGTGACCGGCTGGAACAAGGTGTGCAGGCGCTGACGCCGTTGGTTCAGGTGGTCGGTGCGCATGCGCCACGCGTCGCCAACACGAGCTGCTTTGCTTTGCCCGGTTTGTCTAGCGAGACCCAGATCATGGCGCTGGATCTGGCCGGGATCGGCGTGAGCGCTGGGGCAGCCTGCTCAAGCGGCAAAGTCACACCGTCGCATGTCTTGACCGCCATGGGTTATGACGCCACCTCCGCAAAATCTGCCATCCGGGTCAGTCTCGGCTGGGCGTCGACCGACGACGACGTCCTTCGGTTCCTCGATGCCTGGAGTGCGTTGATTCGCCGCACCATGCCGACGACTGTGGCAGCCTAACGGTGAACTTGGAATCAAGGCGGTTTCCGAGGCCAAGTGGTCCGGGCCGTTTCAGGGGCCGTGTCGCACAGCCGCGACGCGGTCCGGGGTCATGCATGGGGATTGAGAAGGCTTTGATATGCCGAAAATGACGTTCGTCACCACCGACGGGACCCGGTGCGAGGTGGAGGCACCGTTGGGACTTTCGGTTCTGGAAGTTGCCCATAAGCATGGGATCGACCTAGAGGGCGCATGCGAAGGATCGCTTGCTTGTTCGACCTGCCACGTCATCGTCGAGCCGGAGTGGTACGATGTGTTGCCGGATGCCACCGAGGACGAAGAAGACATGCTCGACTTGGCGTTTGCGTTGACCAAGACCTCTCGGCTCGGTTGCCAAATTATCATGACCGAAGAGCTGGACGGTCTCGTTGTGCGTCTGCCGACAGGAACGCGCAATATGATGTCGCGATAGCAATGCTAATTTCGGGTGGCCTGGTCCGATCCGTACCGGTCGATCGCGTCAGGTCAGAGCAAAGGCATCTGTTCCGCCAAGGCGGCCAGGCACACTGTATCGTCGTGGCGGACGGCGTTTACCCGAGTGCTCACCGCGGTGGTGTCCAGCCGTGCGTCGGCGGCCGGTGCCAGATGGCGCAAAAAAACGCCGGCTGGTGCGATGACCGTAGCCAAGCGTCGATGGTGTTGTCGTTTAGGATCGCCGGCATCCGGTCTTGGATCGGTGCGAGAGCTGTGGTCGCAGTGGTGGTGATCCCGGTGGCGGACAACAGCGGCGTGGGCGGCGGTCTTCTCCGTCGCCCCGCAGCCCGGACCAACGGTCGAACAACCCGGCGATGGCGAAGCCGCGGCGGTCGCGCCGTCGAATGGCATAGGGTTGTTTGCGGGCGCCAGCGCGTCGCCACCCATGGTAACCATCGGCGAGGATCACGCAGCGGCGCCGACGAAACGCCTGACGGAACGCCGGCTTCTTCGGCAGGGCTTCCCCCCGTGCGTTGATCAGTTTGACTGCGATGCGCCGGTCGTTGGCCCAATACGGTACCAGTCCGCATTGCGCCCCCCCAATGCGCCATCGCCCATCGGCGCGGCCCGTCGTTCGGGCGGCTGAGGATGGCGTTCGACTGGGTCGGCGCCAGGGTGTAGCGCGGTGTCCGCACCGGCCGGTCATCGAAATCGAACAACCGTTCCAATTTGTCCACCGGCGTCGCCAGAATCGACCGTCCATACAGACCACGTCACTATGCCACAGTGGGTGACGGCATGCGACGGCGGCCGGTGTGTGGCACGCTCACCCCGGAATGCGGAAAACCCCACCTGGGCGTGTTCGCCGGACGTACGGGCGTCCGGTGCGCAGTTGACGGCATCGGCGTCGTTCTGCAGTGATGGCGGCCTGAGTGGGGCATCGATGTAAGGGGACGCCATGGGAATCGGCCGCTTAAGCGCAGTGGCCCTGATCGGATGGGGACTGACGGTTGCCACCGCTTTGCCGATATCGGCCCGGGGCCAGGCCCAGTCCGATGCTGCCGGCGGGCTTCAGGCGTCCGGTCTCCCCATGGTCGACCTGGCGTTGGGGTCGCGGCCGTCCCGGCGGGTCACCATCCAGCCGGGACTGGTCTTCAGGGATTGTACCAATTGCCCAGAGATGGTGGTTCTCCCGACTGGCACTTTCCCCATGGGATCGCCGCTGGGCGAAGAGGCGCGCGAACAAGTAAATGTGCGCCACCGTGGCCGGGCTGCACCGTCGCGCGAGGTTCGTATCGGCTACCTATTGGCCGTCGGTCGGACGGAGGTCACGGTTGGCCAATTTGCTCGCTTTGTGGCTGCCACCGGGCGGCGTATGGACGGGTGTTGGGATTTTATCGACCGCCGATGGCGGTTTCTGCCCGACCGTACCTGGCGTCGGCCGGGGTTCCCGCAATCCGATCGGGATCCTGTGGTGTGCGTGTCCTGGGATGACGCCAAGGCCTTTGTCACCTGGATCAGCGAACAGATGGGTCTGCCCTACCGGCTGTTGAGCGAAGCGGAATGGGAGTTCGCTGCGCGCAGCGGCATTGGTTCGGCGCGGTATTGGGGCGATGAGCTTGGGCGCGGCAATGCCAATTGCAACGGTTGCGGCAGCCGCTGGGACGACCTGCGCACCGCGCCGGTGCGGTCCTTTGCCGAGAATCGGTACTATCTCTTCGATATGCTCGGCAATGTCGCGGAGTGGGTCGAGGATTGTTGGCACGACGACTATGTCGCGGCGCCCGCCGACGGCTCGGCCTGGATCTCGGGACAGTGTGAGTTTCGGGTGATCCGCGGTGGGTCCTGGCGCAGCCAGCCGGCGGCCGTGCGTGCTGCGGCTCGGGCCCGCGATTTGCCGAATCTGCGCGCCAATTCCATCGGCTTTCGCATTGCCCGCGACATGATGCAATGAAACCGGGCACCGTTGCGCCGACATTGTAGCCGTTTGGCGGCGTCACGCCGCCACCATCGCCCCCAGGAGTCCAACCAAGGCCGCCACCACGAGAAGGGCGGTGACGGTGAATAGCCATTGGGCTCGGCCGATATCATGGCCGGTGACGCGGGCGCGACCGTGGCCGATCCAAACCTCCCGCACCAGGACGCCGCCATCGTAGTACGGTCCAACGAGGGCGAGGCCAAGCGCACCGCCGACAGCCGCGACCGGCCAACCGGCGTTGATGGACGGGTGGTACCGGGCATCGCGCCACATCGTGCGCAGCGCGCCCCAGGGGTTGCAACCGGCCGTGAAAACCGCGGCCAGGGCAATCAACACCGCGGTGAGGCGGGCCGGAAGGAGGTTCAGCGCGTCATCCAGTCGCGCTGCCGCCAAGCCAAAATCGGCATATCGCGCACTACGATGGCCGACGACGCTGTCCATGACGTTGACCGCCGTCCACACTAAGACGCCCGGTAGCCCAAGCAGGACATACCAGAACACCGGTGACACCAGGCCTTGGTTCACTGTCTTGGCGCCGGCCTCGACGGCGGCGCGGGCAATGCCGAACCCGTCCAGCGTGGCCGGGTTGCGGCGGGCCAAGCCAACCAGTGCCACCCGGGCTGCGTCGATGCCGAGATGGTCCAACGCCGTGCGGACCGTGGCCAGGTGCTGCCACATCCGCCGGGTTGACAGGCAGGACGTCAGCAACACCACCTCCAGCAAGCGCACGATCGGCCAAGATCGACCCGCGGCGGCAATGGTCGCTCCGGCGGCCGCGGCCAATCCGACCAGGCCGAGCACCATGACCAGCCCCCGGATCAGGCGTGTCGTATCGCCCCGTTCGATCCGGTTGAGTCGACGATCCAACTCCAAGGTGACACTGCGCACCACGGTCTCGACACTGGGGAGCGATCGCCAAACCAAGAGGTGGCCACCGATAAGATTGATCGCGAGGGCAGCCAATAACACAAGCAACCCTTCCGGACCGCCGAACGGTGCCGATGCGGCCATTCTGAAACCCCGATGGATCGATCAGCGTTCGCCTGCCCGACGAATCACGGTTTCGACTTGCCTATTGCGGCTCTCGGCTGCCCACAGAAGGGGGGTGCGGCCCGTGTAATCGGTCGCGTTCAGGTCAGCCCCGGCATCGATAAGCTGCTGCACAACCGCGACGTGGCCACCGCGGGCCGCCGCCATCAGCGGTGTGATGCCCTGCCGATTGGCTCGGTCCGCGTGCGCGCCGGACTCCAGCAAGGACAGCACGATGGCCGGATCACCGAGTTCGGCCGCCCAGTATAGCGGTGGGTTGCCGTCCCGATCGGACAGATTGACCTTGGCATCGTGCTTGATCAAAAGCTCCACCAGCTCCAGGTTGCCGATCGCCGTGGCGACGACCAACGACGATCGCCCTCGAGCGTCTTGCTGGTTGACATCTGCGCCGCGCACCAGCAGGTCGTGCACGGTGGCAACGTCTTGCTCCATCACCGCAGCCACCAAGGCGGGCGGTTGGAACAGCACGATCTGTGCCCGAGCCACGCCGACCGACACAACGACCAGGACCATGGCAAGCATAAGGTTCTTGTGCATGACCGCTTCCTCAGACAAATGCCCGGACGGCCGGATGCCTCCAGCCGCCACCGCGGTCGCTCCGCCAGCCGTCGGCCATTGGTGGGGACTCACCATGGATCAGGTCGCGCCGACCGGTGCAGGAGCGCTCCGCTCTGCGTCGGTTCGGTATCACGTTGTCCCGTCGTGAACAACCGATGGCCGTCTACACTCCGGTTTCGGCCGATAGCCTCAAGGTCTACCTGTCGGCTTATGATTTGGGCGATCTGATCTCGTTTCACGGCATCGAAGAGGGAATCGAGAATACCAATTTCCACGTGTTTCTCACGCGCGGCCGGTACGTCCTCACCCTGTTCGAAAAACGCGTCGCGGTTGAGGATTTGCCGTTTTTCCTGTCTGTGCTGGACCATTTGGCTCGGGCGGGTCTGCCGTGCCCGCGGCCGGTGCCCACACGCTCAGGGCAGGTTCTGGGGACGCTGTGTGGCCGTTCGGCGACGCTTGTCACCTATCTGCCAGGTGCTTGGCCACGCCAGGTTACCGTGCGCCACTGCGCCCTGCTCGGAGCCTTGCTGGCGCGGATTCACCGGCATGGTCAGGCGTTACGGTGCCGGCGGCGCAATGCGCTCTCTCTACCAGCCTGGCAGGCTTTGGCGGGTTCGGTGCTGGCCCGGGCTGATGGGGTGTGCCCTGGTCTTGCGGGAACGATCGCGGAAGAACTGGCAGCGCTGTCCCGCGACTGGCCGTCGCATCTGCCGACGGGCCTGATTCATGGCGATCTTTTCCCCGACAACGTGTTTTTCCAGGGCGATCGCATCTCCGGCGTGTTCGATTTCTATTTCGCATGCCACGATCACCTGGCGTATGACGTGGCCATCTGCCTGAACGCATGGTGTTTCGGACCGGACGGCGGTTTTGATGCGCGCCTGGCTGCGGCTTTCCTGCACGGCTATGCTGCTGTGCGTCCCCTTGAACCGGACGAATGGGCCATGCTTCCTCTGCTGGCGCGTGGCGCATGTCTGCGCTTTTTGCTAACCCGATTGTACGACTGGCTGCATCACGAACCGGGAGCACTGGTCAATCCCAAACATCCGGGCGAGTTCCTATGCAAATTGCGTTTTCATCAGTCGGTCCGCGATGTGTCGGCATACGGACTTCCGGCCTTGCGGTAAACGGGCAACACCGCCATGGGTGATCGAAGTTTGGTCGAAATCTTCACCGACGGTGCTTGCAGCGGCAACCCCGGGCCGGGTGGCTGGGGTGCCATCCTCCGATACGGCTCGTCGCAAAAGGAGCTGTGCGGTTGCGAGGCGGAGACCACAAACAACCGAATGGAATTGCTGGCGGCGATTCGAGCGCTTGAGGCCTTGAAGCGGCGGGTCCGGGTGCGCGTCTATACCGACAGCCAGTATCTGCGCAACGGCATGACCAGGTGGTTGGCCGGATGGAAGGCTCGTGGCTGGCGCACCGCCGATCGCAAGCCGGTGAAGAATCAAGATCTCTGGGAGCGTTTGGACACGCTGGTCGGTGTCCATGACGTCGAGTTCGAATGGTTGCGCGGCCATTCCGGCCACCCCGAAAACGAACGCGCCGACGAGTTGGCGCGTGGTGCTTTGCGGGATTTGACCCGCAAACGGGACGACGTTAACCGGTCGTCGTGAGCGATGAGCTGTCTTCGTTTGACGCGAATGCGGGTGGGCTGCCGTGCGCGCTGGTGATTGTGGCGACCAGCACCCTGTTGGATGACACCGATCGCGAGGCGGTCACCGGTCTCTCCTTAAGGCGCACGAAGGAGGCCATGGTCGCGACCCGTCAGGCTGCTGTCGATCATCGGCGGCGTGGCGAACGAAAGGGGTGTCGGTCTCAACCCCCAGTGACCAAGTCCAACCGATAGATCGCCGCGCAGTCGACCTATCGCCCCCACCCGTCCCGTTGCTGCCACATCACGCCACCAAATTTCCCAATTGTTTAGTCTTTGGTCCTGGTTCGGTTCCGGGCGATCCGGATCGCGTGAGTCGCAGCAGGCACGGCGCCGAATGCTGCCGATACGGACGCGAAAATGTCTGAGCCGTGAGTCGGACCGCGTCACCGACTCGGCAGAGCGTGCGGTGCGACACGATCACATAATTTCCGCAAACGGCCACTTTGGCTGGACGGCTGACGATCAACCGCAGAATATGGTTGCTTTCCCAAATGTGGGGTCTATCGTCTGCGCGTCTACCGGATTTAGATAATCGGAGTGCCAAGGGTCGGGGGCCATGCCCTTGTCCCGACAGAGAAAGCGAGGGCTGAGATGCGGATTGAGCGCCACTTTACGGTCGAAGGGGAAGACGCCTACAGCGGCATCACCTTCCGCGCCACGAGCAGCGAGATCCGCAATCCGGATGGATCGGTCGTGTTTCAGAGCGGCGACATCCTGGTGCCTACGCATTGGAGTCAGGTGGCGTGCGATGTCTTGGCACAGAAGTATTTCCGCAAAGCCGGCGTGCCGGCGGTGCTGAAACCAGTTGAGGACGATGCCACGCCGCGCTGGCTGTGGCGGCGCGTGGCTGATGCCGAAGCACTGCAGCGATTGTCGGTTGATCTTCGTTTCAGGGCGGAAACAGACGCGCGCCAGGTATTTGACCGCATGGCCGGGACATGGACCTGGTGGGGGTGGCAGGCTGGTTACTTCGATGCCGAGCGCGATGCCCGCGCCTTCTTCGACGAGACCCGATGGTCCCTGGCCTGCCAGATGGTGGCGCCCAATTCGCCGCAGTGGTTCAACACCGGCCTTTACTGGGCCTATGGCATTGATGGGCCAGCCCAAGGTCACTACTTCGTTGACCATACGCGTGGCATCTTGACGGCGTCGACATCCGCCTATGCACGGCCCCAGCCGCACGCCTGTTTCATTCAGAGCGTGGCGGACGATCTGGTCAATGATGGCGGAATCATGGACCTCTGGACCCGAGAAGCTCGCCTTTTCAAATATGGCTCCGGAACTGGAACAAATTTTTCGCGTCTGCGTGGAGAAGGCGAACCGCTGTCCGGCGGGGGGCGGTCGTCTGGCTTGATGAGCTTCTTGAAGATCGGTGACCGTGCTGCCGGCGCGATCAAGTCCGGCGGTACGACTCGGCGGGCCGCGAAGATGGTCACCGTCGACGTCGACCATCCCGACATCGAATCGTTCATCTCCTGGAAGGAAGTCGAAGAACAGAAGGTCGCGGCCCTGGTCACCGGTTCGCGCGTCACCCACAGGCACCTACGCACCATCATGGCGGCGTGCCGGAACGGCGGCCATGACCCGGCCGCCAATCTGACGCTGAAGCGGGCGCTTCGCCAGGCGCGCAAGGCATCGATCCCCGAGAGCCTGATCCAACGGGTGATCCAGATGGCCGCGCAGGATCTGCCGGACCTGGATTTCCCGGAATTCAACACCGACTGGGACTCCGAAGCGTATCTCACCGTGTCCGGTCAAAACTCCAACAACTCCATCCGAGTCAGCGACGACTTCCTCAACGCCGTCCGCGATGGTGGAGATTGGTGCTTGATCGGGCGCACCGACGGGACCGTCCACAAACGGCTCCCGGCACGCGGTCTGTGGGATCGGATCGGACAAGCCGCCTGGGCGTGTGCCGATCCGGGCGTCCAATTCGACACGACGATCAACGCTTGGCATACCTGCCCGGCGGGCGGTCGCATCAACGCCTCCAATCCGTGCAGCGAGTACATGTTTCTCGATGACACGGCGTGCAATCTGGCATCGCTCAACCTGATGCGATTCGGTCGCGAGGATGGCACTTTCGATGTGGCGGGGTTTGAACACGCTTGCCGCCTATGGACCATGGTGTTGGAAATCTCCGTGTTGATGGCGCAGTACCCGTCACCGGCGATTGCTCGTCTGTCGTACCAATACCGAACCTTGGGCTTGGGCTACGCCAATCTGGGTGGGTTGCTCATGGCCAACGGACTGCCATACGACAGTGTTGCCGGCCGTTCACTGTGCGCCGCCATCACCGCCCTCATGACCGGCGTTGCCTATGCCACGTCGGCGGAGATGGCCGAAGAGCACGGCGTTTTCGAACAGTTTCCCGCCAACCGCGATGCGATGCTGCGGGTGGTGCGCAATCACCGACGGGCTGCGTTTGGCGTGGACCCAAAATCAGACCGGGATCAATATGAAGGGTTGTCGACCCCGCCAGTGCCGTTGGTCACCGGTGAATGCCCCAACCCTGAGGTTGTCGACGCCGCGCGAAACGCCTGGGATCGGGCCCTGGCGCTCGGCGAGCGGCACGGCTTCCGCAATGCCCAGACCACAGTGATCGCTCCGACCGGAACGATCGGCTTGGTTATGGACTGCGATACCACCGGCATTGAGCCCGACTATGCCCTGGTCAAGTTCAAGAAATTGGCGGGCGGTGGGTATTTCAAGATCATCAACCAGGTCGTGCCGAAAGCGCTGAGACGGCTTGGCTATAGTGATATGGAGGTGGAGGCGATCGAACGGTATGCCGTTGGGCACGGCACGCTGGCCGAGGCGCCGTTGATCAATCATGCCAGCCTGCGTGCCAAAGGGTTCAACGAAGTGACACTGGCCAAGCTGGAAGCCGCTCTGGCCGGGGCCTTCGACGTCACATTTGCCTTTAACCGATGGACCTTGGGTCTGGAGTTCTGTGTCGACACCTTGGGCATCGAGGAATCGGATCTGAACCAAGTCGGGTTCAACATGCTTGCCCATCTGGGTTTTTCGGCCGACGCCATCGAGGCGGCAAACACCTATTGCTGTGGTGCCATGACGTTGGAAGGTGCGCCCGGCCTTAAACCCGAACACCTGCCGGTCTTCGACTGTGCCAGTGCTTGCGGTCGGATCGGCACGCGCTCGCTGTCCTGGAAAAGCCATATTCACATGATGGCCGCTGCCCAGCCATTCATTTCGGGTGCGATATCGAAGACAATCAACATGCCCAACCCGGCAACGGTGGAGGACTGCAAGCAGGCCTATATGCTGTCGTGGCAGCTTGGCCTCAAAGCCAATGCGCTGTACCGTGACGGGTCCAAATTGAGCCAGCCGTTGGCGGCTAGCTTCTTCCAAGGTGACGACGCCGACACCGATGAAGACGACACGATGGAGCGTTTGATCGATGCGCCGGCGGCGCAGCGGGCACCAATGGTGGCCGGGCGGGTGGTCGAGCGCATCGTGGAGCGGGCGGTCGACCGTAAGACGGCGGAACGGTCGCGCCTGCCGCACCGGCGCAAGGGTTACACACAAAAGGCGATCGTTGGTGGTCACAAGGTGTATCTACGCACCGGTGAGTTCGAGGACGGTCGGCTTGGCGAGATCTTCATTGACATGCACAAGGAAGGCGCCGCGTTCCGGTCCCTGATGAACAATTTCGCCATCGCCGTGTCGATCGGCCTGCAATACGGTGTGCCGCTTGAGGAGTTCGTCGAGGCGTTCACCTTCACCCGCTTCGAGCCGTCGGGCATGGTGGAAGGCAACGACGCCATCAAGATGGCGACGTCGATCGTCGACTATATATTCCGCGAATTGGCGATCTCCTATTTGGGACGGGCCGATCTGGCGCACGCCTCGCCAGACGATCTGGTTCCGGATACGGTTGGCGGCGGGGAACGGCAAAGCGAATTGCCCGATCCGTCGGCCGGTGCTCTGCAGGATGCCATGGAGCGGGTCGCCAGTCGCGGCTATGTTCGGTCGAATCTGCGGGTCTTACCTGGTGGTGCCGGGTCTCGGGCCGTGAGTGCATTCAATCTGACCGCTGGTCCGGCGAGTGCCAACACCAATGTCGTTCGGGGGCCTAGTGGTGCGGCTGCAGTCCAAGCTGTGGCCTATGGCTCCAGCGCTCTGGTCGAGGTGGCGCCAATGCGCCTGGGCGCGGCTGAGGCCGCCGAAACGGCCCATATGACAGTGGAACGAATCCGTCGGGCCCGGTCGAACGGTTATGAGGGGGAAGCATGCCCCGAGTGCGGCAATCTTACCATGTTGCGCAGCGGCACCTGTCTGAAATGCGATACCTGCGGGTCGACCACCGGATGTTCGTGACCGGTCGCCGACCGGCTCGTGCTTGAATGGCCAGCGGTCGGCCAGGGATTGACGCGACGGTGCTGCGAACGCTCACCGTCGCCCTGCTCATGGCCATACCGGCACGCATCGCCAGCGGGAACAGCATGATCGAAACGGCCTTTCTTTCGATGCCAGACGGCGGTGAAATCCGCTATGCGGTTATGGACGCGCCGCCAGTGCCGCGTGGCACCGTGCTCCTCCTGGAGGGCAAAGGTGAGTTCCTCGAACGCTACGAGGAACTGGCGTCGGAGTGGCACGACCTGGGGTTTCGTGTGATCGTGTTCGACTGGCGCGGCCAAGGTTTGTCCACACGCTTCATTCCGGGTGAGCAACGGGCCCATGTGCCCGACTTCGATCTTCTTGCCGCCGATCTCGGGCACCTGCTCGAGCAGGTGGTCTGGACCCGTCACAATGGCGTCGCCGTGGTTGTGGCGCACTCTATGGGCGCGGCCATTCTGCTGCGCCATCTGGCTCGCCACGGCGGTCGGTTCGATGCCGCCATTCTGTCGGCACCCATGTTGGACATCATCACCGACCCCTATCCACGCTGGGTGGCTGACCTTGTGTCGCGTCTGCTGACGGCGTTGGGATTCGGGCGCGCCTATGCGTTCGGACAAAGTGATTGGAATCCTGAGACCGACGG
Organism: Azospirillaceae bacterium; assembly: GCA_028281465.1. Classification (GTDB taxonomy): domain Bacteria; phylum Pseudomonadota; class Alphaproteobacteria; order Azospirillales; family Azospirillaceae; genus JANQJV01. Next base: position 24,946 of record JANQJV010000341.1, on the reverse strand, counting down.
CCGGTTCGAGGGCAACCCGTTCACGGCCGACGAGGTGCGATTTCGCTGGCTGACCGATCGTTTCGCCACCGATCCGCGCTACGTGGTGGGTGGAGTCACGTTCGGGTGGTTGGCAGCGGCGTTCCGGCTGACCGCCCTTCTGGCGGTTCCGGGCGCGACGGCCCGTGTCGACATACCGATACTGATGTTAAGCCCCAAGACAGATCGCATTGTGCCGTCGGCCAGCCATCACCGCATCTGCACCCGCCTGCTGAATTGCCGCCTGGTGGTGCTCGACCGATCTGGCCATGAACCGTGGATGGAAACCGAAGACATCCGGGCAGATATTTGGATGGAACAAAAGGCGTTCTTGCGCGAAGCGCTTTGGCTCGATTTACCGTGACGGGCCGTCGGCTTATCCAGATGCCGACTTGAATCCGGTCCGTCACCAGGTCTTTACCGATCCTGGCTGACTGCTGTTGCCACGCCCTGCCCAATGCCACGCCGACCATGAGCCCAATCCCCGTCGGCGGCGAATCGCCGCTCGATCCGTGTCCGGACACTGCCCAACGGTGGGCCCTTTTCCTCGACGTCGACGGAACCTTGATCGACATCGCGTCCCACCCAGAGCAGGTTACCGTTCCCGCCGCGCTGCGCCAGACCCTGGGTGGCCTCCTGGTCCATCTGCAAGGGGCCGTGGCGCTGGTCAGCGGTCGCCGTATCGAAGCTCTCGACCGCCTGTTCGCACCGATGCGGCTTCCGGCAGCCGGCGTGCATGGCTGCCAGCTACGCCTCCGGCCGCATGGTGCCATCGAGACGACCGATGCCGTTGACTCGTTGCGCACCATCCGCGAAGTCTTGGCCGAGGCGGCCCGGTGCCATGCGGGCTGCTGGCTGGAGGACAAGGAACACAGCTTGGCCGTGCACTATCGCCAGAAACCCGGTGCGGCCGCGTCGATCCGGCAGATCGTTCAGGGTGTCGCCGCCCGTCACACCGACAGCCTGGCCGTTCTCCCCGGCAAGATGGTGCTTGAAGTCAAACCCAAAGGTATCAGCAAACACAGTGCCGTGCTCGCGTTCATGGCAAGACCGCCGTTCGTCGGTCGCCGGCCCGTCTTCGTTGGTGACGACGTGACCGATCTCGATGGCTTTGCTGCCGTGCGCAGTTTGGGGGGCCACGCCATCCAAGTCGGTTTCCAACCGGATGGCGACACCCCTTGGGCCTTACCAAATGCCGGCGCGGTGCGCGCTTGGTTGGCGCGTGTGGCCGGCGGTCTGGCGACGATCGCCGATCCGGACACGACCTTCCCAACCGGAGGCGACTCATGACAACGTTGGATCTGGCCATCATCGGCAATGCCCGGACTGCTGCCCTGGTCGATGCATGCGGCCGGATCGTGTGGTGGTGTTTGCCTCGTTACGATGGCGATCCGGTGTTCTACGCCTTGCTCGACCACGGTGACGCGTCGGCCGGAGTCTTTGCCGTCGATGTTGTTGGCCAGGTGTCGGCCACGCAGGCGTACCGCCGCAACACAGCGATCTTGGAGACCATGCTGGCCGATCTGGACGGCAACCTGCTGCGCATCACGGATTTTGCTCCGCGGTTCCAGCAGTTCGACCGAGCCTATCGGCCCATGTCGCTGATCCGGCGTTTGGAACCGGTGAGCGGCACGCCCCGCATCCGTCTGCGTCTCAGGCCGCGCTTCGGCTATGGTGCCCAGCGGCCGATGTGTACCTATGGTAGCAACCATGTGCGGTACACCTCGGCAGACCTGGCATTGCGCCTGACAACAGATGTGCCGGTTTCCTATGTCGTTGAGGAATCGAGCTTTCTTCTGGATGGTCCGGCGCACATGATCCTGGGCGCCGACGAGAGTCTGACGGCGCCCGTGGAAGAAACCACGCGGCAATTCTTGGAGCGAACCGAGGCGTATTGGCAGGATTGGGTGAGGTATCTTTCGGTCCCGTTCGATTGGCAGGATGCTGTCATCCGCGCTGCGATCACGCTCAAGCTGTGCAGTTTCGAGGAGACCGGAGCCATCGTCGCGGCCCTGACGACCTCGATTCCAGAAGCGCCGGACACGCCGCGGACCTGGGACTATCGTTTCTGTTGGCCGCGCGATGCTTATTTCACGGTGCATGCGTTGAACCGGCTTGGCGCAACCAAGACCATGGAACACTATATCCGCTACATCACCAATGTGGCCGCCTTGGCGATCGACGGGGACCTGAAGCCGGTCCACAATGTTCTTCCGGAGGCGGGTCTGCCTGAGCGGATCGTCGACAGCCTCCCAGGGTACCGTGGCATGGGGCCGGTCCGCGTTGGCAATGCGGCCCGCGACCAAGTCCAGAACGATGGGTATGGCAGCGTGGTGTTGGCGGCGGCGCAAATGTTCTTCGACCGTCGTTTGCCAAAGGTCGGCGATCAGGGCCTGTACACACGTCTGGCAACGCTTGGCCGCCAAGCGGTGCGCAAAGCGTTCGAACCCGATGCGGGCCCGTGGGAGTACCGGGGTCGCCAGCAGGTGCACACCTTCTCCAGCATGATGTGCTGGGCTGCGTGCGATCGGTTGGCTCGCATTGCTCAGGCGCTCGGTCTTGCCACGGACGCCGCCGACTGGCACGCTGCGGCCGAGCGCATCCGCCCAGTCATTCTCGATCGTGCGTTCAACCGTAAGCGTAATAGTTTCGTTTCCGCGTTCGACGGCGAAGATGTGGACGCTAGTTTGCTGCTTCTATTCGAAATGGGGTTGGTCTCAGCCACCGACCCCCGATTCCTTGGTACCATCCGCGCCATCGAGACGGATCTGCGGCACGGTAATCTGCTGTTTCGCTATGCCGCACCGGACGATTTCGGACGCCCATCCACGGCCTTCACCACCTGCACCTTCTGGTATGTCGATGCTCTGGCGGTGACCGGGCGCCAGGACGAGGCACGCACCGTATTCGAGCAGCTCATGTCCCGGCGCAACCACGTCGGCCTGCTGTCAGAGGACCTGTCTATCAAATCCGGCGAACAGTGGGGGAATTTCCCGCAAACCTATAGTATGGTTGGGCTTATCGTTTCCGCCATGCGTTTGTCACGGAGTTGGGAGGAGGGCTTTTGGCGCGGCTCGTGATCGTTTCGAACCGGGTCGGTCTGCCCACGCAGAAGGCGGCGCAGGCCGGCGGGTTGGCGGTCGCGCTGCGGGCGGCGTTGATGGAGCGTGGCGGCCTCTGGTTTGGATGGAGCGGTCGCGTGGCCGATCCGGGCACCACGAACAGCCAGAGACCGGAGTTCTTGGAAAAGGGGTCGGTTCGCTATGCGCTGATCGACCTGTCGCGTCAGGACTATGAAGACTACTATATCGCCTTCGCCAACGCCACGTTGTGGCCATTGTTCCACTACCGGTTGGATATGGTCGATTACCGACGCTCGGCCTTCGCCGGCTATCTGCGGGTCAATCGGCTGTTCGCACAGTGTCTGCAGCCTCTGCTGCAAACCGACGACATGATCTGGGTGCAGGACTATCATTTGATCCCGCTGGCCATCGAGCTGCGCCGGCTCGGTATGCTGAACCGGATCGGCTTCTTCTTGCACACGCCATTTCCACCCGCCGGGCTGATGAGCGCGCTGCCGGGGCATGAAGCGCTGATGCAGGCGTTCATGGCTTATGATCTGGTCGGCTTCCAAACCGATTGGGATCTGCACAATTTTCGGGAATATCTGATCCGTACGGCCCCGGCCACGGTTGGCTCGGACGGATCGATCGGTGCCTACGGCCTGGTTACCCGCGCCGACACCTTTCCCGTCAGCATTGAACCGGACGACTGGTCCGGCATGGCCGCGCGCGCCAACCGCATGGCCGACACCAAGCGGCTCCTCGAGAATTTGGGCGACCGCACCCTGACCATCGGCGTCGAGCGGCTAGACTACAGCAAGGGGTTGCCACAGCGTATCGAAGGCTACCGCATGCTGCTGGAGCGATGGCCCGAGCACCGGCGCAATGTGGTGTTTTTGCAGATCGCCGTGCCCAGCCGCAGCGAAGTGTCGTTATACCGAGCGCTGCGGCGTGAGATCGAAGGCTTGTGCGGACGGATTAATGGCGATTTCGGCGAATTCGATTGGGACCCCATCCGCTATATCTCACGCAGTTACCCGCAGCGGACTCTGGCCGGATTCTATCGGCACGCCCGGGTCGGCCTGGTCACACCGCTCAGGGATGGCATGAACCTTGTGGCCAAGGAATTCGTTGCGGCTCAGTGCGAGGACGATCCGGCGGTCCTCGTGCTGTCCAGTCTGGCCGGTGCCGCGCGAGAATTGGACGCGGCTCTCCTGGTCAATCCGTTCGATCGGGATGCCATCGCGGAGGCGTTGAATGAAGCACTGACCATGTCGGTGGAGGAGCGGCGCGAGCGTTGGGCCGTTATGATCACGGTCCTGCGTCGCAACACGCTCAGCCATTGGCGGGACTCGTTCACGCGTGCGCTTGGGGCCCGGCCAGCGGCGTCCGAACCTCTGGCGCTGGAGCGTCTGGGGGCGCTCAACACGGTGTCGGCACAGATCGAATCCCGGACCCGGCAGTCCGCTGCGGCGGCCTGCGTGTCCCGGTTCGGTGCCGAAACTGTCGACGGGGTTGACTGAGCGTATCGTCCACGATGACCGAGCGGACCGTCGCCGTCCTGTCAGCGCGACTCAGAGCCGGCCAGAAGATGTTCGAGCCAATGAATGTCGTAGTCGCCGTTAATAAAGTCCACTTCCGCGACCAAGCGCTGGTGTAAGGGGAGCGTCGTTTCGATACCGCCGATGACAAACTCGTCCAAAGCTCGCCTCAGACGCATCAGGCATTCGTTGCGCGATGATCCGTACACGATCATTTTGGCGATCAGGCTGTCGTAATGCGGTGGCACGATGTAGCCATCATAGAGGGCGCTGTCGACGCGCACACCCAACCCCCCCGGTGCATGATAACTTTGCACTCGTCCCGGCGACGGTGCAAAGGATTCCGGGTGTTCCGCATTGACGCGGCATTCGATGGCATGGCCATCGAACTGCAAGTCGCTCTGCTGATAGCCGAGTGGTGCACCGGCCGCCACCCGAATCTGTTCGCGCACCAGATCAATTCCGGTAATCATTTCGGTAACCGGATGTTCCACCTGAAGTCGGGTGTTCATCTCGATGAAATAGAAGTTGCCGTCTTCGAACAGGAACTCCATGGTGCCGACGCCGCGGTAGCCGAGCTTTGCCGTTGTTTCAGCCGCCAACATGCCGATCTTATGGCGCTGGCCGTCGTTCAAGGCCGGTGACGGTGCTTCCTCGAGTACCTTCTGATGACGCCGTTGCACCGAGCAGTCCCGCTCGCCAAAATGCACGGCATTGCCGTGGGCGTCGGCGAGAACCTGAATCTCGATATGCCGGGGACGCTGCAGGAATTTCTCTATATAGACCTGATCATTGCCGAACGCCGCACGGGCTTCGCCGCGCGCCATTTGATAGGCTTCGCGCAGGCTTTCCGGATTGCGTGCCACCTTCATGCCGCGTCCGCCGCCGCCGGCAGCCGCCTTGACCAGCACCGGATAGCCGATGTCGCGGGCGATGGCGATGGCTGCGTCCAACGAGTCCATTGGGCCGTCGGAACCGGGGACGACAGGTAAGCCGAGTGACTGCACGGTGTGCTTAGCAACAACCTTATCGCCCATCATACGGATATGCTCGGCCGTGGGCCCGATGAAGGCGAAACCGTGCTCCTCCACCATTTCGGCGAATTGTGCCTTCTCCGACATGAAGCCGACGCCGGGATGGATGGCATCGGCTCCGGTGATGGCCGCGGCGGAGAGAATGGCGGGGATGTTCAAGTAGCTGTCGCGGGCCGGTGGTGGCCCGATGCAAACGCTTTCATCGGCAAGGCGCACGTGCATAGCGTCGGCATCCGCGGTGGAATGGACGGCAACGGTTTGGATACCCATCTCGCGGCAGGCGCGGTGGATGCGGAGTGCGATCTCGCCGCGATTGGCGATTAGGACCTTTTCGAACACCCGGCAAATTCCCAGGCTAGGGCAAATCCTCGGCAGGGCGACCCCTCGTTACCGAGGAATTTGCTGTCACGCAACGATGTCGGGTCACCCGCCGGGCCGATGGCCGGCAGGTGCCCCGGCACTCACTCGATGATCAGCAGCGGCTCGCCGAATTCGACCGGCTGGGCGTCGCTGACCAGGATTTGGCTCACCGTGCCGGCACGCTGCGCCTTGATCGGGTTCATGACCTTCATCGCTTCGATGATCAAAACCGTCTGGCCGGCCGATACGGTATCACCCGGCCGCACGAATGGCGGCGCATCCGGTTCGGGTGCGAGATAAGCGGTTCCTACCATGGGTGACGTAACCGCTCCCTGTGGCACTGCACTCGGTGGCGACGGTGCCGCGGCCGGCCGGTTCGGCAAGCCCTGCGCCGGCCCCGACGGGGGCATCGACGGTGCTGCGGCGACGACTGCCGCCCGCGTGATTCGAATCCGCTTCTCTCCTTCGGCGAACTCAATCTCGGTCAGCCCGGACTCGCGCAAGAGGTCCGCTAATTTGCGGATCAACTCAGCGTCGACGTCGAAGTCTGCCATCCTCCCACCTTACCCCTTTACCCGTGTTCGAACATGTCCGCCAACGCCCGCAGCGCCAAGGTGTAGCCCTGGCTGCCAAGGCCGCAAATCACCCCGTTGGCCACGAGGGAAACATAGGAATGGTGCCGGAACGGCTCGCGCCGGTAGATGTTGGACAGATGTACCTCGATGATCGGTCCGTCGAACATCGCCAGCGCATCCATCAGGGCCACCGATGTATGGGTCAAACCCGCGGCATTGACAACGATTCCCTGCACCCGCCCACGTGCCTGTTGCACGTGGTCGATCAGTATGCCTTCATGGTTGGACTGTCGGAATTCAATAGCCAAGCCAAGGGTTTCGGCACAGCCCTGACACGCTGCTTCGATGTCTGCCAAGGTTCGATGGCCGTAAGTGGCTGGCTCCCGCGTGCCCAGGAGATTGAGATTGGGTCCGCTGAGAATGAGGACGGCCGGTCGTTGGGTGCCGTTGGGAAGGGCCACAAGTCGATGTCCCGCATTTTGCGCTGCACCAAATGTCTTATAGCACGCCGCTGTTGCGCTGCAACGCCCAGGCTTAGCCCTCTCGGTCAGATGGCCGCCGCCGCGAGACCGCAGTCCAGGGGCTCGGTGCACCGTATCCGCGTTGCGGCCGGCTGCGACCATGGATCGTTGTGCCATGGCTGACCCCGTGCGGCCCGCGCCCAACAGGGCAGCCGCAGATCGGTCCGCGCCATTGTCGACGGGTGCGACCGCGCGGCCGGAGGGCGGATACATCCTGCTAGCGGAGGACAACCCTACCAATCAACTGCTGATGAAGGCGATCCTACGCCAGGCGGGCTTTCGGGTCGAGATCGCGGAGAGTGGTGCAACGGCCGTGGACCTGATGCGTGATGCCGACTACGGTCTCGTCCTCATGGATGTGCAAATGCCCTCCATGGATGGGTTCGAGGCGGCCCGGCGCATTCGGCGCCTGCCACCGCCGCGCGGCCAGGTGCCGATGGTGGGCATGACCGCCTATGGGTTCGCTGACTCTCGTCGGGCCTGCATGGCTGCAGGTATGAACGATTTCGTCACCAAACCGATTCATCGCAAAACCCTGCTGGCAGTTGTTGACCGCTGGTACGGCCGGTTGCCGCAGACCGCGCCGGATGTTGAATCAATGCCGGAGAACCGTGACCGTGCCGCACCAGATGCCGGATGGGCAGAATCGGCGGCGGCCATCGGCGATCCGGTAGCTCCGGCTGGTTGTCTCGATGCGGCTGTGCTCGGCGAGTTGGAACGATCGGTCGCCCGGCCGGTTCTGGTGCGCGTGGTCGAGGTGTTCCTCCAGGACAGCGAGTCCCGGTTGGGGCGTCTTGAGTCGGCGGCCGCGACGGGGGATAGGGAGCGGCTGGGGCGGGAAGCCCATACCCTGGCCAGCGCGTTTGGCACCTTTGGCGCGACGCAGGCCAAGGAGGATGCGGCGGCAGTCGAGGCGTTGTGTCAGAGCGCCGACGCGGCGGAGGCCGTGGCGCGCGTGCCATCACTGGTCGCAAACTGTCGGCGGGCCTTGATCACCCTGCGGCAATGGGCATCGGTTCCGCCACCGGATGATGCGCGCCCCAGGAGCGACTGCCGATCCGATTGAGTCGATTTGTGGCGACGATTTTTCGAATCCGATGGAATTGGGCGATTGGGCCTGGCAACACCGATGCCGGGCATGCCAGGCCATGGTGCAGTTGGTCCGGCCGGAGAAATCACCCTGGAGGTCACGTGATGTCGTCTATGTCGAGCGTCGACAGGCTGCCCGGCACCACGGTCAGCGGGATGCGCAGCTTGGTCAGTCCGGCGCCGGTCAGGTAGGTCACGAGCGGTCCTGGACCTTCGGGCCCCATGCCTGCTGCCAGCACAAGGATCGAGATCAGCGGCTCGTCACGGATCAGGCGGACCAGTTCCTCCCGGCGATCTCCATCCCGAATGAACAGGCAGGCCAAGGTTCCCGTTTGTTTGTAGACTTCCTTGGCCATCCGCAGCAGGCGCTGCTCGGCTTCGGTTCGGCGTTCGGCCCGGATGAGATCCTCCACAGCCGCCCAGTGCTGCGATTCGGTGGGTTCGATCGCGTACAGCAAGGCGACCCGGCCGTTCGAGCGCCGGGCACGTCGGCAGGCGTAGTGCAGGGCGACCCGCATCTCCTCGCTATCGTCGGCCACCACCAGGAAGATGCGGTGCCGGGTTCCCTGCTCCGGGCGGTTCGATCTGGGCGCGTCGCTCATGGTACCTCAATCACGGAAGGCCGCCCCGGCGATCCAGCCTATGGTCATGGCGACAGCTATCGCACACAGGCCATAAAGGATCGGGCTGGTCTGGGCAAACTTGTACAACTCACCGCTAATGCCCGTCTTGCTGACCGCCAGTGGTGTGGTCTGGGCGCTGACCACGTCGCCGTCGCGGATCAGGAACACGGCGACGGTGTAGATGCCGGTCGGTACCTGTGCCGGAAAATACAGTCGGGTCCGGAACAGTCTATTGCCTAAAAAAGTCACGGTATCTGGCGATTCCCTGTACAGACCGCGGTTGACCATGGTGCGGATCAGGGATGTCTTGAACTCATCCACGCGGGCTCCGGCGAGAGCGTCTTGCGGTTGCATGGGGATGTGTCCCATGCCGATTTCATGCCGAGCTCGTACCGCTGGCGCGAGAATCGCCGGCAGCGGACGCGTGCTCGCCACGACATAGAAGCCGGGGACGGACTCAAAGCGCATATGGGCCGCATTGATCCATATGCCGGCATGCTGGTCTTTGCGTCGCACCGTCACCGAACCGCGCGGTCCGGTCACGACCACGGCGATGTCGCCACGCCGGTCGGCCGCGCCGAATAGGACCACGTCGGTGCCGGTGAAGCCCGTGGTTATGGCAATCCAGTGATCGGACAAGTCCGCTTCCAGCGATTGGGCCGATCCGAGTATGGGGGCGAGCGCGCCGAGGGTGACCATGGCCACGGCGATCAAAACCGCTATGGCCGCGGTTCGATCCGGCCGCCGACCTGAGCGGACGGGCAAGGTGGTTGGGTGGTTCATCGCGTCACCGGCAGGTCCAGCGAGTACCGCTCGGCCGGCTCGGCCACCAGGTCGACGGCAAGTCGGACCGCAACAGCAACAACCAGCGCGGACAAAGCCATACGCGACCAAGCGCCGCGCAGTCGACCACTGACACGGGTACCGAATTGGGCGCCGACCACGCCGCCGACCAGCAGCAGCATGGCCAGAAGCACGTCCACCGTTCGATTGGTTACCGCCTGCATCAGGGTGGCGGCGGCCGTGGTGAAGATGATCTGGAACAGGGATGTTCCGGCCACCAAGGCGGTCGGCATGCCCAAGAGATAGATCATGGCCGGCACCAAAATGAACCCACCGCCAATGCCCATAACCGAGACGAGAATGCCGCCAATAAATCCAATACCGGCCGGCACGAGCGAGCTGATGTAGAGGCGCGAGCGCCGGAACCGCATCTTCCACGGCAGGCCATGAATCCAAAGATGGGTGTTTCGGCGCGATCGGCTGGCGGGACGTCGCCGTCGCAGAACGGCAATGGCACTCTCCAAGAACATGCTGCCGCCAACGAATCCGAGGAGCAGCACGTAGAGGATGGAAACTGCAGTATCGATCTGGCCGAGTTTCAGCAACAATTGAAATAGCCAAACACCGATGGCGCTGCCCAAACCGCCGCCGACCAGCATTACCACGCCGATCTTGACGTCGATGTTGTTGCGCCGCCAATGTGCGAGAGCTCCGGAAACACTCGCCGCAACCAACTGATTGGCCTGGGTGGCGACGGCAACCGCGGGTGGCACGCCGATGAAGATCAACAGCGGTGTCATCATGAAGCCACCACCGACGCCAAACAGCCCGGAGAGGAAACCGACGACCGACCCCATGCCCAAGATGAGCAGTGGGTTCACGGTCATCTCCGCGATCGGCAGATAGATTTCCATGGAAGCCTTCGGACCCGACAGTGTCTCGACCATACGCCGTCGAGTGCCGGAAAACCAAGGCCTTCACCGCCGTGTCGGCGTTTCGAGGCGGGTGAATCGGGCCGAAGGAGGTGTCGAAAGTCGACCTCGTCAGCCGCCGATCAGGAGTTTGGCGCACGCTAAACGATGACGTGCCTGGTCGAGTTTCAGGCGTTGGGTTGTCAAGGTGATCGTTTCGTCATCGAAATCAGACAAGGGGGGTTGGGCCACTAGGCGCTCGGCATGTTCCAGAGCGCTATAGCCACGGACCACCTGTTCGGCGCGTCGCCGCACCGCTTGGGCGGATTGTCCCTGGGGACGGTGCTCATCAAATTCCATACCTTGAGTCTACCAGAGCATTTCGGCACGCGCTGCCAAAATCCTACATGTCAGTGGCATTTAAATTTCAATTTTATGACAATGACTTCGGTTCTTACAGCGGCGCGTGCGGCAGTCCGTGGACGCGTGTGTCCGCGTCAGCGTTGTCGACCGGCTGGATTCGCCGCCACCGGCAGAGCGGTCTCTGCGGATGGTGGCTCCAGGTCTTCATACAAGCTGCGTGCCTCGGCCGGCGTCCCGCGGCATTGGCCAAGGCCCAGGACCTTTATCACGCGGATGTGGCGGCCCAGGGGAAAGGTCAGCACGTCGCCGGGCCGGATGGCGTGATCCGGTTTGGCGATGCGTTGGCCCCGACACCGAATGCGTCCGCCCGAACAGAGCGCGGCTGCTTGGCTGCGCGTCTTCAAGAAACGCGCATAAACCAGCCATTTGTCCAACCGCATTCCTACGGCCGTCCCGGCGCTGGCCGCACCGGTGCCGTGGCTTTCCGAGGAGCGACGATTCATGGTGCCACTTTGAGCTGCTGTAGTTTGGCGAACGGCATGTCGACATCCACCGGCCGGCGCGGCGTTGCCGGTCGACTGCGCTGTCGGCGCGGCTTCACCGTGATGGCTCCGTCATTCCCGACCACGCTGCGGTAGCCACAGGCTGCGACGATCTCCGGCACCTCGGCGACCGGACACCCGATCCGGGAGGCCAGGCTGGCCACGTCGCTGGCAATCAGCGTGGGTCCCATCCGGCGTAAGTCGCGGTCGAGCCGCTCCAACATGTCGACCCGCACCGCCCGCCGTCCTGTCACCGGATAGCCGACGGCCGCATAGAACTGTGCGGGCACCCCGGCGGCTGGCGGTACCGAAACCCGGCCGGCGGGTGGGATAGCCGGCGGGCCGGCGAATTGCCGGTGTACGCACCAAAGCAGGCCGCGCAGCACCACCGCTCTCGGTTTCACCATGGCCGGCATGAAAATGTGACCTCGTCCAATACAGATGCCGAGCCCGCGCAAGCGAGCCCGGTCCTGCGCGGTGAGTCCGGCGACCAACGCGTTCACCGCCGCGCGCGGGGCCGATCCCAAGCCTTCGCGGAGATGGAAGGCGATGCCGCGCACGGCACCGGTCAAACTGTCGTCGCCCAGAGCGGCCAGCAAGGATAGCCGGGTGACGAGCTCGCGCCGCAGCCACGCATCGAGACGCCGGTGCAGGCGGTCCTTGAGACGGGGGTCGAACTCGTCGGCGACCAGCTCCGGGCGTGGCGACAAGGGTTCGGGCCCCGATCTCAAACGGGCGACGATGGCACCATCCCATGCGATGGTGCCATCGTCGCCCAGGTGCAGGGCGCTGTCGTCCGCCTGTTCCAGCCGCGTGACCCGGGTGGCCAGTTCGCCGCCGAGCGCGCGGCGCACGGCGCTGTCGAGCGTCCGCCGGCTTTCGTTCCGGTCGCCCTGGTCGGGAATGAACCGGAATCCATCCAGGTGGCCGACGGGATGTCCCTCGACCAAGACGTCGCCAGCGCGGTCGACCGCCGCCACCAGGGCGTTGCCACTGCGCAGGGACTTCACCAGGCTGGCGGAGCGCCGATCGACGAAGCGCTGTGTCAGCCGCTCGTGCAAAGCGTCCGACAGCTTGTCCTCGATGGCACGGGTGCGATCGCGCCAGTGCCGGGCGTCGGTCAGCCATCCGGGTCGGTGGGAGACGTAGGTCCAGGTGCGCACATGGGCGATCCGTGTGATCAGGGCGTCGATGTCGCCCTCTGTCCGGTCAAGCCGCGCCACCTGGGTGGCCACCCAGTCGGTCGGCAGGCGGGCGGCCGGCGCCGACAGGTACTGATAGATCTGGCCAAGCAGGCGGGTATGGGCATCCGACAGCACCTTGCGGAAATCGGGAATGCGGCACACATCCCACAAGAGCGACACCGCTTCACGGCCGCGGGCGCGTGCCTGGATGGTATCCTCGCGGGCCAACGCGGCCAGCGCCAAATGATCGTCCGCCTCGCGCACACGCTGCAATTCGGGCCGTGTGGGGCGTGCGTCCAGCGTGCGCAGCAGCGCGCGGATCGTGTAGAATTCCAAGTCGCTGTTTCGCCAGCGCAGCATCTTCAACCGGTCGAAGCTGTGGGTCTCCACGGCTTCCACGATTGCGTCGTCGATGCCGTTGACGTCGCCCGTGGTGCCGAAGGTGCCGTCGCTGCGATGGCGGCCGGCGCGTCCGCCGATCTGGCCGATTTCCTGGGCAGTGAGCCGGCGCGGTGCGTGACCGTCGAATTTGCTGAGCCGCGCGAAGGCGACGTGATCGATATCGAGATTGAGACCCATCCCGATGGCGTCGGTCGCCACCAGGTATTCCACATCGCCCGACTGATACAAATCGACCTGGGCGTTGCGGGTGCGCGGCGAAAGAGCGCCCAGCACGACCGCGGTACCGCCGCGGTGACGGCGAATCAGCTCCGCCATGGCATAAACATCCGTGGCCGAGAAGGCGACCACAGCGGCGCGTGGCGGCAGCCGGGTCAGTTTGCGGTGTCCGGCATAGCTGAGCGAGGAGAAGCGCGGTCGCGTCACCACCTCAACCCGCGGAACCAGTTTCTTAATCAGCGACGCAATCGTTTCGGATCCGAGAAAAAGTGTCTCGGCCTGGCCGCGGGCATGCAACAACCGGTCGGTGAAGATGTGGCCGCGCTCGGCATCGGCGCACAGCTGAATCTCGTCGACGGCCAGAAAGGCCACCGGCCGGTCCACCGGCATGGCCTCGACCGTGCACACGAAGTAGCGCGGGGCTTGCGGCACAATCATCTCTTCGCCAGTGATCAGCGCCACCGCATCCCGGCCGCGCGCCACCGCAATGCGGTCGTAGTTCTCGCGAGCCAGCAGACGCAGCGGAAAGCCGATCATGCCGGAGGCGTGACCCAGCATCCGTTCAATGGCGAAATAGGTCTTGCCGGTGTTGGTCGGGCCCAGGACGGCAAGCACACGGCCAGATGGGACGGCCGTGCTCCCCGCGCCTGGGGCAAGGTCCTCCACTCTCATGGGGCCAACCATGGCAAGCCGAGCTCGCGCAATGCAAGCGGGGAATTGCGACATTTCGAAGTGGAACGGCCAATGGCGCCCGGAAGGTCCGCGGCGCCTTTGGCCCAGTCCCGTTGTTCGATGAAACGGGCCGCCGGAGACCGGATGATTCGGTCCGTCTGCACCCTCGAGGCAGAGGTTTCAAGGAGGCCGGCGCACAGCCGGCCCCGCCGCCGCGCCGATCAATCACACACCCATTTCATGGTGTGGAAGTTGAACTCGAAGCTCTGCATGGGCACCCATGTGAAGCCCTGCAGGCAACGATGGAAGGCCTGCTGGCTGCGTTGGGTCAGCAGGAACACGGCCACCTGGTCGTCCACCAATTTGCGTTGCAGGGCTTTGTAGATTTCGTTTTGTTCCGCGATGTCGGCGGTGCCGCGGGCCTGGTCGATCAGGGCATCGACCTCGGGGTCGAGTATCCATTCCATGGAGGCCCAGGTGCCTTGGGCCCGGCTGTGGTACTGGGTGAAGAAGAAACTGTCCGGCGACGGATAGGTCGCTCCATAGAACACCTGGGTCATGGCCGGCGTGGTTTCGATGGCGCTTGCCAATTCGGTCATGCGGTTCCAGGGTTCCGGCTTAAGGATGGTGTTGAAGCCGATGGTGTCGAGGATCGACTTCATCAGAAGGGCGATCTCCTCTTCGAAAGCCAGGCCGGCCACATACATCATTTCGATATCGATCGGACCTTGCCCCGCATAAACGCTTGCCTCAACCAGCGCGCGGGCCCGCTCCAGGTCGAACACCGGCGCCTCCAGCGAGTCCAGGTAGGCATCGGCGAACACCGGTGGCATGGGACCGGCCAGCGGTTCGCCCGGCAGCAGCACCTCGCGGATGGTATCGTAGTCGGTGGCATAGGCGAGCGCGCGCCGGATGTTGACGTCGTCGGTGGGCGGGCGCTGATTGTTCAGCTTGAAGTAAAAATTGGTTGCCGTCGGATACGTAACGATCCGGTAATCGGGCAGCCGGCCGATCGAGTCATAGGTTTCCTGTGCTTGGGAGTCGCTGGACATGGACAGGGTTCCGGCGGCTGCTAGGGCCTTCACCGTGGCCTCTTCGTTGGTGACGACGAAACGCAGCTCGTCGATCGCCTGGTCGTCCCAGCCCAGGTGATAGCCGTCGACCTTCTTCATCACCATGGTGGCACCGCGCGACCAGCTATCGAGCCGGTAGGCGCCGGCGCCGATGGCGGTATTGGCCACAAAGGTCTCGGCCCAAGGGTCGTCCGCGGTGGCGTTGGCTTCGGCCACATCGCTGTTCAGCACGAACAGGATCGGCGTCATGGTCAGGAACGGCGTGAACACGTCGTTCAAAGCGAACTCGACCGTGCGCTCGTCCAGCGCCGTCACGGCGCCATCCCCGAGAACCCCTTCAAACAGGTAGGACGGGCCTTGGTTGATCGCCAACAACCGCTCGACCGAGTAGACCACGTCCTTGGCCTCGACCGGCGAGCCGTCCTGGAAGGTAACGCCCTGCTTCAGCGTGAAGGTGTAGGTCAGGGTGTCTTCCGACACCGTCCAACTCTCGGCCAGCAGGGGTTGGATGGCGCCGTCGCCGTCGACTGTGGTCAGCGCCTCGTAGAGATTCACGCCGGCCATGTATTCCGTGTAGTCGTTGATCTTGGCGGGATCGATGGTGCCGAAAATCTGTGTGGCGTTGACGGTGACGACGGTCTGCGCCGCTAACGGTGTCGCCACCGAAGCGACGGCGGCCACGCAGCCGGCCAGCACGGTGCCGTGCAAGGCCCTGTTTCCTCGTTGCATGCGGTCCTCCTTGGTCGTGGGTGAAGGGCGTGGGGGCGGGCGGTCAGGCCGGGGCGCCGAGCGGCCGGTAGGCGTGGGCATAGCCGAAGGCGCCAGGGCCGACCAGGTCAAGGCCGCGCGGGCTGCGCCAGCTCGGGTCGCAGGGCAGGCCGAAGACGATGACCCGAAAGCCGTAGCGCACCTGTTCGGTGGTGATCGGCTCGGCCGTCTCCAGGTCCAAGAGACAGATCAGGTCGGGGGTTAGGGCGACCGGTGTGCCGTCCGCTGTCTCGGCCACCAGAAACTCGTTTTGGAAGCGAACCGTGAGGCACCGGCCGTCATCACGGTTCAGGCCGGTAAGCTGGGCCGTGCCGCGGGCGAAACCGCCCTCGGTTCGCCGCTCGACGTCGACGACCCGGCCTTCGAATAGGCGTCGACCGCTTAGTTCCGCCTCCAGGCGGTCGGCCGGATGGCGGTTGCCGGTTCGTTCCTCGGCGATGAGATGGCCGATGCGGTGGATCAGGCTGAGCGATCCGCGCAGAACCGCCCGTTTGGCCTCCGACCCGCGCATGGGATAGAGGGCGATCAGGGCGCTGCCGCCCATCTCCACCGTGATCGCCCGGGCCAATTTCTCCGTGGCCAGGTTGTCGATGGCGTTCAAGACCACGGCATTGCCTTTTTCGTCCGCCATGGCCATGGGGCAGGCGTGGATGTCGGCCATGGTCATGGAGACCATCTGCAGCTCCGGGAAGGCTCGGCCCATGCCGTCGCCGTCGACCAGCGGCAGCCGGCAGGTGGCGGCGACGGCGATTGGGATGGTCGAATTCAGGCCACCCGCCTCGATGCACAAGACGGCATCGGCCTTTCGTCCGAGCACGCGCTCAAGAGTGGCGAGTGCGACCTGCGCTTCATCACCGCGCGGCAGTTTTTCCAGCATCACGGTCGGTGCGCCCATCATGGCTACGGGCACGACCAGGGCCGAGTCGTCCAGCATGTCCACATCGATCACCGGTACCGGGCCATGGGCCGCCAGAGCGTGTTCGGCCATGAGCCGTCCGATGGTCGGGTCGCCGCCACCGCCAGTCCCGAGGAACGCGCCACCGCGCGCGATGGCCGCCATGTCGGCCAGCGTGATCGTCGTCAACGTCGGTGTCATGCCAGCGTCTCCCCGCCCGGACCCGCCGCGTGGGACTCGGCCACGGTGGCCAGGGGGCAATAGGCGATGTCGGGATAGCCGAAGGCGGCCGGGCCGATCACCGCCAGTGCCTCGGGCGTTCGCAACAGGTCGTGGCACGGCAGGGCCAGCACGGCGATGCGTTGACCATAACGCAGCATTTCCGTCGTGATCGGCAGCCCGGTATCGGCCTCAAGCACGACAATCAGATCGGGCACGCAGACCTCGACGGCGCCGTCGCGCCGGAACACCAGGAACTCGTTCTGCAAGTCGATGCGGCCATGTTCGCCTCGGTTTTCGCCGAACCCCTCCAGGGCAATGTGGCCGATGGCAAAGCCGCCCTTGAGGTGGCGTTCCAGGTCGACGATCTTGGCGGTCATCAGAAGTCGCCCGCGTTCCTGGTCGATCACCGTCTGGACCGGGTCGGCATGGTTGGCCTGTGCCCGCAGCACCGCATTTCCCAGGGCATGGGCCTGGCTCAGCGTGTGGGGGATCGAGGCCTTGCGCACGAAATCGCCCCGCATGGGCGCAAGCGCGATGCCGGCGGCCGCCCCCATGACCACCACATTGGCGCGCGCCAGGCGTTCCAGCCACACCTCGTTCGGAGTGTGGCGCAGGACGACGATGCTGCCCTTCTCATCCGCCATGGCGGCCGGTGTGGAGCGGTGCCCGTAGATCGACCAGGTGCACATCTGCATCTCCGGGAACGCCCGTCCCATGCCGTCGCCGTCCACCACAGGCAATCCCGCCTGGGCGGCGGTGAGCATGGGTTCCATGGCGTTGGCACCGCCGATCTCGGTGGCGATCAGCGCATCGATCTGGCAGCCCAGCTCCGCCTCCAGCGCCTGCAGGGCGCGCAGGCACTCCTCGCCCTGCTCGATCTTCTCCACGCCGACCACCGGTGCACCGATGCCACCGAGCGACACCACCAACGCGTCATCGGCCAGGTCGTCGAGCGGGATCACCGGGATGCGGCGGCCTTTGCGCAGTTCCTCCCGGCAGCGCAACTTGCCGATGTAGGGATTGCCGCCCCCGCCTGTGCCCAGGATCGCCGCACCGATCTCAATGGCATCCAGATCGCCCAGGGTGACCTCGCGCAGCTCAGTCATCCAGATCCCCCACCACCTTGACGCGCACGCGCGTCGCGTTACCCGGCAAATAGGCCAAGGGCACGTCTTCCTGATCGAGCACCTCGATGCTGTCGGGACGGGCCCCAGCGGCGGTCGCCTTGTCTGTGGCCTCGGCTCGGGCCATTGCCAAGGCTTCCTCGCGGCCGATCGACGTGAGGGCGAAGATGCGGTCGACCTCGCCGCTGATCTGCCCGATGGCCGCGCCCACGGCATTGGCGACGGAGAAATGCTCGGGCCGGATGACCGGCAGACCGCAGACCCGCTCCGGCACAAGGATCGAGCCGCCGCCGACCGCCAACACCGGGATCGGCGCCGGGGACACGCGCATGCGCTCCACGGCGTTGGCGATCATGGCATCGGTGCGCGCTTTGATGGCGGCCAGCCGGTCGGCACCCAAGGCTTGGGCGGGTGCTGGATCGCCAATATCGACGAGACCCAGGCCGACCGCCATATCGGTTGTCGTCAGGGTGCCGCCGCCGAACACCAGGGCTTGTTCGAACAGGCGGTAGCCGACCGAACGCGGCCCCACCCGCATGGTTCCGTTGTCTTCCACGACGATGGTGCCGCCGCCCAGCGCGATGGAATGGACATCGGGCATGCGGAAGTTGGTGCGCACGCCGCCGACATCGACGGTCGTGCTGGCCGGACGTGGGAAGCCCTTGACGAGCGCACCGACATCGGTCGACGTGCCGCCGATGTCGGCAACGATGGCGTCGGTCTGGCCGGACAGGAAAGCCGCACCGCGCATGGAGTTGGTCGGACCGCTGGCGAAGGTCAGCACCGGATAGGCTTGAACGAAGGCCCGGCTCATCAGGGTGCCGTCGTTTTGCGTGATGAAGTACGGACAGTCCAACTGCACCGAGTCCAGGGCCTTGGCGAATGCCCCCACCGTGCGCGCCGACAGGGCCCGCAGCGACGCGTTCATGATCGCGGCATTCTCGCGCTCCAGGATGCCGAGTCGGCCGATCTCGCTCGACAGGGTAAAGTCGGCGTTGGGCAGGCGCGTTTTCATGTGCGCCATGGCTCGACGCTCCATGGCGTCGTTGACCGGGCTGAACACCGAGCACAACGCAACCGTTTCGATGCCCGCAGCGGCGATTTCGCCGGCGATGCGGTCCAGCTCGTCGGCGTCCAGGGCGGAGATCTCCCGGCCATCGAACTCGTGCCCCCCTTTGGCCATCCAGCCGTGACCGCCCACGGCGTCGCGGATATCGTCCGGCCAATCGACCATGGGCGGTAGACATTGGGCCGCCGGCAAGCAAAGCCGGACGGCGGCCGTCCGTGCCAAGTGGCGGCGTTCGACCACGGCATTGGTGAAATGCGTGGTGCCGATCATCACGGCGCGTACGTCGTCCTTCGGAACGGTGGACTCCTTCAACGCTTTGGTGAGGCTTTCCACCACCCCGCCCATCACGTCTTCCGTGGTTGGGGTTTTGACGCCGGCGAGGATGTGTCCGCCGTGCATGACCACCGCATCGGTGTTGGTGCCGCCGACGTCGATGCCTATCCTGAACATGGCCTCCTCATGCATTGCGGTCTTGGGGATTGCCGTCTGCAGGGATGAGCGCGGTCGTCGTGGCCAGCACGGCGTCGCGTTCAGCCTGGGTTACCTGCGGCTTGAGGGCCGCCTCGGCTTCGCTGAGCACCGGGATGGCGCTCAACAAGGCTCGGGTGTACGGGTGTTTCGGCCGGGCGAAGACCTCCGCCGTCGGCCCCTGCTCACACACTTGGCCGCGCAGCATGACGGCGACGCGGTTGCAGAAATTGCGCATCAAGCTCAGGTCGTGGGAGATGAATAGGAAGGTCAGGTCCAGCTCGGTGCGCAGTCGGTGCAGCAGGTCAATCACGGTTGCCTGCACCAGGACGTCCAGCGCTGAGGTCGGTTCGTCCAGCACCAGGATGCGCGGGTTGACGGAGAGCGCCCGGGCAATTGCCACGCGCTGTTTCTGGCCGCCGGACAGCTCGTGCGGGTACATGGAGGCGTAAGTTCGGGGCAGATCGACCATCTCCAGCAGGGCGGCCACCCGCTGTGGGATGGCCGTCCCTTCATGCCCGGTGAATCGGAGGGGTACGGCGAGCTGTTGCGCCACTGTACGACGCGGGTTCAGCGACGACCCCGGGTTCTGGTAGACGATCTGGATGAGACGGCGGAATGCCTCTGTCCCGGCGAATTCCTTGAGATCGCGCCCGTCGATGCGGATACTGCCGGCGCTGGCGCGGGTGAGGCCGAGCAGGAGCTTGGCCAGCGTGGTCTTGCCCGACCCGGATTCGCCGGCAATGCCGAAAATATCGCCGGGTTGGATGCGCAACGTCACATCGGCAACCGCGCGGTAACGACTGGTGATGCGGTTGAACAGGCCGCCGCGCAGCATGAAATCCTTGCAGACACCATCGAGCGCAATCAGTGCCGGACCGTCGCGGTGGTTCTGCGTTGTCCGCACGGCCTCACCATACAAGGGTGGCACCGCTGCCATGAGCCGTCTGGTGTACGGGTGGCTGTGGCGGGTGAAGATGGCGTCGCGCGGCCCGGCCTCGACGATGCGGCCGTGCTCCATGACATGGACGTGGTCGGCCATTTCGCGCACAACGCCCAGGTTGTGCGTGATCAACAGCAGTGAGAGGCCGTCTTCGGTGACCAGCCGGTTGAGCAGGGCCAGAATCTCGGCCTGTGTCGTCACGTCCAGCGCCGTGCCGGGTTCGTCGGCGATCAGCAGGCGCGGCCGGTTGAGCAGGGCCATACCGATCAGCACGCGTTGGCGCATGCCACCCGACAACATCATGGGATAGGCGTCGAGGATGCGGGTACCGTCGACAAGCTGTACCTTGGCCAGTGTCTCCAGAATCAAGGCCCGCCGGTCGGTGCCGCTGCGGCTGCGGCCCTGACGTAGATCGGCAAAATGGACGATATCGTCCATTTGTCGGCCAATGGTGAGCACCGGGTTGAACGACAGGAGCGGGTCCTGTAGCACGATCGAGATGCCGGTGCCCTTGAGTCGGTTGCGCTCGGCCTTGGTGAGATCAAGCAGCGAACGACCATCATACCGGATGGAGCCGGCATCAATATGGGCCGGCGGCATCGGTAAAGTGCCGATGATGGCACGCATGGTCACCGTCTTGCCCGAGCCGGATTGGCCGATCAGGGCCGCCCGCTCGCCGACGTGGACGCGGAACGAGACGTCGTGCAGTACGCGCCGACGCTGGCCGTACGTGGTGAATCCAATAGTCAGGCCGGCGACCTGGAGCAAGGGCTGGCTCACAGCTCGACGTCCAGCATGTCGCGCAACCCGTCGCCCAACAGGTTGAAGCCGAGGATGGCGTACAAGATGGCCAAACCGGGCATAAGCGCCTGCCACCAGAACTCGGGCAAGTATTCCGAGCCAGTCGAGACCATGGTGCCCAGGTCCGGCGTCGGTGGCTGCGCGCCGAGGCCGAGGAACGACAGTGCGGCGCCAAACAGGATGACGAAGCCAGCATCCAGGGACACCTTGACGGCCACCGCCGCGACGCAATTGGGCAGGAGTTCCTGGAACAGAATATGCGTATGGCTGGCCCCGGCGACCTTGGCCGCCTCCACATAGTCCTCGTTCATCTGGGCCTTGACGATCCGGTAGATGAGCCGGGTGTGCCAGGTCCACCACAACAACGTGATGGCGATCATGGCGTTGACGATGTTGGGCGACAGCACGGCGGTGATGGCGAGCGCCATGGCAAGCGGTGGCAGGGCCAGCATCACGTCGGTGAAGCGCATGATCACGGTCTCGACCCACCCCCCGAAATAGCCGGCGACCAGGCCGAGTAGCACGCCGAAGGGCACCGCCACACCGAGCACCCCGATGACCATGCCCAGAGACACCTGGTAGCCGAACAGCACGCGGCTGAAGATGTCGCGTCCGACATTGTCTGTACCCATCCAGTTGTCCCAATCGGGCGGGCTGTGGCGGTTGCGGAAATCCACCAGCGAACCGGCGGACTCCGGCGATGGCGCCAGCCACGGGGCGAACAGTGCGGCAATCACCACCGACACCACGATGGCGGCACCGATCAGGGCGGCCGGATTGCGGCTGAACCGGTACCAGGCCATTTGTCGGGCAGTTAGGGTCCGATGTCCGTTGGCATCGGAAAGGGACGAAGGCGGCGTCAATCCCGTGCTCCCAATTGCAAACGGTGCCGCGGATCTAAGAATCCCAGCAGGATGTCGATGATCAGATTGGCAACGACGAAGAACAGGCCCGAAACGAGAACCACGCCGATGACCGCGTTCAGGTCTTTCTGCAGAATGGTGCGCACCCCGTAGCTGGCGATGCCAGGCCAACTGAATACGAATTCCACGATGAACGCGTTGCCGATCAGGGAGGCGAACTCCAACCCAAGGATGGTCAAAGGCGCCACGGCCGCGACGCGTAGCATGTAGCGGAAGGTGACGACGCGCTCCGGAATACCGTAGGCCCGGGCCGCTTCGACGAAATCCCGCCCGGCCACTTCGATCATGGCCGCTCGGGTGATGCGCATGACCTGACCAATACCGGCCGCGGCCAGGGACAGGGACGGTAGGATCAGATGGCGCAGGGCGTCCCCGACCACGTCCAGGCGTCCCGCGATCAATCCGTCGACCAGCAGCAGCCCGGTCACGTCGGCGGCGAAACCGAGCGACGGATCGATTCGTCCGGTGACCGGAAAAATCGTGACCGTGTAGCTGGC
The DNA here is from genome assembly GCA_028281465.1 of Azospirillaceae bacterium. Taxonomy (GTDB): domain Bacteria; phylum Pseudomonadota; class Alphaproteobacteria; order Azospirillales; family Azospirillaceae; genus JANQJV01. Next base: position 2,267 of record JANQJV010000341.1, on the reverse strand, counting down.
CAGGAGCTGCAAAATGATGGCGAGTACGAAGCCGGGGGTGACCACGCCGATGAGGGACACCACGCGTGTGACCGTGTCGACCCAGGTGTTGCGGTAGACGGCGGCGAGCACCCCGAGCGGAATCGAAAGGCTGATCTGGAGCAGAATGGTAAACAGGGCCAATTCCACCGTCGCTGGTAGGGCTGCCAAAATGTCGTCCAGCACTGGTCGGCTGGTGAGGAGCGACGTGCCCAGATCTCCCTGGACCAGGCCGGCAAGATAGGTGCCGAGCTGCGCCAGGAACGGTTGGTCCAACCCCATGTCCGCGCGCAGCTCCGCCACCTGTTGAGCGGTTGCCAGCGGTCCGAGCGCAATGCGCGCCGGGTCGCCCGGAACGATGCGGGCGATCACGAAGATCAGGATCGCCAGCCCGAACAGCACGAAAAACAGGGAAAGCGTGCGACGCAAGAGATAGGGCAGCACCGATGTCCTCCTTGTCGAAAGGGTGGCAGAGGACCGACGGAATTCTGAGTGCGAAATACGGTCAGGATTGCGCAAAAACGGTTAGTTTTCGGCCGATTTCAGAATTTCATCAATTTTCTCAACTAACTGACCACGACGTTGTGTGCCGAACAGCCGGAACAGAGTCCCCAGGTGGTACTTCACCGTGGCTTCGCTGATGCCCAGGCTGCGGGCAATCTGCTTATTGGTTGCGCCGGAGCGCAGGGCTGTCAGGACTCGGAACTGTTGCGCGCCGAGGCCCCAGGCCCGGAGCTGCTCGGGAATCGGGTAGCTCCGACGCACCGCTTCGCAGGTACGCCGGGCCATCCGCTCCAATTGACGGTGTCCTTTGGCGAACCGCCCGGAGGCGAGGCGTGCCGAGACCCGCGCAACCGTGTCGCGATGTTCCAGAAACGGTGCCATGTGACCTTCTTCCACAGCGATCCACAGAGCCCGTTCCACATGGCGCCTTTGCACCGAGGTCCGGCCCTCCGCGCGGGCGGCGGCAGCGAACCGTAATTCGCTGATGATGGCGGCCCGGGGGCCTTGCCCCAGGCCGACACCGGTCTCCGGATCGGGCGCCACCGGCCCCCGCAGGTTGTCGAGCAGAACGGCGCCAAGGGCACTTTGTAGCGGCGTTCGGGTCGCCACCGTGCGGGCCCATTGGCTGGCCTCCCAGCGCCAGTCGAGGCGGTTGATCTCGGCTTCGATCAGCAGGAATGACGGAGAAACCGCGCCGTGCCGCCGGCCATAGTCGGCTTGGCAGCGTTCCAGATACTGCAGGGCCGCGCCGCGACCAACCAGGAAATAGGTCGCCATGGTGCCGATCCGTGCCACTTGCAGGAATAGCTCGGCCCAGCTATCGCCGGTCACCAGACGCGCACGCAGCGTGTCGGCTTGGTCAGGGATGTGGGCCAACCGTCCGGTCTCGTAATCCAGGGCGAGGCGCAGAATGGCGATCAGATCGCTCTCGTTGCCGAAACGCCGCCCGTCCCGCCGCAGCAGGTGTTCGGCGGTGTCGACATGGCGACGGGCGGTCCGAAGTTGGCCCTGCACGATGTTCAGGTCAGCCAAGTGTAAATGGATGAAATGCTCAAGATAGGCGTGGCCAGCGTCGCGATACCTGTCCAGAGCGCGGCGTCCCATGGTCTGTGCCTCGCCCAGTCGGTTCAACCGCACCAGGATGATGAGCATTGAATTGTAATAAAGACCATCGCGCAGAGGCTCGTCCAGCGGCAGTCGCTGCTCGAGCTGTATCCAGTGCGTCAGCCGGGTATCGTCCAAGACATCGCCCAGGTGGATCGAAACGATCAGATCATAAAAATCGAACAGGACCGTTTTCTCGAACCCGAGTGTGGGGTCGTCCAGATGGGCGCGAGCCCGTCCGGCCCGGCCTTGCTTGACCAGATACGTACACAAGGCGCCCAGGATCATTTCGTCGTGACGCCAAAGGTCTTCTGGTGTCGCCGACAGGATGCGGCCGAGCGATTCATAGCCGTGTCGCAGGGCGTACAGATCGCCACCACAGATGCGGAACGCGGCGAGTGCACCCGATGTGTCACCAGCGGTGAATCGGTCTAAGATTGATCGCTCCTCACCATGTGATGGGTGGGTGCACGGGGCGGGCGGCTGCATGGTCGCTGGGACACGGTCGCCGTTTTATACCAACGGCCCGAAACAAGGACCGGTCCTCGGGCCGCCCTGTTTCGGAGCGCCGAAACCGAACCTGTCGTCAATGCGGGCCATGGGTAGTAGAGCCATCCTCGTCGCGAGGGGTGGTGTGTCGG
>JANQJV010000336.1 GCA_028281465.1 Azospirillaceae bacterium | reverse complement strand
CGTCCGACCGGCGTACCCTCCACGCAGGCGAGTTGTCGGCCCTGGTGCTCGGTCTTGACCGTCCGTGTACATTTGAGAGCGGCGATTGCCATGGCTTGGGTGGTGGCGCCCTCGAATTTGACGTCGCGCTTGGCATCACCGACCAGCTGGTCCAGAGTGGCGCGCAGATTGGCGTGTTGGCTGGTGGCGATGTGGTCTGCTTTGGTGGCGGCGAACAGAACGCGGTCGATCCGCCGGCCGGCCAGGCGTTCTAGCCAGCTTCCGCTGCCGTAGCGGAAAGCCTCCAGACAGGTCGTGATGGCACGGCGCAGGTCACCAAGGCTCGCGGCGCCGGCCGACAGGGATGACAAGACGTCGACGAGCACGATTTGTCGGTCGAGACGGGCGAATTGGTCGCGAAAGAAGCGGCCGACGACCTGGTGTTTGTAGGCCTCGAAGCGGCTCTCCATCAGGGATCGGAGGCTGCCACGGCGCGGGCGATGGGGCGAGCCCGGTAACGGACAGAAAGTCAGGACCGGCGCGCCGGCCAGATCACCGGCCTCCAGGAACCGGCCCGGTTGCAACAGGCTCAGGTGGGTGTCCGAGGAGCGACAGGTGCCCAAGTACTCCACGTAGAGTGCATGGCCTTGGCGCGCCACTGTTTCGTCGTCGTCGCCATCGATGGCCGTGTTGGCGAGCCAGTCGAGCCATGGTCCGGCCATGGACACCCGTTCCGGTTGGCGCGCCAACGCCAAGGTCTCATCGCTCCAGGTGACAAAATCTTGAGTCAGCATCGGCAGGTCCAGAAGCCATTCGCCGGGATAATCCACGAGATCGAGGTTCACCGTCACCAAGGGGCTGAGCCGGCGGCGAAGAAACGCGCTTGGGCGTAGGCGGATCGTCAGGCGCATCTGACTCACCCCTTTGGTTGGCGCCGGCCATTCCGGTCTGTCGGCGGACAGCGCCGCGAGATGCTCCTCGTAGCGGAACCGGGGTACCGTCTGGTCCTGATGGTCGCGCAGCCGGGCCGCCAGAAAACGATCGCTCGCCACAACGTCGAGCAGTGGCAACCGGCCAGCCTTCAACAGGTTGTCGATCAACGACGTCACCAGAACGGTCTTGCCGGATCGCCGCAAACCGGTGATCCCGAGCCGTACCGTCGTTTCCATGAGGCGTCCCACGGACGCCGCGAGACGGTCCACCGTGTCGGTGCCATGGTGCGATACCGTCCGTACAAAGTCTCGGTTGATCATGCCATTCCCTTTGGTCTTCAAACCCGTCCGACGCCCCGGACCATGGCTTAGGATGGCAGGGGGGCCTTGGCAACACGCAGCCCACGCCTTGGCACCCGGCCCGTGAGCGAGGGGAAAGGGAAGGAGGGGGCGTGAAATGAAAATGCAATCCAAAGCACGGAGGTTTTCCGTCATGATTTGCCGGCCGAACCGATGCGATGACACCACACGGATTGCGGCGACCGGACGGGGACGGTAGGACCGGATCGACGGGCATCGGGCAGGCAAGGGGTCGGTGTGACGGCATGGCGAAGAACGGTGAATCCCTCCTAAGACGACCGGTGGCCGGTGATCCGGTCCGGGACGTCCGGTTGCCGTTCCACAAGCGGCTCTCTTTCAAGCAGGCGCGCAATACGGCCCTGTTCACCTTTGCCGTCAGCATGTGCCTGTCACTCGGTCAGATTTTTTTCGATTATCTGCGTCTAGAAAAACAGACCGAGGAATTCGTTGGCCGAGTTTTGCGGACGCTTCAGGAACCGGCGGCCGAGGCGGCCTATGCCTTCGATCGGGCATTGGCGTCCCAGGTGCTGCAGGGCCTGCTCGAGTTTCCCCAGGTGAAACTGGCACGAATCAAAGATGATTTTGGAGCCGAATTGGCTTTTCGAGAGCGGCCGGCGGCGACCGGCGCCCTGAAATGGTTGGCGGACCGCGTGCTAGATCCCAGCCGGGTGTACCGTATCGACCTGATTATCCGGCGACACAACCAACCGGTCGGTGTCATGACCCTGGCGCTGGACAATCTTCTGGTTACCAACGAGTTTCTCAGCCGGTCGGCGCTCCTGATCGGCACCGGCGTGGTCTGGAGTGCCGCTCTTGCGGGCATCCTTGTCGTCATGTTCTATGTTTCGATTACGAAACCATTCCTGCAAATGACGCACAGCCTGGCGCGTGTCGACCCATGGCGGCCTGACGAGCAGTTACTGAAGACGCCGCCACGCCACGACGACGACGAAATGGGTCTTCTGGCGCGCACCATCAACGATCTCTTGAAACAGTCGGGGGCCAGTTTGCGTCGCCATCAAGAAGCCGAGGAACGGGTACGGGAACGCGAGGCTCGCCTAAGTGGCATTATGGACAACGTGGCTGACGGGATCATCACCATCGACCGGCATAACAACGTTCAAACCATGAACACGGCGGCCCAGGTGATTTTCGGTTATGGTCCGGATCAAATTGCCGGGTTGGCTTTTGCCGATCTCGTGGCACCGGCGGATCTCCGCCGCGTTCTTGTGGCGCTGGCGCGTTCGGTTGATCCGATCGAGGCCGACGGGCGGCGCAGCTTCCGGCAGGAACTGACCGGGATGCGCCGGGATGGCCGGACGGTGCCGATTTCCTTTGGCATTAGTCTGATGCGACTCGGAGATCAAGTGACATTCATTTGCGTTGTCCAGGACATCACGGAACGCAAACAATCGGAGGCGGCCCTGCGGGAAAGCGAGGAGCGGCTCAAGCTGGCCGTGACGGTGACGCGCTCGGGCGTTTGGGATTGGAATTTGGAGACGAACCGGTTCTGGTGGTCGCCCGAATTCGGGGCCACGCTCGGCTACCCGGAAACCGAGCTGGGCCACGCGACCCGCGGCCTGTGGGAAAGTCTGGTACACCCCGACGATCTGATCTGGTGTCGCACCTTGGCGCACCGCTTCATTGTCGGTGAGGTGCAAGAGTACCAGCCCGTTTACCGCATGCGCCGGCGGGACGGAAGTTGGTCATGGGTTGAAGACAAAGCGCTGGCGGTGCGCGATGAGTCCGGACGGGCGCTCAGGCTCACCGGGACGTTGACGGATGTCACCGAACGCCGGCAGTTTGAAGAGCAGCTCATGTACATGGCAACGCACGATCCGTTGACCAGCTTGCCGAACCGGACGCTACTGCAAGACCGTCTGGCCCACGCACTCAACCTGACGCGCCAGAAGGGTTCCAAGGTCGGCGTGCTGTTCATCGATCTTGATCGCTTCAAGTTGATCAACGATAGCCTGGGGCATCCGACCGGCGATCGCCTGCTTCGATCCGTTGCCGAAATATTACTTGGAATCGTGGGCGAAACCGATACGGTCGGGCGTCTCGGCGGCGACGAGTTCCTCGTCATCGTCGAAGACATTCGCGATGCCCAGGAGGTTGGTCGGATCGCCGGCGCCATTTTGACCGGCCTATCGCGGCCGATCGGCATCGATGACCACCAGTTGTTCATCACGGCAAGCATCGGCATCAGCATCGGCTCCGGGGTCGGAACTGGAACCGACATTGCCGGCCTTCTGCGCCACGCCGATACGGCCATGTATTCGGCCAAGACAACGGGGGGGAATACGTATCGCTATTTCATGCCTGAGATGAACGAGGAAGCAGTCGCCCGCCTCGATTTGGAACACAAGCTGCGCGAGGCGGTCGAAGAAGAGCAGTTCCTCGTCTACTTCCAGCCAAAGGTCAACCTCGCCACCATGCGTCCGGTTGGCGCCGAGGCGCTGATCCGCTGGCGTCGCCCGGATGGCGGCTTCGTGTCACCAGCCAAATTCATTCCGGTTGCTGAAGAAACCGGTTTGATTGACGTAATCGGCGCTTGGGTGCTGAAGACGGTGATCCGTCAGTTGGGAGATTGGAGACAGCGCGGCATTCCCGTCTTGCCCGTTGCAGTGAACGTTTCGGTTCGGCAATTAACGAGTGGTGACCTGGCCGAGCGCATCCGTGATCTATTGGTGGAGGCTGGCGTTAGTCCGTCCTGTTTGGAGCTGGAACTGACCGAGACGGCTATGATGAGCAACATCGAAAGCATGAAGGAGACGCTGAGCGAGCTACGAAGACTTGGACTGCACATCGCCGTGGACGATTTTGGAACCGGCTACTCCTCGTTGTCATACCTGCGCCGATTGCCGATCACCGCCTTGAAGGTGGACCAATCTTTCATCAGCGACGCGACCAGCAACGACGACGATGCCGCGATCGCCGCCACCATCATCGCCATGGGCCAGAAACTCGGTCTGAAGGTGGTGGCCGAAGGCATTGAGGAATCGGATCAGATCGCCTTCCTAAGTCGTCACGGTTGTCACGAAATGCAGGGCTTCCTGCTGGCGCGGCCCATGCCGGCGGCGGAATTCGAGATGCTGTGGCATCCGGACAGTGGCTGGCGGTTGCCCGGTCACGAACCCGCCGGGTTGCCCGAGGTTTCCGTCCGCGCCGTGGCTAGCGGCTGAAGTGGATGAGGCTCGGTGCTTTGTCGATGATTTCTTCGAGTATCTGTGAGGCCATTTCCAGCTCGTTCTCCAAATCGCGGCTCAGACGCTCTGCATAGTCGGGGCGGCGGAGCTTCTCGTGGGCATCGTGAAGGCTGCGTAACTCTGAAACGAAAACTTCGCGGGCTCCCAATGGCAGGATCGGGTTGGCGGAGAGAACGAAGAAGAAGCGCATGCTGGCGCGGACCAGTGTGGTCAGCATCAAGATGTCCAGCCGTTCGAATTCCTGGCGGAGATCATCGGCCCGTCCTTCCGCCAAGTTGCGCAGTCGTCCCTCGATCAGGATAACCAGGGCCTGGAACTCACCGACCTTGTCGCGGAAGCCTCGATAGGCGGCGAAGCTGTGCTTACTCGCTTCCTTCTCCGCCGTAGAAGCAAGACCGATGGCTTCCCGGCATTGGCGTTCCAAGGCTCCAAGCAGGCCCTTGACCTCCTTGCGCGTATAGGTTCGCTTTGGCATGGGGAGCTCTCCAATCCCGTCGCCCTTGCAGGAGCGACGCATCATATGGGTGCGCCGCTGTCAAACCAGCAGGGAATCGGATAAAATCCGCCGTCGCAGCCGGTCGGTACGGCTGTGCCGGACTGCTTGAATGGACCCATGTGACCATGACTCTCGATCTGGCGACGCGGCGTCCGGTTCTCACCTTCGGCGGTAAACTGCGGTCGCTCAACTGGGGTTTGGTGTTCGTGGTTTGTGCCATTACGGCCATGGGCATTGCTCTGCTCTACTCGGCCGCCGGCGGTAGCTGGCAACCTTGGGCGGTGCGACAACTGATTCGTTTCGTTCCCGGACTCGTCATCATGGTCGCGATGGCCATGATCGACATCCGACTCTGGTTGCGCTTTGCCTTCGCGATTTACTTCGCGGCCCTCGTCCTGCTTGTCGGCGTGGAGGTGGCCGGGCAGGTCGGCATGGGGGCGCAGCGTTGGATCGATTTCGGCGTCTTCGTTTTGCAGCCGTCGGAACTGATGAAACTGGCCTTGGTCCTGGCCTTAGCGCGGTACTTCCACAGCATGACACTGGATCAGATCGGCAAACCCCTGGTGCTGATTCCGCCTGTTCTTCTGACCGTGCTGCCGGTGGTTCTCGTATTGCTGCAGCCGAATCTGGGTACGGCTCTTTTGCTTCTGCTTGGGGCGGTCGCAATCTTCTTCGCTGCGGGTGTGCGGTTATGGAAGTTCGCAGTGGCGATTGTCGCTGCACTGGCCATGATCCCGGTTGGCTGGGAGCTTCTGCACGACTATCAGAAGCAGCGCGTATTCACGTTTCTGGACCCGGAGCGCGACCCACTTGGTGCGGGCTACAATATTATCCAGTCGAAGATCGCGCTTGGCTCCGGTGGCCTTTTTGGCAAGGGTTTTCTAAAAGGTTCGCAGAGTCAACTCATGTTCTTACCTGAAAAACACACGGACTTTATTTTTGTTGTCTTGGCAGAGGAGTTCGGATTTTTGGGCGCTCTTGTTATGGTTTTTCTATATCTGATCGTCTTCATTTACGGCTTGGTCATAACACTGAGTTCCCGGAACCACTTTGGGCGATTGGTCGGCGTTGGGGTGACGACCACCATCTTCCTTTACGTCTTCGTCAATGTCGCCATGGTCATGGGGGTGATCCCGGTCGTGGGCATCCCCATGCCGCTGGTGTCTTACGGTGGCACGGCCATGCTGACCCTGCTGACCGCTTGCGGCTTGTTGCTGAGTGTCTCGGTGCACCGGGATGTGCGCATTCCTAGAAGCGGTTTCGGCGAGTTGTGATCGTGGGGTGGGTCCCGAGAAACCCTTGCCATATCAGGGTGCCGAAGACATTCTTGGCTGGTCAGGGGCGTCCGGCGGTCGGTCCGAGTAAGAAGCGCCTAATCGAGCGGAGGGAGGAGCAGGCCCATGGAACTGGCGGGCAGCTATAGGATTCCGGCACCGCGAGAGAAAATCTGGGCGGCACTGAACGATCCCGAAATACTCGGATCATGCATTCCCGGTTGCGAATCCATCGAGAAGGTGTCGGACACCGACTTCACGGCCACGGTGCGGGCGAAGGTGGGACCGGTCAATGCTCGGTTCAGTGGCAAGGTTCGCTTGGTTGACCTGCAACCGCCGGAAAGCTACCGGATCGTCGGCGAAGGCAGTGGCGGTGTTGCCGGTTTTGCCAAGGGCGATGCCAAGGTGACGCTTGTGGCGGAGACAACCACGGCCACGACCCTGTCGTATGTGGTGGATGCGCAGGTCGGTGGCAAACTCGTGCAGATCGGCTCGCGTTTGATCGAATCCACGGCACGAAAGATGGCCGATGATTTCTTTGGCAAGTTCTGTGAACAAGTCGGCGGCGAACCGGCAGAAGCAGTGCCTGTGGAATCTGAGCCGCCGACTGAGGCGGCTTCGGCCGCATGGCCGGCCTGGTTGCCCTGGGCGGCGGCCGTGGCGGCGCTGGCGGTGGCCTTGGCCGCCTTGGCCTGAAACCGGTCTGGCCGCGTTGGTCGGGCGTACACAACAAGCATCGCAATCAAGGGAGGAAACACGCCATGTCGGTATCCGTCACCTTAACGGTGAACGGCCGTTCGGTGACCCGATCGGTCGAACCGCGTACGCTTCTAGTGCAGATGTTGCGCGAGCACCTTGGTCTCACCGGAACGCATGTGGGCTGCGATACAAGCCAGTGCGGCGCCTGCGTGGTCCACCTCGACGGCCGATCGGTGAAAGCCTGCACAGTGTTCGCAGTCCAGGCCGACGGTGCGTCGGTGACCACGATCGAGGGTTTGGCTGCGGCCGACGGCACGTTACATCCCATGCAGGCGGCATTCCGGGAGCACCATGCCTTGCAGTGTGGTTTCTGTACGCCGGGCATGGTGATGAGCGCCATCGACCTGGTCAAGACCAACCCGGCTCCGACGGAGCGTGACGTGCGGGTCGGCTTGGAAGGCAATCTGTGCCGCTGCACGGGTTACCACAACATCGTCAAGGCGGTTCTGGCGGGCGCCGAGGCAATGCGTCCTCCGGTCGTTCCGGCAGCGGAATAATCTACATTTAAGCCGGGCCAACCGGTGCGATCCATGGACCGTCAATGGTCCCAAGGTCTCCGACGGGAGGAAACTCGATATGACCAAAGCAGACGGGATCGGTGCATCTGTCAAGCGACGTGAAGATTTCCGATTCTTGACCGGCCGCGGCACCTACACCGACGACATCGACCGGCCGGGTCAGACCCACGCCCACATTCTGCGGTCCCCGTTCGCGCATGCGCGGGTGAAATCGATCGATGTGGCCGCTGCCACGGCGGCTCCTGGCGTCGTCGCGGTCTTCACCGGTGCCGACATGGCGGCCGATGGCGTCAAGGGGCTCCCGTGTGGCTGGCTGATCCACAACAAGGACGGTTCGCCCATGAACGAACCGGCGCACCCTCCGATCGTCATCGACAAAGTGTTGCATGTCGGTGATCAGATCGCTGTCGTCATTGCCGAGAGCCGTGCCCAGGCGCGCGATGCCGCCGAACTCATCGAGGTCGACTACGAAGAAATGCCGGCGGTCGTCGATGCCGTGGCAGCCCAGGCGCCCAATGCACCGCAGGTGCATGGCGACGCTCCGGGCAATCTGTGCTATGACTGGCACTTGGGCGACCAGGCCGCCACCGATGCCGCCTTCGCTCGGGCCGCGCATGTGACCAAACTCGACCTGGTCAACAACCGTCTGGTGGCCAATGCGATGGAGCCGCGGGCGGCGATCGGCGAGTTCGACCGGGCCACGGACGAATACACGCTGATCACCACGAGCCAGAACCCGCACGTCATCCGCCTGCTCATGGGTGCCTTCGTGCTCGGCATTCCCGAGCACAAGCTACGTGTGGTGGCTCCCGATGTGGGCGGCGGCTTCGGCTCGAAAATCTACCACTACGCGGAAGAGGCCATCGTCACCTGGGCTGCCCGCAAAGTCGGTCGGCCGGTCAAATGGACGGCGGATCGGTCCGAGAGCTTTCTGTCCGATGCGCAGGGGCGAGACCATTCCACCCATGCCGAACTGGCACTCAACCAGGATGGCACGTTCTTGGGCCTCCGCGTGTCGACGGTGGCCAATCTCGGCGCCTATTTGTCCACCTTTGCCACCTCCATTCCAACCTATCTCTATGCAACGCTGTTGGCCGGGCAATACACCACACCCGCAATCTACTGCGAGGTTAAGGCGGTGTTTACCAACACCGTACCGGTCGATGCCTATCGTGGCGCCGGTCGGCCAGAAGCCTGCTATCTGATCGAACGCTTGGTCGACAACGCGGCACGCGAACTCGGCATCGACCGGGTCGAGTTGCGACGGCGCAACATGGTGCCAGCCTCGGCCATGCCGTATCAGACACCGGTGGCGCTGCAGTACGACAGTGGCGACTTCCATCGGAATCTCGATCTTGCACTGCCGATGATCGATTACGACGGCTTCCCGGCCCGGCGCGCCGAGGCGGCCCAACGCGGCAAGCTGCGCGGCATCGGGTTCTCGACCTACATCGAAGCCTGCGGAATCGCGCCATCCAATGTTGCGGGCGCACTCGGCGCCCGCGCCGGCCTTTATGAATCGGCGGAAGTGCGCTTCCATCCCACCGGCAGCGTGACCCTGTTCACCGGCTCGCATAGCCACGGCCAGGGTCACGAGACCACCTTTGCCCAGCTGGTCGCTGATCGGTTCGGCATTCCGGTCGACTCGGTTGAAATCGTGCACGGGGACACCAGCAAGGTTCCATTCGGCATGGGGACCTATGGGTCACGCTCGCTTGCCGTTGGTGGTTCGGCGATCGCCCGGGCCATGGACAAGGTGGAAACCAAGGCCAAGAAGATTGCCGCCCACATGTTGGAGGCTTCCGAAGCCGATATTGAGGTGAAGGACGGGAGCTTCACGGTCGCCGGTACCGACAAGAGCCTTACTATCGGCGAGATCGCCCTGTCGGCCTATGTGCCGCACAAGTTTCCATTGGAGGAGTTGGAACCTGGGCTAGACGAGCAAGCATTCTACGACCCGAAGAACTTCACGTTTCCAAATGGCTGCCAGGTGTGCGAGATCGAGATTGATCCGGAGACTGGTGTGTCTGAGATCGTCAAGTTTGTCTGCGCGGACGACTTTGGTCGGGTCGTCAATCCGATGATCGTGGAGGGACAGGTGCACGGCGGGCTGGTCCAGGGTATCGGCCAGGCGCTGATGGAGAACTGCGTCTACGATGCCCGCTCCGGACAACTCGTGACTGGCACCTACAACGACTACTGCATGCCGCGCGCCGACGATCTACCGTTTTTCGCGGTGAAGTACCATGAAGAGGCCTTGTGCACCCACAATCCTTTGGGCGTCAAAGGGTGTGGCGAAGCCGGAACGATCGGCGCGGCAGCGGCGGTGATGAATGCGGTGGTCGACGCTCTGTCGGCCCTTGGTGTCCACCACCTGGAAATGCCAGCGACGCCCCAGGCGGTCTGGCAGGCCATCCGGGCCGCCCGTCCGTCACAGGCGGCATGACGGCCGCGGTCGTTGCTGGAGCAGGGGGACGGGTCGTTCTGCCCAGAATTGGCAGCGGACCTGGTCTGATCGGTTCGATCGCGGTCCGGGCTGCATGGCCAAGCAAGACAAAGCGGGAGGAGATGAAGATGTACGCGTTCAACTACCACAAGCCAGGCAGTGTTGTTGAAGCTGTGGCTTTGCTGGGGCAGAACGAAGACGCCAAGCTCGTGGCGGGCGGACAGACATTGATACCGACCCTGAAGCAGCGCTTGGCGATGCCGGGTGACGTGATCGATCTGTCCGGAATCAGCGACTTGTCGGGGATTCGCGAAGACGGCGATGGACTGGTGATTGGGGCGATGACCCGGCATGCTGATGTGGTCGGTTCGGATATCGTGCGCCGGCGCATTCCGGCGCTGGCGGCGCTGGCTGAACACATCGGCGACCGCCAGGTGCGCAACCTTGGCACGCTGGGCGGGTCTATTGCCAACAACGATCCGGCGGCCGATTATCCGGCCGGTCTGCTCGGCCTCGGCGCCACGGTGACCACAGACCGAAGGACGCTGGCCGCCGATGATTTCTTCATCGGTTTGTTCGAAACCATTTTGGAACCGACAGAAGTGGTGGTTTCGGTGCATTTCCCGGTGCCGGAACGGGCGGCCTATGCCAAGTTCCCCAACCCCGCCAGTCGATATGCGGTGGTGGGCGTGTTCGTCGCAAAAACATCCACCGGCGTGCGCGTCGCGGTGACCGGTGCGGGCGCGGGCGTGTTCCGAGAGACCGCCATGGAACAGGCGCTCTCCGCACAATTCGCACCGGACGCCCTTGCTGGCATCACGATTGATTCGGCCGCGCTCAACGATGATATTCACGCCAGTCGAGATTACCGGGCCCACCTGGTGACCGTCATGGCGAAACGCGCTGTGGCGGCAGCGTCTTGACGCCTTTCGGGTCGGGCCATTCCGGAACAGATTGGAGAGTGGAATGCGCCCGATCGCGGGTTGGCGTCGTCTTATGGCGCTGGGATTGGCATCGTTCATTGCGGTTCCATGGAGTGGCACAGGGGCCGCCGATGATCTGGCTAAGGGCGAGCACATCTATGCCCGGCAGTGCCTGGTCTGCCATCGTCTCGAGGTCGGCGAGCATCGGATCGGTCCGGCCCTGCATGGCATGTTCGACCGTCCCTCAGGCACGGCGCCGGGTTTCATGCGCTATTCCCAGGGCCTGAAGAACGCTGCCTTGGCCTGGGACGATGCCACCTTGCACCGCTATCTTCAGAATCCCCGCGGCATGATCGCGGATAACCGCATGATCTTTGTCGGCTTGCAGTCGGAAGCGGATCGGCAGGCGGTGATCGCCTACATGCGCGCGACCTTCGACTGACGGCGTGTCGCATTCGGGTGCGCGTACCCCGGGCGGACAGCCCGGGGCAGGCACCTTGGTCCACGACCAAATTGTGTTGCGGTCGGCCGGTGCGAGACCGGCTCTTCATGATGGCGTCTCGGCGCAGTACCCGTCCCGGCTCGATTCGCTGGGGCAATGGGAAGCAATTGGCCCAATTGCTAGGCAATTCGCCAAGAAAATTTAATCGAGTTGTCCCTATTCATTCATCTGCCATGCTGTACTGCTGGTTCAACGGGCGCTTCTGTACTGCGAGCCCCGTCAAAGTTTGTTGTTAGAGCTTGAGATAGGTTAGCCAATTCCGCATCGGACCGGCAATGCTACTTAAAACACTCCTCAAATTGTTTCAACCGGCTGGCAGCCGATGTCAGGTCCGCGCCCTTCTGTCCGCGCAAGCGGCCGAAGCAGGGTGGGTGCCCGAACGCAGGTCCGCGCGCGGCCTTCTCTCCAATCTGTCGATTCTGGTGCGCATCGGCCTGTTGGTGGTGGTGGCGGTGGTCACGCTTCTGGTGACGGCGGCGGCCTTCTATTTGGTCGAACGGCACATCGAATCCGCGACCCAGAGGCTGGTGGGTTTCGGCCGTTTGGTCGAGCAGGTCGCGGTCTTGGAACGCAAGATCGGTGACATGCAGTTCCAGGTGCAGACTTTTCTCCAATATCGGGATTTGGCAGCCGCGGAGTCTTTCGAAGCGCTCGCCGCGGAAATTGCCGCCGAACTCGATCTTCTGCGCAGGCTTGACTCTGCGACCGGAGCGGTCGACCCAATCGATGGGTTGCGCATTGGCATCGCCGCCATCACCCGACAGTTTACGACCGTTCGCGACGCCGCGGTCGCTCTTGGTCTGACCGACCGCACCGGCATGCGCGGCAATCTGCGCACGTCGACCGCGGCGGTTGAACAGGAATTGAACGCTTGGCCGAACATCGACGATCTCATGTCGCGCATGCTGGAGATGCGTCTGTACGAGAAGGATTACATCATCTACGGCGATGACCGGGTGTTGCGGAAGCATCGCAAAGCGTTCAACGAATTCGATTTCAACCTGTCCGGTTCGCAGCTCGATCCGACCACGCAGCAGCGTCTGGCAGGGTTGGCGCGCACCTACTTCGACGACATGAAGGACTTTGCCGACGCCAATGAGGCCTTCCGCCAAAACGTTGCCGTTTTCACGGTGCTGCTCGACGGCCTGTCACCGACCTTCCGGGAATTGTTCCAATACGCTCGGGACAACATGGCGCAGGCCGAGCTGGAGAAGGAGCGTGTGCGCACCGAAGCCATCAGCCGTGTGGTCGTCGTTGGTCTCGTGTTGCTCGGATGCTTCGCTTTGCTGACTCTGCTGCTCGTGCGCAGCATCACGCGTCCTTTGGCATCGATCGAGCGTGCGACAGTGCGCCTATCCAGAGGCGATCGGGACTCGAAGATTCCGGGTCAGGAGCGGCGGGACGAGATCGGTGCGATGGCGCGTGCGGTCGAGGTGTTCCGGCGGAACGCCGAAGAGGTCGAACGGCTGAAGCAAGAAGAGGAGATCGCCGAACGGCGCCGCAAGGAAGAGTTTGAGCAGATGCTGCATGGCCTTTCGCACTCCCTTGAAACGGAGGTGCAGTCGACCGTGCAGGCTGTGATGGAAGAAGCCTCGGGGATTGCCAAGCTGGCCGAGCAAATGAACGCCGCCGCCAAACGGACTGGGGAACAAGCCGAGGGGGTGGCTGGGGCGGCACGCGAAGCGACGGCTAGCGTTCAGACTGTGGCTGGTGCAACCGAACAATTGGCGGGGTCGGCCCGCGACATCGGGCGCCAAATGGCGGAAGTCACGTCCATTACCCGCGATGCCGTCAACCAAGGTGAACAGACCCGGGCCGCCATCGGCAACCTGGCGGACTCGGCAAAGAACATTGGAATTGCTGCGGATCTGATCAGCCAGATCGCCAGCCAGACCAATCTTCTCGCACTCAACGCCACCATCGAGGCGGCGCGGGCCGGGGAAGCCGGGCGAGGGTTCGCTGTGGTCGCCAACGAGGTCAAGAGTCTCGCCGGACAAACCGCCAAGGCAACCGATCAGATCAGCAATCAGATTAGCGCCGTGCGCGCCGCGGTCGATCACGTCATCAGCAACATCCAGCACATCCAGTCGGTGATCGTGCGGATTGACGGCATCGCTGGTACCATCACCTCCTCGGTCTCGCAGCAGGGATCGGCGACGGAATCGATTAGCGTGTCTGCCACATCGGCGGCCAATGGAACCACCGAGGTATCCGAACGCATCTCGGCGGTATCCCAGGATGCCAGCCAGACCAGAACCTTGGCACAGACCCTGGATGCCAAAGCGGTGGAAGTGTCGGATCAGGTGCGCACGTTGCGTGAACGGCTCATGTCGATTCTGCGCGATTCCGAAGAGTTCTCGGCAGCTTGATCTGAAACCAACCTCGCGGATGAGAGCAGATCCAGCGCAGGCTGACCCAATCTGCGAAAACCAACTGACACAACACCACCGTCTATCGCGCCATCTGTGAACTACATTTTCGTTATGAGTTCGTCATACAACCTGCCTCACTTCGGTGACTTCCGGCACGTAATGGCGCAGCAGATTTTCGATGCCCGCCTTCAGCGTCGCCGTTGAGCTCGGACAGCCAGCACAGGCACCGCGCATGGTCAGGTAGACGACGCCGCGATCGAAGCCGTGGAACAGGATGTCGCCGCCGTCCTGGGCCACCGCCGGGCGAACCCGTGTATTCAGCAACTCCTTGATCTGGGAGACGATCTCGCTATCCTCGGCGGCGCCTTCGCCATGGTCGTCGTCCGCCTCTCCAACGATCACCGGCTGGCCCGCCGTCAGGTGTTCCATGATTGCGCCCAGGATAGGCGGTTTGAGTGCATACCACTCACGATCGTCGGCCTTGGTCACGCTGATGAAGTCCGATCCGAGGAAGACGCCACGCACGCCGTCGATGGCGAATAGACGCTGCGCTAGCGGCGAGCGCCCACTGTCTTCGGGTGTCGGAAAATCCGCGGTACCACCACTCGTCACCGGCCGGCCTGGAAGGAACTTGAGTGTCGCTGGATTGGGCGTCGCTTCGGTTTGAATGAACATGAACGGACGTCTCCTGGACCTGACGGGTGTTTTCCCACGACTCCACTGTCTCTTGGCCGCAAACGTGGGCACAAAGGGGGCTACGATCAAGCACAACCACCGTGTGGACAATGACCGACCGTGCTGCCGAGCGTTGGCATCCGAGCCGACTGGATCGCTATGGTGCATCGGATGGGGACGGTGGGTCGTATGGCTGGGTCGATTGGCCAGTGGCTGGGTGACGTCATGCTGCGGTTCACCAGGGCTGTCAGTCCGGTTTGGTGCACCGGACTAGATCGGCCCAGGTGCTGCATCCGCACATCCTGGGCGTCAGCGACACATGATCTGGCGACGACGGGTCGGTCGACGTGGGCGCCTGACCATTGCCGTATCCGGCGCGGCAGGCGTTGGCGAAGGTGGGGCTACCGACTCTCTGGCGTTGCCGGTCGACTTTGCCGATGGTCGGTGACGTGCACAGATTTGCCAAACGGCCCAACCTTCGGGTTCCGGCCCGCGTTCGGTGTTCCCCAGTCGACCGAGGGCAGCGGTCTGCCCGATGAATCCCGCGCACCGGTCTATGGCTGCCAGAGACTGACCCCCGTCCGGGCAGCTTTTGGTCAAACTGGCTCGGCTGCCGGATTGGTGTCGCCACCCGCGGCCGCCTCGGAGCCTGGTGCCAACGGTACAACGAAGCAAAACGTGGCCCCACGCCCAAGCATGCTTTCCACCCAAATCCGGCCGCCCAAGTGACCAATGATACGGCGGCAGATCGCGAGCCCCAGTCCAGTACCTTTGGGTTTGCCGGTGGCGGGGCTGCCCACCTGCCGGAAGCGTTCAAAGATGACCTCGCAATCCTTAGGGGCGATGCCGGGGCCGGTGTCCTTAACTTCGACGCGCATGCCTCCGGTGACCGGCCGGATCGAGACATCGACCCGACCGTCCTCCGGGGTGAACTTCACGGCGTTGGACAGCAGGTTGACAACCACCTGCATCAAACGATCGTAGTCGCCGAGCACGCGCGGACCTTGTGGGTTGACGCTCAGTTTGAGCACGACACCCTTCTCGCGGAACAACTGGCTGGTCGATGCTGCCGCCTGACTGACGATCTCAGCCAAGTCGATCGCTTCGATGCTCCAATCAACCTGTCCGGCCTCGATCTTGGCGAAATCCAGCACTTCGTTGATCAGCCGGGTCAACCGCTCGCTCTCCTTGATGATCAGCCCGAGGAACTCCTGACGTTGGTCCATATCGATGTCAGGATGATCGAACAAAATTTCAGAAAACGCGCGAATCGACGTCAGTGGTGTGCGCAGTTCATGGGTAATGGTCGAGAGAAAATCATCTTTCATACGATCGAGCTCACGTAGCTGCTCGTTTGCAGCGCGCAACGCGGCCGTGGCCCGTTCCAACTCGGCGGATTTCTGCTCCAGCTGCCGGCTGTACTCGATCACCTGCGATGTTTCATCCAGCATGCGCATGAGTTCCGGAATACTGAACTCGCCGTCCTGGATAGCGGACGCCAGGGCAATCCGCGCTGACGCGGCCCCGATGGCGCCGGCCAGGAGACGTTCGGCGAACCGAACCAGTTCCACACTGGCCTCGTCGTCTGGATGGGGCGGCACCCCGCGTCGTTGGCCAAACCGGAGAAAGGCCTGTTCGGCGCGGTGCGGGCCGATGAACCGTGCCACCAAGCGCCGCAGATCGCTGACCGACGTGCTGCCGTGCCACTGGGATGGTGAGGTCGGCGTGGGCGATTGTTGGAAAATCTCAACAAAAGTGGTGGCTTGCACCCGTTCGCCCATGGAAGGACGGTCGAACACCGAGACCAGGATGAAGGCGCCGACATTGACCAGGCCGCTCCAAAACAGCGAATGGGTGAGTGGATCCATGCCATCGAGCCCGAACAGGGCGTATGGGCGCAGCAGCGTCAGGCCAAAGGGACCGTCAGTGATGAAGGTGTCTGACAGCCACCCGGAGCGGGCGAAGGACGGCAGCAAAAGCGTGTAGGCCCAGACCAGCGTGCCGCCGCTGATGGCGGCAAGCGCGCCACGTCGGGTAGCTCCGGTCCAAAAAATGCCGCCAACCAGGGCCGGGGCGAATTGTCCGACGGCAGCAAAAGAGATCAGCCCGATGGAGACCAGGGCATAAGCGCCGCCAGCAAAGCGCTCATAGCCATATCCGAGCAAGAGAATCACAACAATTGCGCCACGTCGGATGGTCAGCAGCAGTCGGCTCAAATCGGTGCTGCGCTCGAGGGCCAGGGTCTTCAAACGCAACAAAACCGGCATGACCAGATCGTTGCATACCATGGTACTCAGCGCGACGGTCTCGACGATGATCATGCCGGTTGCGGCGGACAGGCCACCCAGGAAGGCCAGGGTGGCCAGCGCCATCCAGCCTTCAGCCAAGGGCAGGGCCAGCACGAACATGTCGGGATCGACCATGTTGCCTGGAAACCGCATGAGACCAGCGACGGTCACCGGCAGCACGAACAGGTTGATGAGGAAGAGGTAAAGGGGAAACATCCACATTGCCCGGCCGAGATGCCGCTCGTCCACGTTCTCGATCACCATGATCTGGAACTGCCTGGGTAGGCAAAGCATGGCGACCATGGCCAGAATGGTGGTTGTGACCCAGGTTCCGTCGCGCAGGGCCGGGGTTTCGGAGAAGAGGGTCACGATTTCCGGATAGGAAACGGCGGTGGTGAACACATCGGCCGGTCCCGAGAACAGATAGACGGTGGCGAAGATGCCGACCGCCAGAAATGCCACGAGCTTGATCACGGATTCAAAGGCGATGGCGGCCACCATGCCTGGATGGTGTTCAGCCGCATCGATGTGCCGAGTGCCGAAAACGATGGCGAAGGCAGCCATGCCGAGGGCGACGTGAAACGCGTTGTCCAGCAGCAGTGGCGGTGATGTCTGGGATAGACCGAAACCGCTCGGGTCGGTGCCGGACAATACGGACAGGCTGGCCGAAACCGCCTTGAGCTGCAGCGCGATATACGGTGTGATGCCGATCACCGCCACCAGAGCAACCAATCCGCCGAGCAACTGGCTCTTGCCGTAGCGCGACGCGATGAAGTCAGCAATCGAGGTGATGCGTTGGTGCTTGGCAATGCGCAGGATTTTGGCCAGCACAATGAAGCCAAGCACCATGATCAGCGTTGGTCCCAGGTAGATGGGTAGGAAACCGATACCGAAGGAGGCGGCGCGTCCGACGCTGCCATAGAATGTCCAACTGGTACAGTAGACGGCCAAGGACAGCGCATACACAATTGGGTTGGCGATGACGCTGCGGCCCGCCTCGGCCCGCCGGTCGGCCCAATGGGCAATGGCGAACAGGCCAAGCAGATAGGCGAAGGCATAGAACGCGGCAACGGAGGCCGGCATTGGGAGCATTCCCTGGCGTGGCTAGAGCAGATTCCCGGCGGAGTGTTCCACCTGCGGCGGAGATCTGCTGAAGAAACAAGGAGTTAAAGCGCTTTCCGCAGAAACCGTGGTGAGTGGAAACCGCTTTGGCGTGCGCGTATAGTCGCTCCACGCGGGCCCAGGGGAAATGCTCTGGAGCAATTCGTGTCAAACAGTGGCGTCCCAGGGTGGTGACACCCGTCCCGTGGGCCCCGGCGGCGGATGGCCGGGCAGGGGCGATCCCAGCCTTAGGGCGTCATCCTCGCCTTTGGTGCCGGCATGGTCCGTCCCGCGCGTTCGATTTGCACCGCCAAGAGCGCGATCACTCCGGCCCAAACACTGAATATGTAAACAAACAACAGGGGAATGCCGGCAACGGTCACATCGGCACCAAATAACCCGAGAAACGGCGGATTGAAGGTGACCAGGCAAACCAGGAACAATGCGACTTGACGGTCGCGCCGTGGCGGGGTCGACCTTAAAGGTTCATTGTCTGCCACTAGAACGCCTGCTCCCGGGCTCGCAACTCCAACACCATGTTGGCGGCCTGTTGTACGTCGCGCAGAGTATGGTAGTCGCTCTCCTCCAGGAGGCCCAGCAAGCCGACGAACACGCCGGCGGTCACCAGGGCATCACCGAGCGCCGTATGCCGGTCGACCACATCGATTCCGAGTCGTTCGGCGATGCCGTCCAAAGTGTGGTCACCACCATCACCCTGCAGCATGACCGACAGCAGCATGGTGTCGAGCACCGGGTTGGTGAAGCGCAACCCGGTCTCGGGTTCCTTCATCTTGAGGAACTTCAGGTCGAAAGCGGCGTTGTGTGCGACCAGAACTGAATCGGCGGCGAAGGCATGGAATTGTGGCACCACGATCGCAGCCGCGGGCCGGTCGGCGACCATCGCGTCGGTAATGCCGTGGATACGCGTCGACTCAGGCCGTATCGGACGCTGGGGGTTGACCAGGGCGTTGAAAGTCTCCCCCGTCAAGATGCGCCCTTTGACCACGCGCACGGCGGCGATTGCCACGATCTCGTCGCCCTCCGAAGGCGATAAGCCGGTCGTTTCGGTATCGAACACCACATAACTCAAGTCCCGCAGCGGCCGGCGCCGCAGTTCCTCGGTGGCCAGCGGTTGTTCCAGCAGCGAGAAATCGAAGAACTCGGGACGGGCAGAGATCGTCCGCCGCTGTCCGGGCGCCTGCGGCTGCATCGCTGGTGGTAGCGGCACGCGCAGGCGTACCAAACCGTCTCGCCAGGTTTCACACCAGATTTCGCTGCGATGGTGTTGCAGCACGTCGCCGAGGGACAGACCACCCAGAGCCCCGGCCAGGGCGTCGCGCAGCCAATGGTCGATATCGGCAGAGGGAATGGGACGTTCGGCCGGCCAAGCCAGATCGACGAACACCCATTTGTCGGTCCGTTCTGCTGCCAGGTCAAACTCTTCGATCCCGGTCGCCCGCCCGACTCGCCCGATCAGTTCGTCGAGCAGCAGGACGAGGCTGTGGCTGTCGCCGTGCAACTGCTGGGGCAGACCTGTCATGACCACGCGGTAGCCGGAGCGGGCCGCCACACGGCGTGCCACCAACTGGAACAGATTGCTGGAGTGGATGTCGCTCATCGGCCATGTCTGCTCGGCAACGCCGCGGTAGGCTGCCGAGATGGTCTCCAGACGGTCAGTCAGGCGATTGCACTCGGTCATCATGGCGCGTTCGAAATTAGCCCGGTTTTCGGCGGACAACACCGACTGCTCGGCCAATGTCTCAAGCATCACACGAAGATTGGCGACCGGTGGCCGTAGCTCTTCCGTGGCCTGCCGCAGCAGCGCATCGCGTTGGCCAAGCACAGCCAGTTCGTGGGTCGCGTCGCGAAACGTCACCACATAGCCCGTGATCGCTCCATCGATGAGCGCATCGTCCGTCCCGTCACCCCCGCCTTGCCGGATCAGGCTCATGCGTCCTTGCAACAGCACCCGGCCATCAGCCGTGCCGCCGATAAAGCCGGCGGTCATGTCGTCGTCACCATCTTCACGGTCCGTGCCACCGCGGGCCGCTAACCGGAGATGTTCCAGGGTGTGCAGCAGGGGTTCAGGCAAAACGATGTGCAGAAGGTTACGTCCGAGGCCCATCTCTCCGGTCCACTGCAACACGTGCAGCGCGGTCTGGTTGTACAGGAGGATCTGATGTTTCAGGTTACAGACGAGCACGCCCTCGTGCAGGTCGCGCAGAACCGCAGCCAGGCGTTCGCTCTGTTCTGCGATACGGGCCGTCGAGGCTGAGACCACTCGTTCCGTGTCCGTCCGCGCTGCCGCCAGCTTTTCCAAGACCTCGTTGATCGCTTGGGCAAGGGTACGCAGATCACCTCCGCAGCGACCGACGCGGGCCAGTCCCGGGCCGTGAGCGGCCAAGCGCGCTTCCGCCGCGAGCGTGGCCGCTCGTTTGATGATCTGCCGGTCGACCACGGCCCCGAGACCGCCCAGCCCGAGTCCAATACAGATGGCAACGAACCACAAATGCTCGGCCGGAGACAGGCCCAGCGACTCCGGACCGCCGATCAGAGCCACGCCCGCCGTGAGACCGATCAATACGGCGGCGACGAAGGCGAGAGCCGGGATAAGCAACGGGCGCCCAACATCCGTTTTGATTCCGTTTTCGGAACTTTGATCACCCGGCCCCTGGGATTCGGCCGTATCCGCCTGCACCGTCATGGTTCTGCAAGATGTCTGCGGATCACGCCGACCAGGTCGCGTGTCGAAAATGGTTTCGTGATGTAATCGGTCGCCCCCATGGCCAAGCCCTTCTCCCGCTCAATGTCCCGGCTTCGCGCCGTCAACATTATGATCGGCAGATCCTTGTACGTGGGATCGGAACGGATCGCTTGGCAGACGTCGAAACCATCCCGTTTCGGCATCATGGCATCAAGCAGCAGCAGGCTCGGCGTTTCCGCTTCCAGCGCCTGCATGGCCTCTTCTCCATCGCGCGCCAAGCGAACGGCGTAGCCGGCTTTCTTGAGCAGTATTTCCAGCGACAACAGAATGCTGGGCTCGTCGTCGGCAACCAGAATTGTCGGTTGCATTCCGGGGGTTCCTCCACCTTCCAATCCCCTGTGGTCGTTCGTTGCTTTTTTATGCCTTCGACCACTCGCTAAGGTACCGCCGATCCAGAAGCCGAATCAAGTTGTGGCCGGCCCCTCGGGCCAACCGGTCAGGGTGACCTTACGATCGGCTGCAGATCGAGCGATTCGGCGAGCCGGAGCGCCGCGTTTTCGGCCTCCGGTCGCGAGTCGTAACCGTGGCTCTGAACCACATGCCACGCGCGTGCCCGGGGATCGGTCCAGCGAACGATGCGGATGCTGTAGCCCTGTTCGGTCAGGCGCTGCCCCAGCGAGCGAGCGTTCGCCGCATCAAGGAAACTGGCCACTTGCACGTCATAAGCCACCGTTGCCGCATCCGCCACTGCCGTTTGGCTGCCAATCCCACTCCTCACCAGGTCGCGGCTGTCGGTTCCTTTTTTCCCGATCGGATTGGCCGCGGAAGCAGGCGCGCGGCTGTGGCGTGCTTGGGTGTCCGTCGGTGGTTGGTCTTGGTCCGATGCAGGTACCCACCCATGACCGCGCAGTGGCACCATGCCAAAATCGAGCGGGCCGAGCAGCCAGTCCAAATCGCTGGCGTGGCTTGCCGCCGGTGCGCCGCCGCCGGTTCGATCAGACAACGGGCGAGGTCCTGTCGACGGTGTGCGGTTGGGAGCCGTCACCGTTGCATAGTCAACCGTCACCCGCGCCCGCGGCCAGGAATCCGTGGCGCCGGATGGTGCTGGGCCGCCCCACCCTATCGTCCACACCATGACCCCGACAGCGCCGCTGCCCAGGGCCAATGCGGGCAGGATAACGGCGGGGTGTGCCAAGCGGTGCAAGGCTGATGAACCGCGGGCTGTCGCATCGGTCAGGCGGTCCCCATGCAGCGTCGGATTGGAGTCCCGGGTCAGGAGCAATGGTTCGATCGGATCGGGCCGGGCGGTGGTGTCGCCGCTCGTGTCGGTATGGCCTGGTGTCAACCGCCGACTGTCCGCAAAAAGCCAATCGTTAATCGTTTCGTCAGCAGACTGATGTTCGGTGGGACCGTTCGCCTGAGTGTCGTCCGATTGCCTGGCCGTCCCCGCTGAGTCCCAATCCGGCTGGGCTGCGGGGGGCGTTGCCGTTTCGCGCCAATCGAGGTCCGTCTCCTCCAGCCCGACGTCTTCGGCTGGACCATTGTTCTCCGGCCGAGCGTTCGGGGCCGTGGCCTCGGCGCGATGTTGAGCGGATGCGACAGCGAACGATGTGGTGCCGGTCCGGACGTGGTCCGATGCTGAGTCCACTTCCCCAGGAACGCCGGCGGTGGTTTCCCATTGCGGTATCGTATCGGTCCAAGTTTCTGGCGAACCGTCGTCCGACTCGTCATCGATCCAGCCCGGCGTCGGTCCGAGACCAGTGAAGTCCGCAGTGTCAGCCTTCCCGTCGTGGCGGGCCGTGGTGGCGGCTGGCGGTCGTCTGCTGATCCGGTCCGATTCCGACCAGGACTGGACATCACTTCCATCACCGGCCTTGGCGCGGATGGGCATGGTTGCGCCACCTGGTTCCGGTGTGCCGTCGTCCTCGTGGTTCGGTTCCTGGCTGGGTTCGGCGTGGTCGGCATCGCCCGCGTAGGCACCCAAGTGCGCCAGGGCCGCGGCAATGGCCTCCGGCGAGCTGTCCACATCATCACTGTTGTCGGGTGCGGTGGTGGCCGACGTGCCGGACCGCCCGGCCGCGTCGTGCCGGCCGAACGACCGCTCCGGCCCGCTCGGACGGCTCAGCCATGGCGTTCTTCCATCGCGGCGCCCCGATCGTTGCCGTCGCAGTGCCATTTGATCAAGGACGCGAGTGATCTCCTCATCGCTGAAGCCGGCAAAACCCATGCGGTCGATCCGGTCCGCGGCCTGGGCCAGGATTTGGTCGCCCGTCAGCATCTGATCGCTCCCCTCCCGCACCGATTCAGCGGTTCGTCGGCCGATCACTTCGACTGGCGTCGCGCCGGCACCGATCGCTGTGATCCTAGCCAGATCGAAGGGGGCCGACCGGGGCGACCGTTTCCGGCTCGCCGGGCCGTCGGCCTGGGTGCGCGCACCGTCGACCACCGGTTCGTTCCGTGTTCCCGCGCCGCTGCGTTCCGCGCTTTTACACCCCACTGTGCCGGGGCCGGCATCCCCACCGAACATCCGGCAGGGTCATGATTACCACCCCCTTATATAGTGTCTGTATGGGTTACGGAACCCCATATCCTGACCAACATCTCAGGCGGCCAGTTTGAGGTGACGGTCCACCAGGAGTTCGGCGATTTGCACCGCATTCAGAGCGGCGCCCTTGCGCAGGTTGTCGCTGACGATCCACAGGTTGAGACCGTTCTCCAGGGTGATGTCTTCGCGGATGCGGCTGACGAAAACCAAGTCGTCACCGGCGCACTCCACGGGCGTCACGTAGCCACCATCGGTGCGGTGGTCGACGACGCTGACACCGGGGCCGTCGCGCAGCACCTCCCGGGCTTCGTCCGCCGTGACCGGACTACGGCAAGCGAGGTTGACGGCTTCGCCATGGCCGATGAACACCGGGACGCGGACGCAGGTGACCGAGACCGCAATCTTGGGGTCGAGAATCTTTTTCGTCTCGACCATCATCTTCCACTCTTCCTTGGTCGAGCCGTCCTCCATGAAGACGTCGCAGTGCGGGATCACATTGAAGGCAATCTGCTTTGGATACCGTTCCGCTGTGATCGGATCGTTCACATAGACGGCTCGGGTTTGGTTGAATAACTCGTCCATGGCGTCGCGACCGGTTCCCGACACGGATTGGTAGGTGGAAACGACAACGCGTTCGATACCGAACCGGTCATGCAATGGTTTGAGGGCGACGACCAACTGGATGGTGGAGCAGTTTGGGTTCGCAACGATGCCCTTGCGGGTGTGAAGAGCGACCGCCTCGGGGTTGACCTCGGGCACCACCAACGGAACGTCCGGATCCATGCGGAAATGCGACGTATTGTCGATGACGATGCAGCCGGCTGCGGCGGCCCGTGGCGCGAATTCGGCCGATACTCGTGCACCGGGGGAGGACAGAACGATATCGATGCCGCGGAAATCAAAGCCGTTCAAGTCCTGAACCTTGAGCGTGTCGTCTTCGCCGAACGACACCTGTTTGCCAGCCGATCGTTCCGAGGCCAGAGCAATCACCTCACTGACTGGAAACGCCCGCTCCGCCAGAACGCTTAGCAGTTCCCGGCCAACATTGCCCGTGGCCCCCATCACCGCAACCTTGTAGCCCATGACCGCCATCTCCTGCCGCTTTGTCCGCGAAAAATCCGAATGCTTGAAATACACTAGCACAGCCGTGCGAGCGCGGCGACGCGCGGATTAACAAGGGAGAGCGGCGCCATGGCGGAGCGATTTGCCAGCTATGATGTATTCTGGCTCGACTATCTGAAGGACCACAGCAAACCGGCCACCCGTGCCATGCATTATTTCGGGACCGGTCTGGCCATAATGTTCTTGGTGAAGGCGGTGATCGAGCTCGATCCGTGGTTCGTGCTCGTGGCCATCGTCTCGGGCTACCTGTATGCCTGGCTCGGTCATTGGCTGATTCAAAAAAACCAGCCCAAGACCTTCAGCTATCCGCTGTGGTCGCTGGCGAGCGATTTTCGCATGTTCTTTCTGTTTCTCACTCAGCGGCTCGACCGCGAACTGCAGCGGGCCGGGGTGTCCGTCGGCGCCCTGTGATGCGATCGGGAGAGGCGGCATGCATTCCGAGCGGCTGAAGGAAACCATTGCCCGGGCCATTAAGGCTGCCGACCGCAGCATTCTGAATGAGGACTACGGCAAGCAAGCCGCCGCCGTGATCAAGGCGCTCAATCAGTCCGGTTACGAGATCATACCGGCAAAGCCGAACATGGAGCTGATCGAACACATCAACGAGAACCTGCCTATCGGTCGCCTACGGCCAAAGGAGCTGGTCGGCGTCCTCTACAGTCTGATCATCACCAGCGCTCGGAAGTTTGACCGCTGAACCGCGTCGGGTCGTCCATCGGATGTGCGGCTGAGGGCGGATGGCGAGGGAGCAGCACCAGTCAGGATCGGGATGCAACAGCCACAGTTTTGGCGGCCATGCGGCGATCAAACACTTTGCGCGCGAAGCGAGATTTGCCCAGACTAGATGGTTGGAGGATGCCGATTCGTGGCCCCGAAGAGATGGTGGCGGATCGGACGAACAACCACGAACCAAGAAGGGTACCCCATGACCGCTCTCTCCGCGCACTCGCTCTATGACGAGGCCCATGCCCGATCCCTCGCCGATCCAGAGGGCTATTGGGGCGATGCCGCCCGCGACATCGATTGGTTCAAACCGTGGGACACGTTGCTCGACCGCAGCAATCCGCCATTCTACCGCTGGTTCAAAGGCGGTGAACTGAACACCTGCCACAATGCCGTTGACCGGCATGTCGCCGGCGGCCGGGCCAACCAGGCCGCCATCATTTATGACAGCCCGGTGACCGGGACAATACAGATCATTACGTATCTGCAACTACAGGTGATGGTGTCCCGATTTGCCGGGGCATTGGCCGCGCTTGGCGTCGTCAAGGGCGACCGCGTCGTCGTCTACATGCCTATGATCCCGCAAGCATTGATCGCCATGCTGGCCTGTGCCCGGCTCGGGGCCGTGCACTCCGTCGTTTTCGGCGGTTTTGCGCCCAATGAGCTGGCCACCCGCATCAACGATGCCAAGCCCAAGGTGATCGTGTCCGCGTCCTGCGGCATCGAAGGCAGTCGAGTGATCAAGTACAAACCCATGCTTGATGCGGCGATCGAACAGGCGGCGCATAAGCCGGACCGTTGCGTCATCTTCCAGCGACCCCAGGAGACCGCCTCGTTGGTTGCCGGCCGCGACGTCGACTGGGAAGAGGCCGCTGCCGCGGCCCGTCCGGCGGATTGTGTGCCGGTGGCCGCGACCGATCCTCTCTATATTCTTTACACTTCCGGAACGACCGGTGTTCCCAAGGGCGTCGTACGCGACAACGGCGGCCATGCCGTGGCGCTGAAGTGGACCATGCGCACGATGTACAATGTGGAGCCGGGCGAAGTGTATTGGGCCGCCTCCGACGTTGGCTGGGTGGTCGGCCATTCCTATATCGTCTATGCACCATTGTTGCACGGCTGCACCACAATCGTTTTCGAAGGCAAGCCTGTCGGCACGCCCGATGCCGGCGTGTTTTGGCGCGTCATCAATCAGCACAAGGTCGGTACCCTGTTCACAGCGCCGACGGCGTTCCGCGCCATCAAGCGCGAAGACCCGAACGGCGAGTTCATCAAGCGGGCCGATCTGGCCGGTTTCCGGGCTCTTTTCCTGGCCGGCGAGCGATCGGACCCGGATACCGTGCAATGGGCCGAGCGCATGCTCAAGGTGCCGGTCGTTGACCACTGGTGGCAGACCGAGACCGGCTGGGCAATCTGCGGCAATCCGATCGGCCTGTGCCAGTTCCCGGTGAAATACGGCTCCGCGACCAAGCCTCTGCCGGGCTGGAACATCCGCGTGCACAACCCGGAGAACGAGGAAGTGGCGCGCGGTGACATCGGCGCCATCGTGGCCAAGCTGCCCCTGCCGCCGGGGACATTTCCGACCCTGTGGAACGCCGATGATCGCTATGTAAAGTCATACATGAGCGAGTATCCTGGGTTCTATCAGACCGGGGATGCCGGTTTCTTGGACGACGACGGCTACGTCCACGTCATGGCGCGCACCGACGACATCATCAATGTCGCTGGGCACCGTCTGTCCACCGGTGGCATGGAAGAGGTGCTGGCGTCGCACCCGTCCGTGGCGGAATGCGCCGTGATCGGCGTGCACGACGACCTCAAGGGGCAAATTCCGCTGGGTTTCATGGTGCTGAAGGCCGGCGTGGAGACGAGTCATGAGGAGATCGTGGCGGATGTGATCCGGATGGTGCGCGAGCGCATCGGCGCCGTGGCCTCATTCAAGCACGCCATTGTCGTGCAACGTTTGCCCAAGACCCGTTCCGGTAAAATCCTGCGCGGGACCATGCAGAAGATTGCTGACAGTAAGGAGTATAAGATGCCTGCCACGATCGACGATCCGGCGATCTTGCCGGAAATCGCCGATGCGCTGCAGACCATTGGCTTCGCGAAAGCAGCAGCCTAAGGGCTCGGATCGGTCCGGCGTGTCCCGGTGCCGGATGCGTTAGGGTTCGCCGAACCGCCGGAGCCAATACAGCAGCAGGGGAAGACCACCGCTGGCCCAATGAGGCCAGCGGTCGACCGGTTCCCGTCGACCGACCACAGCGGTGTTCGGTCGACGATGGTCTTGACTAACAAGAAACTAAGCTTGGCGTGTCCAAATATAGTAGCAAAAGCAAACTTCGCTGCTATATATGCGCTCGGAAAACTGGACTGTTTCATC
>JANQJV010000322.1 GCA_028281465.1 Azospirillaceae bacterium | reverse complement strand
GCACCGGCGTGCACACGAGGCCGACGAGGCGTCGGCGCTCCCACAAAGGCCTCCCCGGATGGACCCGTTTGTGCCCAACGGCACCGTTCGTTTCTTGTTGGGATGAAACACCACAGCGCAGTCCTATCGTCGATGACCCCCCATCCTGGCCGAGTCCATGGTAACCGCGCTGGGCACCGCCAGCATGACCACGGACCGGACCACCGATCGCCCATGTTCATCCTCGATGATGTGACGCGGCTCGCGCCGGCACGCCGCTGTCCTTTGCCTTGGTGGACAGTGACCTTTTCAAGCAGGTGAACGAAACCGACAGTCGCCAGGCCGGTGCCCGTGTGATCCGAACCCCTTGCTCGCCCGCTGCGCCGCCCCCCGGGCCGCAGCAACACGGTTGGGCGGGGCGTCGTCGGCGTGCCTGTCGTCATCCTGACGCACTCCGCTGTTGCCGATGTCCACGCCGTCTTGGAATGGTTACGGAATGGTGATCTGGTCACAGCCAGACGATCCGACCTCATCGGTCTGTGTGGGCTTGCCGCAGCCGGTAGGCTTGGTGCTACCGTTCCCTCGGACAGAGGCCACACGACGGGGGACGGCAGCATGGGGTTTCGCTGGGGCGTGCTCAGCACGGCGAAAATCGGTCTTGAGAAGGTTATCCCAGGCATCCAACGGAGCGCGTTCGGCCGGGTCACGGCGATCGCCTCACGCGACCCGAACCAGGCTGGGGCGGCGGCTGCCGCGCTTGGCATTCCGGTCGCCTACGGGACCTACGATGCTCTGCTGGCGGATCCGGAGATCGATGCGATCTACAACCCGCTGCCCAACCACTTGCATGTGCCCTGGACCAAACGGTGCTTGGAGGCCGGCAAACCGGTGTTGTGTGAGAAACCGCTGGCGCTGACTGCCGTGGAGGCGCAGTCGCTGCAAGGCAAGGTCGGCGGAGAGCGGGTGATGGAAGCGTTCATGATACGCCATCATCCGCAGTGGCACCGCGCGCGCGCGTTGGTTGCGTCCGGCGCGCTTGGCACCGTCCGGGCGATTCAGGTGGCTTTCGCTTACAACAACACCGACCCGGCCAACATTCGCAACCGGCTTGAGGCCGGTGGCGGCGCGCTCGCCGATATCGGCTGCTACGCGGTCGTGACCGGGCGCTTCCTATTCGCCGCCGAACCGCTGCGGGCGCTTGCATTGGTCGACCGCGATCCGAGCTTCGGCACAGATCGGGTCTCGACCGGCGTGCTCGATTTCGGGGCCGGCCGCCGGCTCGACTTTACGGTGGCGACGCAAAGCGTACCGTACCAGCGCGTCCAGGTCTACGGCACAGACTGCCGGCTGGAGCTGGAAATCCCGTTCAATGCCCCGCAGGCCGAACCGACGCGCCTGATTCTCGATGACGGCTCGGCCCGCGACGGCAGCTCGATCATCGTGGAGACGATTGCGGCCACCGACCAGTACGCCAATCAGGCCGATGATTTCGTGCGAGCGGTGCAGACGGGTGCACCCTTGCCCTATGACCTGGCGGATGCCATTTGCAACATGCGCGCATTGGACGCGCTGACACGGTCGGAGCGCAACGGGCGCTGGGAGATGGTCTGAATTGCGCCGTACTGACCTCGATCGTACGGCCAGCCGGGCAATGAACGTTCAGGACGACCCAGATCGTTGCTGGAACGTTGGTTGGGTCGGTCTGGCGTCGAGAAACCCGCGCTGGCACTCGAATATCGTCGTGCGTGACGCGCGCTTCACATGTAAAGTTGTCGGTGATTTAGGGTGTTGCCTCCGCGGGGCGCGCCCCCGACGGCGCCTGAGAGGGTTACCGTGAATTCGTTTATGGACACCCTGCGCAATCTCGGACCGGCCCGCCTCCTGGCCATTGGCGCGGTCGGCTTGGCGCTGATCGGTTTCTTCATCTTCATCATGACGCGGTTTTCGACGTCGACGATGGAGTTGCTGTACAGCGAACTCAGCCAGTCCGACGCAGCGGCGATCGCCCAGCAACTCGAACAGGCCAACGTGCCGTTCGAGGTTGACGCGACCGGGACGCAGATCCGTGTGCCGGCAGACCAGGTCGTGCGTATGCGCATGCAAATGGCCCAGGCTGGCTTACCCCAGGGGGGGTCGATCGGCTACG
Source organism: Azospirillaceae bacterium (assembly GCA_028281465.1). Classification (GTDB taxonomy): domain Bacteria; phylum Pseudomonadota; class Alphaproteobacteria; order Azospirillales; family Azospirillaceae; genus JANQJV01. Next base: position 19,318 of record JANQJV010000322.1, on the reverse strand, counting down.
AGATCTTCGATCGCGATCAGGGGTTCGGTGCCACCTCGTTTGTGCAGGACATGAACCGACTGCGCGCTCTTGAGGGCGAGATGGCGCGCACCGTCGGCACGTTACAACCGATCAAATCGGCGCGCGTGCACCTGGTGTTGCCGCGCCGCGAGCTGTTCAGCCGCGCACGGAACACCGCCACGGCGAGTGTGTTCGTCGCCCTGCGGCCGGGTGCCCAGTTGTCCCAGGAACAAATCCTGTCGATCCAGCATTTGATCGCTTCGTCGGTGCCCAATCTGGAGCCGAACCGGGTCGCCGTGATCGACCAGCGCGGCCGGCTGTTGGCGCGCGGCCAAGGTGACGACAACGAAAGCGTCATGATGCAGACCGCTGAAGAGCGGAAGGTATCCTACGAACGGCGTATGACCCGTGTGATCGAGGATCTGCTGGGTCAGACCCTGGGATACGGTAAAGTCCGCGCTGAAGTGACGGCTGAGCTCGATTTCGACCGCATTACCACCAATGCCGAGCTGTTCGATCCCGATCAGCAAGTGGTGCGCTCCACCCAGACGGTGACCGAAGAGTCCACCTCGCAGGAACGCGATCCGCTCGAGCCAATCACGGTCAACAACAACCTGCCCGTGGCTGAGGCGGGGGACGGTGGTGGGGCCTTCGGTCCGCTCAGTAGCACCAATGCGGCGCGGAGCGAAGAGACGATCAACTATGAGATCAGCCGCACCACGCGGACCCACGTTCGCGAAACCGGGCGCATTCGTCGTTTGTCGATCGCCGTTCTGGTCGACGGCGATTATGCGGCGCCGGCGGAAGACGGTGCCCAGCCCGTCTATTCGCCGCGTTCGGAGGACGAGATTGAACAGATCGAGCGCCTGGTGCGCTCGGCCGTCGGCTTCGATGCCCAGCGCGGCGATGTGCTGGAAGTCGTCAACATGCGCTTCGCGCCGATTGACGACGTACTGGCTGAGGCCGAGGACCTGATCTTCGGGCTGCCCAAGGACGATGTCTTCCGGATTGCCGAAATGGTCATCTTGGGCATTGTTGCCGTTTTGATCATTCTGCTGGTCGTCCGCCCGCTGATCACGCGCGCTTTCGAACGTCCGACTGATCAAGAAGACGACGTCGATCGCCTGCTGACCGATCAGGCCAACCTGCCGGCGGCGTTGGCGGCGCCATCGGGAGCTCTGGCGGAGGACCTGGCATTGGAGGCGGCGCAGGCCGACGAAGAGCTGGAACAGATGATCGACATCAACCGCGTCGAAGGTCGGGTCCGTGCATCGTCGCTGCGCAAGGTTGGCGAAATCGTCGACAAGCATCCGGAAGAAGCGGTATCGATCCTGCGCAACTGGTTGTACCAGGAGAGCTGACGCGACCGGGCACCGGCGGTTTGGCCGGATCGATGGCATGATCGGCGCGGCGGCCCACAGGGAGGGTCACCTTGGCACTACGCGTTCGTGAGGACTATCGCACGCTGACCGGGCCGGAGAAGGCCTCCATCCTCATGCTGGCGTTGGGCGAAGAACACACCGCCAAGCTGTTCCAGTATATGGACGATGAGGAGATCAAGGAGCTCTCCCAGACCATGGCAAATCTGGGCACGGTGAGCGCCAACATCATTGAGCGCCTGTTCGTGGAATTTGCCGAGGCGATGTCTGCCACCGGCTCTCTGGTCGGTACGTATGAAAGCACGGAACGGCTGCTGCTCAAGACCTTGCCCAAGGACAAGGTTGACCAGATCATGGAGGACATCCGCGGTCCGGCCGGCCGTACCATGTGGGACAAGCTGGGCAACGTCAACGAGAACGTTCTCGCCAACTATCTGAAAAACGAATATCCGCAGACTGTTGCCGTGGTGCTGTCGAAAATCCGTCCAGAACATGCTGGGCGGGTGTTGACGTTGCTGCCCGAGAGCTTCGCCATGGAAGTAATCATGCGTATGCTGCGAATGGAATCCGTGCAGAAGGAGGTCTTGGATGACGTCGAGCGCACGTTGCGCACTGAATTCATGACCAATCTGGCGCGCACCAATCGTCGTGACTCCCACGAAATGCTTGCGGAAATCTTCAACAACTTGGACCGCACGACCGAGCAACGATTTCTGGCCGCCTTGGAAGAGCGCAATCGTGATAGCGCCGAACGGATCAAGAGCCTTATGTTCACCTTCGAGGATCTGAGCAAGCTCGACCCCAATGGCGTTCAGACCCTGCTGCGCAGCGTCGATAAGAGCAAGCTGGCGACGGCGCTGAAAGGGGCGTCGGAGACCTTGCGCGATCTATTCTTCACCAACATGGCGGAACGTGCCAGCAAGATTCTGCGTGAGGACATGGCGGCCATGGGACCGGTGCGGCTCCGCGAGGTGGATGAGGCACAAATGTACATGGTGCAGTTGGCCAAGGATTTGGCGGCCCGCGGTGAGTTGGTCATTGCGGAAGGCAAGGGCGAAGACGAACTGGTGTATTAAGGTATGAACCGGGTCCGGCCGGAGGGGCTACTCTGGGGCGGGGCGAGCGATGGTCTGGCCGTACCATGGTCGAGACCCAGGGTGGCGATGAAGAATGGCACCGGCAACGATTCGGAAATTCCTGTTCGACGAGGATTTCGACGATCCCTTCGGCCAGCAGCGGACCGCGCAGGAAGAGGCTTCGCCTGCCCAACCCGAGGCGGAGCCTGAGCCGCCGCCGCCCACGTTCACCCAAGACCAACTCGTGCAGGCCCGCAAACAGGGCTACGATGAGGGTCAGAAGGCTGGACGGCTGGCTGGTCACAAGGCCGGCAAGGCGGAAGTCGAGGGGCTTGTCAACACGCGGATCAGCCAGGCCCTGACCAAGATCGCCAACAGCTTGGATCGCCTAACCCAGGAGCATGCGGCGCTCGCCGCGGCCCGAACCCGTGAACCGGTGGAGATCACGCTCACCATCCTGCGCCGCCTGTGGCCGGAGTTGGAACGGCGGCACGGTATTGACGAGATCGAAGCCATGGTTTCGAAATGCTTGGCCGATTTCGTTGATGAACCCCGTGTCGTCGTGACTGTGAATACGGGCATGATCGAGCAGATCAAAGGCCGCGTCGTGCCGTTGACTGAGAAGAGCGGTTTTGGCGGCCGATTGGTGGTGGCGGAGGATGACAAACTGGGACCGGCTGACTGCCGGGTGGAATGGGCCAAGGGCGGGGCCGCGCGCGAGAGCCGCAAACTCCTGGCGCTGATTGACGAGGCGGCAACACGCCTTTTGGCGTCACAGTAAACATGTTGATAGGAGAGAGTGCGGGGCATGCCGGGTGGCGACGACTTTACGCTCAACGATTTCGAGGCTGGCGGCGGTGAGATCGCCAGCTATGAGAGTTCATCGTCGCCGGCGAAGGATCTGGAAGCGGTCTATGAAATTCCCGTCCAGATCTCCGCCGTGCTCGGCAAAGCCTCCATGCAGGTCAGCCAGCTTCTCAAGCTGAATCGTGGCGCTGTTGTGGAACTAGACCGGAAGGTCGGCGAGGCCATTGACATCTACGTCAACAACCGTCTTGTGGCACGCGGTGAAGTCGTGGTCGTGGAAGATCGATTGGGTGTGACCATGACGGAAATCATCAAGTCCGACCGTGGCTAGGGCGCCGGGGCACGGTGCTGGTCGGTGGCCGTTCAATCGGGCCGTTGTGCGGCGTTTCTGGCGCGTGCCCTCCACGCCGGCCACGGTCCAGCGGGCCAAATCCTGCGGGAGTGTTGCACCGATCCAAGGCATGGGCGACGGTACCGCCCGACGGAGGCCGGCTGACGTTTTGGCACTGCGTTGAATTGGAGGCAGCCAAGGGTGGACAGTGCACGCACGTCTTCGGAGCCAAGGACCGGTCGGATCAACGGGCCGGGCCGCATGCGTGGCGTGGGAAGTATCGACTGGGCGATGCCAATCGGTGCGCTCGCTGCTTTCGGCATTTTGCTTGTCGCTGTCACGGCCGGCCAATCGCCCCACGCCTATCTGAGCTGGCCTGCCGTCGCCTTGGTACTCGGTGGCACCCTGGCGGTCACGGTGATGTCGTTCCCCATGACCGATTTGGTCCAGGCCTGGCACCTGCTTCCGAGCATCTGTGCCGGTGGCAGACTAGATTTCAGGGCCGCGGCGCGCCGGATGTTGCTGATGTCCGAAGCAACGCGGCGCACAGGCGCACAGACTTTGCGGGACATTCTGTCCGATCTGCGCAGTGAGCCGTTTCTCCACCGTGCTGTCGGACTCGTGGCGGACGGCGTGCCGCCACAGGAGATCGAGGAGATCCTGATCGGCGACGCAGAGTCCGCCTTGGCTGGCAAAATCCGGGCCATCGCCGTTCTTCGACGGGCCGCCGACACCGCGCCGGCCATGGGGTTGATTGGCACCCTGGTCGGATTGGTACAAATGCTGAGCAGTCTGGATGATCCGGCGTCGATTGGGCCGGCCATGGCCCTTGCCTTGTTGACCACGCTGTACGGGGCGGTCTTGGGCAATATGCTGCTGCACCCGCTGGCCAACAAGTTGGATGCGCAGTGCCATGCCGATGCTGGCCTGAAACAGCTCTACCTGACGGGAGCGGTGTCGATCGCGCGTCAGGACCATCCTCGACGCTTGGAGTTACTGCTCAATGCGGCCTTGCCGCCGGGGCACCAGGTTAGATTGTTCGAGTCCCGGCCTTATGCAGACGGCCGGTCGACTCAGGAAGGAATTTAGAACATGCGGTTGCTGCTCGTCGGAACCTTGAACGGTTACATCACCGAGGCAGGCCATATCGCGATGCGCCGCGGCGCCAAGGTGGCCCACACCGAGAGCATCGACAAGGCCATGCAGGCATTGCGCTCCGCTGCCGGTATCGATTTGTTGATGATTGACGTCAAACTTGATGTCGCTCGCATGATCGAATCGCTCAAAGCTGAGCGCTTTTCTGTTCCTGTGGTCGCCTGCGGCATCGGGACCGATGCCTCGGCGGCCGTGCGGGCCATCCGTGCCGGGGCCAAAGAGTACATTCCGCTGCCACCGGATTCCGAGCTGATCGCGGCGGTGCTGGAGGCCGTGGCGGAGGAAAGCCACGCCATCATCCACCAGGACCCGGCGATGACAGGGGCGCTCCGGCTTGCCGATCAGATCGCGCCGAGCGATGCTTCGGTGTTGATCACTGGCGAGTCCGGCACCGGCAAGGAGCTGATGGCGCGCTACATCCACCGCAAAAGCCGGCGCAATGCCGAGGCTTTCGTCTCCGTCAATTGCGCCGCGATTCCCGAGAACCTCCTGGAATCCGAACTGTTCGGTCACGAGAAAGGCGCATTCACCGGCGCCGTAGCCCGACGCCTTGGCAAGTTCGAGGAAGCCAATGGCGGCACGCTTTTGCTCGACGAAATCAGTGAGATGCACCCGCGTCTACAGGCCAAATTGCTGCGCGCCATCCAGGAACGGGAGATCGATCGGGTCGGCGGTACGAGTCCGATCAAAGTGGATATTCGGCTCTTGGCGACCTCGAACCGCAATCTCGAGGCTGAAGTCCGCGCCGGTAACTTTCGCGAGGACTTGTTCTTTCGTTTGAATGTATTCAACCTCCGCCTTCCGGCCTTGCGCGAACGTCCCCTGGATATACCGCTGGTCGCTGATTACTTCCTACGCAAGTATTCCGAGGCCAACGGATTGCCGGTGCGAAGCCTTTCGCCCGCAGCGCTCGACATGCTGCGTGCGCACCATTGGCGTGGCAATGTCCGCGAGCTCGAAAACACCATGCACCGTGCGGTGCTGTTGGCGCATGGCATCGTCGTTGAACCAGACGCCATCATGCTGTCCAGCGATGTTCTCACGCCCGAGGGATTTCATTCCGATGGTGTCGCGACACTGGCGGCTACGGCGGCCGGTGCTGCCGCTGCGCCGCCTGCCCGGGTCGCGCCGGCATCATCGGCCGCGCCCCCGCAACCGTCACCGGCGGCCGGTGGCACCAGCGGTTTGGTCGGGCGCACCGTCGCGGATGTGGAGCGGGATTTGATCATCGACACGCTGCAACATTGCCTGGGCAACCGCACCCACGCCGCCAATATCCTGGGTATTTCGATTCGCACCTTGCGTAATAAGCTGAAACAGTATTCCGAGGAAGGCTTTGCCGTACCGGCACCGGGCGGAGAAGGTGATCGGGCGGCGGTGTGAGGTCCGGTCGGGTCTGCTGGCGGACAGCACAGACTTTTGGGGGTGGCTAGGCCATGGCACTAACCGAGCAGGGCGGCTCCCGACCGCCGGCAACGGCGGGCACGACGACCTGGCTGACCGATGTGATCGGCACTGGCAAATCGATGCTGGTCCGTGGCGATTTGGTGCTGGCCATCGGCCTTGTGGCGCTCATCGCCATGCTCATCCTGCCGATGCCGGCGGTGCTGCTCGATTTCTTGCTCGCCGTGTCGATCACCGTGGCGGTGATGGTCCTGATGACCGTGCTCTTCATGGAGAAACCGGTCGATTTCTCCGCTTACCCGACCGTTCTGCTGATCACCACCATGCTGCGCCTGGCCCTGAATCTGGCCTCGACGCGGCTGATCTTGACGTACGGCCATGAGGGCACGGACGCAGCCGGCAGCGTCATCGAAGCCTTTGCCGGCTTCATCATGGGTGGCGATTTCATCATCGGCATTATCGTCTTTGCCATCCTGACCATCGTTAACTTCAAAGTGATCACCCAAGGCTCCAGCCGCATCGCCGAAGTGGCGGCACGCTTCACGCTTGATGCCATGCCCGGCAAGCAGATGGCGATCGACGCCGATCTTTCCTCGGGCATGATCGACGAGACCGAGGCCCGCCGTCGCCGCCGCGAGCTGGAGGACGAAGCCGGGTTCTACGGTTCGATGGATGGTGCGTCGAAGTTCGTCAAAGGCGATGCGATGGCGGGCATTCTGATCACGTTCATCAATGTCATCGGCGGCGTTCTGATCGGGACCTTGCGGCACGACATGCCCTTCATGGAAGCGGCTGATACCTTCGTGCGACTGACCGTCGGTGATGGTCTCGTGTCGCAGATTCCAGCGCTGGTGATCTCAATCTCGGCCGGTTTGCTGGTGTCCAAATCCGGTACCACGGAGGCGACGGACAAGCTGCTGCTCCAGCAGGTCGGTTCCCGGCCGACCGCCTATGCCGTTGCGTCCGGGTTGCTCGGTGCCATGGCACTTTTACCGGGCTTGCCTATGCTGCCCTTCCTCACGCTGGCCGGTGCCACCGGAGCGGCGGCTTACTTCCTGCCGCGGATGCAAAAACAGGCGGAAGAGGCGCAGGAGGCGGAAACGGCCCAGGCGGAAGCGGCCACCCCGGCCGCCCCTGCGGCTGAGGAGCCGATCGCCAATGCTCTTCAGATCGACATGTTGCGGCTCGAGTTGGGGTACGGGCTGCTGCAACTGATCAATCAGCCAGCGCCCGGTACCCATCGGTTGACGGATCAGATCCGCGGCCTGCGGCGGCAGATCGCCAACGAGATCGGCTTCATTATGCCGGCTGTCCGCATTCAGGACAATCTGCAGTTGCCACCCAACACCTATATCGTTCGGGTCAAGGAGATCGAAGCCGGACGCGGCGATCTACGCCCCAACAATTTGCTGGTCATGGACCCGCGCGGCGAAGCGATGAGCCTCCCGGGCGAGCAGACAACCGAACCCACATTCGGCCTACCGGCGATCTGGATCGAGGCGCAGTATCGGGAAGAGGCCTTGTTTCGCGGCTACACGGTGGTCGACCCGGCGACGGTGATCACCACCCATATCACGGAGATCATCAAGGAAAACATGCCGGAGCTGCTGTCTTACACCGAGACGCAGAAGCTCCTCGATGAGATGGGCCAGGAACATCAGAAGCTGGTTGCCGATGTCATTCCTGGCCAGATCACGCTCGGCGGCTTGCAGCGCGTCTTGCAATCGCTGTTGAACGAGCGGGTATCGATCCGCGATCTGCCGACCATCCTGGAAGGCGTCTCAGAGGCGGCGGCCGCCACCCGCAACATCACCCACATGACCGAACACGTGCGCACGCGTCTGGCCCGGCAGATTTCCGATTCCTATGCCAACGAAAACGGCATTATTCCGATCGTTACGTTGTCGCCGCAGTGGGAACAGGCTTTTGCCCAGACACTGGTTGGCGATGGCGAAGACAAGCAACTGGCCATGCCGCCGTCACAGCTTCAGCAATTCATCACCCAGGTGCGCAGCACCTTCGAACACCAGGCAATGATGGGCGACACGCCGGTGCTCTTAACCAGTCCGGGCATCCGGCCCTATGTGCGGTCGATCATAGAACGGTTCCGTCCGTCCACGCCGGTGATGTCGCAGGCCGAAATCCACCCCAAAGCGCGAATCAAAACAGTTGCGCAGGTGTAACGAAGACAGCAGTTCCTTAGTTCAGGCAGCCGGACGAAATTCATCATTTTGTCATGGACCAGCATTGCGTTTTCGTTCGGTTTGTTCTACCAGTGCCGCTCCGGTGGCTTGCTGCACTGCAGCGAAATCTGACGAGGGCGCGCTATGGCGGGGTTGGGCACGGATCACCAGCATCGCATGAAGCTGTTGGCATGCAACAGTAATCGACCGTTGGCGGAAGCGATAGCCAGGCACCTGGATCGACCGTTGACGCAGGCAAAGATCAAACGGTTTGCCGACATGGAAGTGTTTGTCGAGATTCTCGAAAACGTCCGTGGCGAAGATGTGTTCGTGATCCAATCCACTTCCAACCCCGCCAATGATCACTTGATGGAACTGCTCGTTGTGCTTGACGCGCTGAAGCGGGCATCGGCGAAACGCGTCACCGCTGTGGTTCCATACTACGGATATGCCCGACAAGATCGTAAGGTTGGTCCACGTACGCCGATTTCAGCCAAGCTGGTTGCAAACCTGATCACGAAGGCGGGCGCCAACCGGGTACTCACCTTGGACCTGCACGCCGGGCAGATTCAGGGTTTCTTCGACATTCCGCTGGACAATCTGTTCGCTGCTCCGGTGTTCGAGAAGGATATCCGGGATCGCTTGAACGGTGAACGTCTGGTCATTGTCTCGCCCGACGTAGGAGGCGTGGTGCGGGCCCGCAGCTTGGCCAACCGGCTGGACGCCCAGTTGGCGATCATTGACAAACGGCGGGAGCACGCCGGTATGTCGGAAGTCATGAACGTCATCGGTCGGGTGGACGGCTGCCGCTGCATTCTGATCGACGACATTGTTGACAGTGGTGGCACGTTGTGCAATGCGGCTGGCGCTTTGATTGAGCAAGGGGCCGTTTCTGTGGCCGCCTATTGTACCCACGGCGTTCTGTCGAACCAGGCGGTCGAGCGGATCGAGATGTCCCCGATCCACGAACTGGTGATCACCGACAGCATCCAGGCCACGGATGCCGTGCAGGGCGGCACAAAGATTCGCCAGCTCTCGATCGCCCCGCTGATGGGGGATGCCATTCTGCGCATCAGCGAAGAACGCTCGGTATCGAGCTTGTTCATGTGATCGATAAGTGCTATAAAGACAGACTCTTGTATTGATTGACCGTTCAGGCGGCAGGCACCCCTGGAGGCTGCGCCGGGTGAACGGTGCCCTCAAAGGAGCCGCGTACCAATGACCGATACCACCATCATCGAAGCCCAGTCGCGTAGCCGGGCGGGAAAGGGGACCGCTCGCAAACTGCGCACCGAAGGGCGCACGGCAGCCGTTATTTATGGCAACCGGGAAGCGCCACACCTCATCAGCCTGGAAAGTCGTACCTTCGACAGGTTGATCCGTCGCCCCGGTTTCTTCAACCACATCTACGATCTCTCGGTCGACGGCACGAACCAGCGCGTGCTGCCAAAGGACATCCAGTTCGATCCGGTCAGCGATGTTCCGCTGCATGTTGATTTCCTGAGGGTCGGTCCAGACACCACGGTGGTCGTCGATGTGCCGTGCGACTTCGTCAATCACGAGCAGTCGCCCGGATTGAAGCGCGGCGGCGTTTTGGGCGTGGTCCGCCACGCTGTGCAGGTGACCTGTCGGACGGCGGATATCCCGGAAACGATCACCGTCGATTTGGCCGGGTTCGACGTTGGTGCCTCCATCCACATCAGCGCCGTCAAGCTGCCGGACGGTGTGAAACCGACCATCACCGACCGTGATTTCACAATCGCCACAATTGGGGCCCCGAGTGGCCTGAAATCCGAAGCGGCCTAATGCTGGTCGAGGCCCGTGCTGGCCTGCGCCTGTTGGTTGGGCTTGGCAATCCCGGCATGGAGCATGCCGGCAACCGGCACAACATTGGCTTCATGGCGGTGGATCGCATCTGCCGCCGCCATGGCTTCAGCAGTTGGCGCCGGCGCTTTCAGGGCCAGGCCTCCGATGGCCACATCGGGCGCCAGAGGCTGCTGGCCCTCCATCCGCTCACGTACATGAACCGCTCGGGCCAATCGGTCCAGGCAGCCGTCAATTTCTTCAAACTGGCACCACAAGATGTGATCGTGATCCACGACGAGCTCGACTTGGCTCCAGGTAAACTGCGGGTCAAGCAAGGTGGTGGTGCCGGCGGCCACAACGGCCTGCGATCCATCGACAGCCATATCGGGCAAGGCTATTGGCGCCTGCGCCTGGGTATCGGTCACCCTGGTGACAAGGCCCTGGTCCATGGTTATGTGCTCAAAGACTTTGCCAAGGCCGACCAAGACTGGCTGGATCTTTTGCTGGAGTCCGTTGCCTCGGCATTTTCCCTTCTGCTGGATGGCTACCCCGACAAGTTCATGAGCCGCGTGGCGATGCTGACCCAGCCACCGAAACCATCGAAACCATCGAAACCTGACGCCTCAGCGGAAACGAACCAGATGGTTGGGTGACCGCGCCTGGCGCAGGTCAGAGTGCGCCGGGCCACGTGATTCTCGGGACAGACATGACGCGGAACGGGCCGAACCAAAGGGCGGCATTGCGGACATAGAGCGGTGCCTTCATCACCGGAGGCCCGCCGTCAGAAACCTGCGGCGTCATCGCACGCACTGCGCCGCGCACCACAGGGAGCTGGTCGGCCGGCAGCAACCCGGCTGCCGCCAAGGCGTTGACCAGCGTGTCCGCCCCTTCGATCTCTGCCATGAGCGAACCGGCGGGCTGCAAATCCCGGTCCAGAATCCAGGAGCCGCTGCCCCGGATCACCAGCGAACCCCATTCGGCGGTCAACGCGACGATTTCGAGGCGTCCGCCCGCCGCCGTCCAGGCCGCCAAGCGCGCCGCATCGAGACCTGTCGGGACCCCCCCGACACCGCTCACGGTGCCGGCGACGACCGAGATGGTCGTCCCGAAGGGATGCAGGCCGAAAGGCAAACCAATGTCAGAGATTTGAATGCCAATCGTCACCGATGACGTCGGCGGGTCGTTAGCCGCTGCTCCATCCACCGCGTCCGGCGTCTCCATTTGTCCATCGACGTGGAACGCGCCGACGGTGACCAAGCTCGGATTGGGCGCCGTCTCCGCCAGGGTCGGCACGGTGAGGCGCAGGTCGTCGAGCCGGATCGTGCCAGTTTGCCACCGTCCCTGTAGATCGAAATGCACCGAGCCTTCGCCATTGGCGACGATCAGAGCCGGCGTGGTGGGCACCATGGTCGGAACCGTGAGACGCTGGGTCTCCAAATCGAACCGTACAAAGGTTGGATTCCACGGCGTTGCCCAGGCGCGTGCATGATCGCCATCCCAACGCACACCATCCGGCCACCGGATGGTGACCGGTCCGGCGGCCGCATCGATGGCGAACGGATAGCCGGCAACCTGAAAACCGCCCAGCGCGACTTCAGTTCCTTGATTCTGCTGATCCGAAGCCGCATCGTAGATAAACTGACGCACCATGCTGGTGGCAATCCACCAGTAGGCCGAATACACGGCGAGCAGACCGGCCAAAGCCGCGAGCCCGACCACCTGGATCCAGCCACGCCGCCACCATGCCCTTTGTGCCCGTTCTCGTGTTTGCATATCGCAACCCTGCCTCTCTGCTCCGGTTGGTTGGTTCGGCCACGACAGACCGCTGCGTGGACCGTCTGCCCTCCGGAGTGGATGGACGTGCCATCCTGCCATGAGCATCGACGAACCGTCCCCCCGCCGCCGGCGCGGCGCCCCCGCAATTGCATCGCCAAAAGACTTGGCTTGGCCCCAGGGGCACGACCTTTGGGTGTTCGCCTACGGCTCGCTGATGTGGTGCCCCGAGTTCCCATTCATCGAACAATCTCGGGCCCTTCTGCGCGGTTATCATCGCAGTTTCTGCATCTCCTCGCATCGCTACCGGGGCACGCCGGAACGCCCTGGCCTGGTCTTTGGGCTGGACTTGGGCGGAGCCTGCCGCGGTATCGCATTCCGGGTTGCCGCCGCTGAGGTCCTGACCGTGGTCGATTACCTTTGGCGGCGCGAGATGGTGACGAATGTGTACGTGCCGAAGCTGTTGCGTGTCCAGATGTCGGGCCAACAGCAGCCGGCACTCTGCTTCACAGCGGACCGGGCACATCCACAATACTGCGGCGGTCTCAGTATGGATGAGAGTGCCGGTCGGGTTTGTCGGGCCGCTGGGCAGCGTGGCTCGAATCGCGATTATCTGATCAATACGGTGGACCACCTGCGTGCACTCGGCATTCGTGACGAAACCTTGGAAGCCTTGGTCGCGTGCGTTTTGGCCCAGGAGGCGGCCGGTCAGACGCCCGGTCAGACGCCCGGTCAGACGCCCGGTCAGACGCCCGGTCAGACGCATTGCGAGTGACCGCAGTTCGGGCACATGTCGCACCCTTCCTGTCGCACCATGCCGGGTGCGCCGCATTTCGGACAATGTACCGGCGGGTCGGGCTCCAGCCGTGGCTCGATCGGTGTGCCACCGCTGAAGCTGCTTGGGCCGACGTCGTCGGTCAGAAAACCGATGGTGCGCATATGGTGTTCGATCACCTCGCCGATGGCGGCCAGGAGTGATGGCACATAACGCCGCTTGACCCAGTGGCCGCCGCGTGGGTCGAACACCGCTTTCAGTTCGTCGACGACGAACGAAACATCACCACCGCGCCGGAAGACGGCGCTGATCATCAGGGTCAGGGCGACAGTCCACGGATAGTGTTCGACGTTCTTGGAATTGATGAACACCTCGAACGGGCGTTGTTGACCATCGACGATCACGTCGTTGACCGTAATGTAGAAGGCATGGTCAAAGGTCGGCCACTTGATCTTGTAAGTTTCACCGGGCAGGGATTCTGGTCGTGTCAGTGCCGGTGCGCCGCTGGGGCCGGCCGAAACGGCCTCATCCCGACCGCCCGCGCGGTCGGCTGCTTGGCCACGCACCGCCAGCACGGCGCCACGTGCCGGACTCGGGCGGTAGGTGGTGCACCCTTTACAGCCGGTTTCGTACGCTTGCCAGTAGACGTCCTGGAATGCTTCGAAACTGAGGGATTCGGGACAGTTGATCGTTTTTGAAATCGAACTGTCGATGTACTTCTGAGCGGCTGCTTGCATCGCCACATGGTCGGCCGGCATGAGGGCGCCGGCTTCCACGAAATAGTCCGGGAACGGCACGTCCTTACCAACCCTCTCGCGAAACAGGCGGGCAGCGTAGTCGGAGACCGCCTCGGTGCGCAGTGTTCCGTCCGCCATGACCATGGTGCGGTCGTAATCCAGCGCGAACACCGGTTCGATGCCGGAAGATACGTTGCCTGCCAGAAGCGAAATGGTTCCGGTCGGCGCGATCGAGGTCAACAGGCCGTTGCGGATGCCGTTGGCGGCGATGGCGGCGCGCAACTCCGGCTCCAGCGATTGGATCGTCCGTCCGACCAAGAAGCGGTCTTGGTCGAAGAGCGGAAACGGTCCCCGCTCCACCGCCAGCGCACAGGAGGTTCGATAGGCGGCCGTACGGACCACGGCCAGCCATCGCTCCACCAGGGCTATGGCCTCGGCGGTGCCATAGCGCACGCCACAGAGGATCAAGGCGTCGGCCAACCCCGTGACACCGATGCCCATCCGACGCTTTGCCGCCGCCTCTTCGGCCTGGCGTGGCACGGGAAAGCGCGAGACGTCGATGGCGTTGTCGAGCATGCGCACGGCCACCGAGACGATGGCGTCCAGGGCGCCCTCATCAAGCCGTGCGCCATCGGTGAACGGATGCGAAACAAGCCGGGTCAGGTTGACCGAACCGAGTAAACACGCGCCATAGGGTGGCAAAGGCTGTTCGCCACAGGGATTGGTTGAACTGATGGTCTCGGTATACCAAAGGTTATTTTGCTCGTTGATGCGGTCGATGAAGATCACGCCGGGTTCGGCACTTTCGTAGGTTGCCTGCATGATTCGGTGCCATAACGCGCGGGCCCGTATTTCCCGAAAGACACGCCCATCGAACCGCAACGGCCACGAAGCGTCCGCGCGCACCGCATCCATGAACGCATCCGTCACCAGCACCGAAAGGTTGAACATGCGCAGTTTAGACCCGTCCCGCTTGGCATCGACGAAGGCCTCGATATCCGGGTGGTCGCAGCGCAGTGTCCCCATCATGGCGCCGCGCCGGGCGCCTGCGCTCATGATCGTGCGGCACATGGAATCCCAGACGTCCATGAACGACAGCGGTCCAGAAGCATCGGCCCCAACCCCACGCACGGGCGCGCCTTTCGGGCGCAAGGGTGAAAAGTCATAACCGATTCCGCCGCCTTGCTGCATGGTCAGGGCGGCCTCGCGCAAATGGGCGAAGATGCTGCCCATGTCGTCTTCGATCGTGCCCATGACGAAGCAGTTAAACAGGGTAACCGACCGTTCCGTACCCGCCCCAGCTAGAATGCGGCCTGCAGGCAAAAATCGAAAATCCTGGAGCACATTATAAAACCGTTCCGACCATCGTTCGGGCTCCGCTTCGCCCGACGCCAAAGCGATGGCAACCCGGCGCCAGGTATCTTCTATGGATTTATCCACAGGCTGGCCGTCCAGCGTCGTGAACCGATATTTTCGGTTCCATATCTGTTCGGATAGCTGTGGGAGGGCAACTGCCATTCCGCCCGCCACCATGCCTGCGACCCTTCTGCTTACCTGAAAAACACGCCAAAGATCAAAAAGTTAAGCCAGAGTCATCCGGTGCCACATCGGCTTGGTCAACAGCCTTCGTTCACCCTCTGTTCTGTGCGTGCCGTCACCCCATCCTTAAGGATTAATCCTTTTGGTGGAAGAACGCACGGACGGCGTACGATGACGCTGCATTCCACAACTTTATCCACAGTCGACGGCAATCTCGGTCGGTGGGTTAGGGCGCTGGATCCGGTGTGCGCGGTTCCGTGGCCGGTCCACCTTCCGCTATAACCAACCGGTCAGTAGCCGCCTCAAGTCGTCGCTCCAACTCGACCATGGCTTCGAACCGCTCGAGGCCAGATGGGAGTGGTGGCAGAAACTCAATCCGGATCGTGCCCGGCTGTTTGGTGAACCGCCGGCGCGGCCAGAACATGCCTGAATTCAAGGCCATGGGGATCACCGGCAGACCAAGCTGCTCATAGAGCACAGCAACGCCGATCCGATATGGCCGGTAAACGCCTGGTGCGACCCGAGTCCCTTGTGGAAAAATCACGATGGGGCGCTGTTGGGTCACCGCCGCGCGCGCCCCGTCGAGCAGGGAAGCGACCGCGCGCCCCCGCGCACCACGATCGACTGGGATGACACCCAGGCGGGAGGCGTACCAGCCCCATAAAGGCACCTTGACCAGCTCGCGCTTCAGCACCACGGCTGGTGCATCAAGGATCAGATGCAGCTTCAGGGTTTCCCAAGCCGATTGGTGTTTGGCGGCGACGACGAAGGACCCCGTGTGCGGCAGGTGTTCCTGTCCTGCGATCTCGTAGCGAAGACCCAGGACCACCCGTTCGATGAACGCGATGCTCCGCAAATAGGCCAACACGAGGCTCAGCATGCGGGCCCGTGGCAGCAGGAAAGTCCACAACAGGACGATGCAAACCAGCGCCGTCCAGCCATAGAACAACAGATTGAACAGGGTCGACCGGATCAGGACCATCCCAAAGACCTTTCACATCCCCAACCGGCTAAGCCAATACCGCAGCAGCACCACGAGGTATTTGTTGTATTCGCCGACGACGAGAGCTGCCGCGCTGCGATCGCGCCACCACTCCGACACATCGATCGTGTCGGGTGTGACCGGATGCGGCACGACCCGGTTCTCGGGCGTTGCCATGGCAAACTCCAGCAAGCTGCGAGGCATGTGATAGTTCGCAGTGACCAGCCGCAAGCTGGAATAGCCCTGGTTCGTCATCCACACCGCCGTCTCGGCCGCATTTCCCTTGGTGTCGGCTGCGTCGTAGCCCAGAACGATGCAACAATCCAAGTCTTCGGCGTGCAGTCCAGCCAAGGCAAGAAGCTCGCGCACTTCGACTGTCTGGTGGACACCGGAGACAAACATCGCGTCGGCGAGGCCGGATCGGAACAGGGTCAGCCCGGTCGCAACCCGGCGGCTGCCGCCGGTCAAGACGACGATGGCATCGGTCTGGTCGGCGGCATCGCCGCGCAGTTCTGGTGGGGCGCGTGAAGCCGCATCGGCAAACCAGATCAATCCGCCCCCCCAGGTTGCAGCCACCGCGGCAACCATGATCCATACGACCCGTCGACGCCGCGGCGTCCGGCTACCCCGCTTCCTGAAGATCGACCGTGGCATGGTTCGCACCCGTCACCCTCATGGGAGGATCGACACGGATCGCAGCACGATCCAGCGTGCTGTGAGTGACGCCAACAAGCAGACGACCATTGGCACGGCGACCATGCCGGCGACCATGACCGGCGAGATCACCAGGGTGGGCAGGAGCCCTTGTGTCGACGGTACCGCGAACCAATACAGGAGCCCCATGACCGCTAGGGCCGACACGAGACCGGCAACGGCACCGCGCACCGATAGATGGAGCACATGGCTTTGGAATTGCCGAGCCAAATACAGGTCGGTTGCGCCCATCAGATGCAGCAGTTCGATCACGTGGTGGTGGATGGCCAAACCGGCACGAACGGCGAAAACCACGGCGATCAGGCCGGCCCCGCCGACCAGCAGCATCACCGTCAAGGCTAGCCATTGCGCCGCCTGGACAATGTCGCGTAAATCCGACAGCCAGGCTTGATGGGTGTCCAGCGTTGTTCCTGGATCTGCCATCGTGAGCCGCCGCTCCAGACCGACCAGATCGAGTGACCCGGCGTCTGCCACGGTCACATCGAGCAGGGCTGGCAATGGCAATTCCTCCAGCATGCCGGCGTCCAGCCAAGGGTCGAGTAACGACGCCGTTTCCGCATCATCGAGCCGATGGACGGCGTCGATCCCGGGTTCGGCCGACAGCACGGCCAGGACAGCGGTCACGCGCCGTTCGAAGGTGGCCGCATCGGCCCCATCGGCCCCGGCTGCTCCCATCCCGGATAAGTCCGGTGTCAACTGGATGGTCAAGCTGCCGGTCAAGCCTCTCTCCCATACGGTTGCCCAATCGGCGAGGACCGCACTCGCTGTCCACGCCAGGGTGCCGAGAAAGACGGTGAGTGCAATCAACCAGGCGAGGAAGCGGGCGCTGGCGTCGCGGGCCAATGGCAAATCGCGGGACCTGGTCATCGGTCTACCCCTTGGCCTCCAGCGCCGGCAACAGGCGCAACTGGCCGGAATCGAGGTGCAGGCGTGGATGCGCAAAACGGGCGATCATGGTCTCGCTGTGCGTGGCGATCACCACCGTCGTACCCAACTTATTCAGTTCTTCGAACAGGTAGAGCAGCCGCGTGCCGATGGTGTCGTCCACGTTTCCGGTTGGTTCGTCGGCCAGAAGCAGGCGCGGCCGGTTGATGACCGACCGTGCGATGGCAATGCGTTGCTGCTGGCCGCCGGACAGCGTCGCTGGCAGGGCATCCAGATACGCGCCCAGTCCGACCCAGTCCAAGAGTTCGGTCACATGGCTGCGGATGTCGACCTCGTGTACGCCGGAGAGCCGCAGCGGCAAGGCCACGTTGTCAATGGCGCTCAAATGATCCAGAAGCCTGAAATTCTGGAACACGACACCGATCTGGCGGCGAATGGCCGGCAGCTCACGCCTGGAAATCTCGTCAAGGGCCCGTCCGAAGATCGACAAGGTGCCGCGCGTCGGTCGCAACCCCAGGTACATCAGGCGCATCAGCGACGACTTGCCAGCACCGCTGGCACCGGTGAGAAAATGAAACGAGCCGGAAGGCAGCGTAAAAGTGACGTCCCGAAGCACCTCGGGACCATCTCCGTAGCGCAGCCCGACATTGTCGAATTGAATCAACGGTTTTACCCGGCATCACGCATGGCTTCGCAAGACGGCGGGCGGCAACGGTCTGGCCATAGCTGGGCGGCCGCCTTGAGCCCCGCTTACAACGCCCTATAAGATCGAAGTACACGGCCGACTGCAAGACCTGGTGCCATGATCGTCGAATGCCCCAATTGCCATACGCGGTTCAATGCGCCCGACCGTGCCATCGGGCCCCAGGGCAGGCGTCTGCGCTGTAGCCGATGCCACCATACGTGGCATTTCGTCCCGCCGGACAAGGATCCGGCCGCTGCGTTTCCAGTCGAGGCGACCATGGCGTTCGCCGGATTGGACGATGACGGGCTTGGCACGCACACCAAGGAGTTTGTTGCTTTCGGCACCGATTCCGAGCCGGTGGTGGGAGCCCGGAGGCCGCTTTGGCAACGTCCGGTCGTGCAGTGGGCCGGCCTTGGCCTGACGGTTCTAGCGCTGCTCGGTCTGCTCGTCGTTTTTCGCAACGGTCTCGTGGCTGTCCTGCCGACGGCGGAACCGATCTACACGGCGCTCGGACTACCGGTCACGCGGTGTGGCCAAGGCCTGGATTTCCAGAACGTTCGCTCTGTTGTCGATGCCGCCGATGATGGCATCGTCCTGGCAGTCGATGGTCTGGTCGTCAACATTTCCGAAGAGGAACGCTGCGTGCCGCCGATCACGTTGATGCTGCTCGATGCCGATGGTCTCATGGTCGATATCTGGACGGCCATGCCGACACCGGACACGCTCTACCCCGGCGAGATTGCGACCTTCGAAGCCGCCGGCACCAACCCGGGGCCCGTCACCGAGGTTGAGATCGCCTTCCAGCGGTGAGGCGGGCCGCCGCGACATTCGTCGACCGGTCGTGAGTGGCCCCGCTGCCGCCTATGGACTTTAAGGCGGCTGGGATGCGAGCCCGCCCGATCCGGCGGTGAAACGGATACACGTCAGAAAGTCAGACCCCTGGGCATCTCAGACCAACGGCCCGAAACCATGACCGGTCCTCGGGCCGCCTGTTTCGGAGCGCCGGCATCCTTGCCGGCTGGACCGCCGGCTTCCAGCCGGCCTGGACCACGCCCAGCCGCCGGCCGCCAAGATGCCGGCGCTCCTC
>JANQJV010000319.1 GCA_028281465.1 Azospirillaceae bacterium | reverse complement strand
CCTGCCGTGTCCACTAATCATCCCCTGCAAAAATCTCGAAAATAGCGCTTTTCCAGAGAGTTAGAACGAATCCGCTCGACCATCTGGCGGGAAGCTCCGATACGAAGCGCTGGGTTGGACATCTCCATCGGTTTGATCGGCGTCCCCAATGACCGCCTTTCCAGAAGATGGGGAACGCCGTCGCGGTCCCCTGTGACGTCGGTCACAGCAGCCCGTTTTGCGGACTGCAGGCCCCGGAGTAGCGACCGACAAAGCCCTTGTGCCGCTCCCGTCGGTCTGTAATCATTCCAGAAAAATAGCCTGGGGAAGATTGTTATGCCCAAGAAATCCAACGCCCTCCGTGGCGTCTTTGCGCTTTATCGCGAAAACGCGGATGCAGCCGATCGCATCCTGTTTGGCCGCGAAACCCATGCAGACCGGCGCGGTTTTCTGCGTGGCGCCGGTTTGGCCACCATGGGGGCCATGGTTGGCGCCGCAATTCCGTTTCATCGCACCATGCCGGCCCATTTTCTGCCGGTTGTGTTGGCGTCCGACGAAGTGATCCGGGGTAAGGACGGTTTGACCGTGCTCAACGACCGGCCGCTCAACGCAGAAACACCCCCGCACCTCCTCGATGACCCGGTCACACCCACCAATCGGCACTTTATTCGCAACAATGGCCTTCCGCCGGACGCCGTCGACCCCGAAAGCTGGACCTTGACCATAGATGGCTTGGTCGACACGCCACTGAGTCTGTCGATCGCTGATCTTCGCAGCCGGTTTGAGGTCGTGACGCAGGCGCTGACTCTGGAATGCGGTGGCAACGGACGGGCGTTTTTCGATCCGCCGGCGCGCGGCAACCAGTGGACCTATGGGGCGGTCGCCTGCTCCGAATGGATGGGCGTACGACTGGCCGATGTGCTGCGTGCCGCGGGCATCAAAGACGGTGTGGTGTACACCGCTCATGAGGGTGCCGATCTGCACTTGTCCGGCGACCCGACCAAACAGCCGATCTCGCGCGGCGTGCCGATCGAGAAAGCGCTTGATCCTGGTAATCTGATCGCTTTCGGCCAGAACGGCGGTCCAATCCACGCCATGAACGGCGCACCGTTGCGCTTGGTCATTCCTGGCTGGCCCGGGTCGTGTTCGCAGAAATGGGTGACCCGAATCCGGCTGCGTGATGTGGTGCACGATGGAGCCAAAATGACCGGCACGTCTTACCGTGTGCCGAACTGTCCGGTCGCACCGGGCGAGGATGTGGCGACGGAGGATTTCGACATCATCCATGCCATGCCGGTGAAATCGCTGATTACCAGCCCGGCCACCGGCTTGGTGTCATCCGCGCCCGCGGTGCAGGTGCGGGGTCATGCCTGGGCTGGCGACCGGAGCGTGGCACGCGTTGCGGTGTCGATCGACTTTGGCGCCACCTGGTCAGACGCCGACCTGGATGCGCCGGTCAACCCGCACGCCTGGCAGAACTGGCGCGTCGACGTGACGTTCCCGCAAGCCGGCTACTACGAAATCTGGGCGCGCGCCATCGATTCCGAGGGCGTCGGTCAACCGCATGCGATCGCCTGGAACCCGAAGGGCTATCTCAACAACAGCTTGCATCGCGTGGCGGTCACCGTCGCGTGACGAGCCTGCAAATGCCGACTGTCCCGGATGTCACCAACGTCATGACACCATTATCCGTTTCTTGGCTCTGCCCCACTATCTGGGGCGGAGCATTGCTGTCCGCCGTCCTCATCATCGCCACGCCGGCCGCCACCGAGGATTGGGAAACCTTCGGCCTACCCGATGCACCCGGGCGCGAAGAAGTTTTGATCTACTGTGGCGCATGCCATTCCATGGCACTTGTGGTGCAGCAAGGCCTGACGCGTGCACAGTGGGCCGACGCATTGGATTGGATGTACGAAGAACAGGGCATGGCGGTTCTGGAGCCGGAGGTGGAGACCCTGGTTCTTGATTACCTGGGCACGCATGTCGACCCGGCAGGTCAGAAAAATCGCCTGCGCGCACGCGGCGTGCTGCCGTGACTCTGTTCTGTGTCTTTAGCGGAAATGATCGTGGTCAACGCGGTCACCGGCACGGATCCCAAGGCGTTGCGCCGTACCGCCCACAATCTCGAGCACTCCGGTTACCGGCCCGGCCGACGCCAGGACCTCGGTCGATCCCGGTACCGCACGGTGATGGATGTTCGTGATCTGGCCGTCCTGCGCCAGGAATAGAATATCCAGAGAAATGAAGGTGTTACGCATCCAGAAGGTGGCCAACTCGGGCTCTTCGAACAAGAACAGCATGCCACCATCATCGGGCAAGGCATCCCGAAACATCAAACCTTGGCGCCGCTGTGCCGGCGTCACGGCGAGATCCACATGGAACGGGTATCGGGCTCCGGCTCCGGTTTCGACCCAGACTCTGGTCTTCTCGAACTCCACCAATTGAGCGCCGACACCGGACAGGGGCAAGACACACAGGACCAGGACGAGAGCCAGGTTTCTCAAAACCACCGGATAACTCCTGACGTTCAGGCCGCGTTGAACCACGGCGCCATCGGGCGTGGAAGTCACTCCCGAAAAATGCCTGCCTTTACCGCAGAAATCGACTGCAAACTGTAGCGCGGCCGATTGCTGAAGCGCCGAACCGCACGCTGACGGGCATCTTGTTCCGATTTCGCGAATACAAGGAACTGGCGTCCTTCGTTCCATTCCGCCGCCAGCGGATGGTCCTCGCCGAACGGTTTGTCCTGCGTCAGAGTCACGACCCAGGCAACATCACCTGGCGTTTTTCGCTCACTGAGCACTAAAAGGCGTGGTCGGCTCAGGGCACGGGCCTGCTCAGCTTCCCGTTGCGCCGCAGAATAGGCCTCGCGCAGCTCTTCGATCGCTTCCCGCAATTGGGTGATTTCGTTGCCTAAGGATTTTTCCTGGTCCTTCATACCGTCGAGCTTGCCGGCCAACCGTTTTTCGGAATTGACCACCGATCGGATCCGTCCCCGGGCTTCGACCAGTGCACCATCGATCTCCATCAACCGGTGACCAAGGAACGACGCCAGCGCAACAACAACAACAAACGCAACCATATCAACGATCATGCCGCACCACGCTCTTCCACCGAAATGCCTAATGAATCATCTGATTGCATGGTTAAAATGACACGATAGCCCATCTTGAACGGAAACGCTGTGTCTGCCAAACGGCGCGCTTCTTCCAGATCTGTGGCCCATACTTCGGCAATGTTTCCATGTTCCCAAATCGGACTGGTCAACACCCGTTCGCCAGACCGCCGACCACGTTCATAGCTTTGACGTTCGCGCTCCACGCGCATGGTGAACATGCGCGTCTCCGTGCCAGGTTCACCCAACTCATGGATGAAGAGAGGAGAGACATCCCTAGTCTCGCTTTGCTTGCGATTGAGTTTCCGGATCGCATCATTGAGCCGGTTGCGTTCGGTCTGAAGCTGGCTGCGTTGGCCGCTCAACCGTTGCACGATATGTTCCTGCTGACTTATTTCAGATTGCAGGACATAGATCGAACTCTGTATCCGTTCGATGCCGGCCGCACGCTCGACAAAATTGGGAGCGACTTGTTTGACCAAACCGGCAATGGGTATGCACACCAATATGATGACACCAATGCCGACAATCAGAAGGGTAGTATTCCCCATCCCTTCACCCTTGTCGCTGCGCGCGGCGGCGCGTCCCCACCGATCACCCTCATCGAAAGTCAAAGTTGCTCATTCGATTCACTAAGTCAATGGGGGTTGCTCGCAAATAGAGATAAACTTGTGATTTCGACTGTGGCACCGGTCCGACCGATGGCTTAATACATAAAAACTCCATAAAATACACTTCATTCGACCGGCATAAGTCATTGAGGAAGACAGTGTGCCGGTCGTGGCCAAGCCGAAAAAGGCAGCCGTTATGACCAATCACGCGCCGAGCAGGCTGATATAGAGCACCATGGTCGCCATGGCGATCACCACCCCGGCCATCGCAATCACCGTCAGCGCCTGCAGTCCGCGCCGCGCCTGCCGCAAATCACAGGCCATGTGTTCCAGCATAAGCCTTTCTTCAGGTTTCAGCGTCACCTCCATGGTCTTCCTTTCCGTTTCGTTTCGGTGCATGGACGGGCAAGCGCACGCGGGCAAGTTTCGACCGGCTGAACCCGGCCTTGCGTAAAGCATCCTTCAATTCGTCCCAGGCCGCTCGAATCTCGGCGGCATACAGCCGAGCATCGTCGTCCGGCTTGCCGCGAAAGTACTGCGCTGCTGCACGCATTTGATCTGGCAACCCGGCCGTGCCACTGCGGATTGCCTGTTCACGCAAAGCTTCCTGGTGCGCCGTCAGCCAGCGTTCGACTTCTGCCAATTCATCGGAGGTGCACACGCTGCGAAGCCGTTCCGTGATCTTTGGCGTGACTTTGTCGATCTTGCCAAGAACCTCCGACCGGCCTCGCTTCACTTTTTTGTCATACGTCGTCCGGATGACTTGCACCACTCGACGACGTTCACGGAACTGCATGGATGTCTCCGTCATCGTGGAAACCGCGCCACACCGCGGTTTCGGCCTATCACTATACAGTGCATATGCGGTCAGAACGGGCCATTATCAAGCCACAAAATGGGCCGCATATGACGGGACCGGCCCCCGTTCCGTGTTGTGCGGAATTGCAGGCCTAAGGCCCGTCGGTGCGATGACGTTCGATGACGACGCCGACACCGGCCGCATTGGCAATGGCGTGCGGCTTTTCCACCGTCACGCGCACCCGCAGGACTCGCGGGTCGGCCAGGCAGAGGCCAGCGATCCGGTCGGCCATGGTCTCGACCAGATTAATGCGGCCGGCCGCAACCAATCGGCGGATGCCGTCAACAACGTCGGCATAGGACACGACGTCCGTCAAATGGCCGGATTGGATGGCTTTGGGCGTGTCGGCAACGTCAGCAGCGACACTGATGCGCACGTCCTGAAGTCGGCCGCGTTCTTCCGGGAAAACACCGATATCGGCTTGAACCACCAAATCGCGTACAATGACGCGGCGTACCCGAATCCCATCCACTTCGAACCGGCCGGCTGTCAGCTCGTCCATCGCCTCTTCATGTCCACTATCGCTGCAGCGCCGACCCGGACCAGTCGACAAGGCGGGGAAGGTGGACGCCCGTCTGCCGAAAGTCAACGGCACATCGGCCGGTGTCCGGTGTCGGCACCGCAGATGCCATTGAGTTGCCTGATCCCAGTGATGTTGTCGGCGCCGAGGCCACGTGCCAGACCTGAGCGAAACACCGCACCGGTCGCGGCCGACACCGGTCGTTCGGCACCAACCGCCGCCGCGCCGCGACCACCGCACGCTGCATAATCCGTGCATCGGCTCGAATAGGTTTCCGCGATTGAACAACACCCGTGCCCAGTCCGCGGGTATGTTCTTTGCTGGAATGCCGGTTGCCGAACGATGATGCCGGCCCTGTCCAACTGCGCATGAGGAGACCGTGGGAATGACCACCGCCGCCGACCCCACCGATCGCTTCGTCACCCGTCCCATGACCGCTGCTGACGTCGATCTTGCCGTCGATTGGGCTGCTGCTGAGGGCTGGAATCCCGGCCTTGACGACGCGCCGGTATTTCGGGCGGTCGACCCGGACGGCTTCATCCTGGGCGTGTTGGACGGTCTGCCGGTGGCATCAATCTCCGTAGTCCGCTACGATGATGGGTTCGCGTTTCTCGGGTTTTATATCGTGCACCCCGATTTCCGCGGTCGCGGCTACGGCTGGCGGACATGGCAGGCCGGCATGGCCCATGCCGGCGAGCGTTTGGTCGGGCTGGACGGCGTCGTCGATCAACAGGACAACTATCGAAAATCCGGCTTTGCCTTCGCTTGGCGCAACCTGCGCATGGGGGGCACTGTGAGCGTCGACCGGCAGTGGTCACCTCCGGAAACGGTACGGCCCGTGACGACGGAGGACCTGGCTGCGCTGTCGGCGCTCGATCGCCGCGTCTTTCCAGCCGAGCGACCAGGGTTTCTGGCGGCCTGGACCGGACAAGCCGGGCACGTGGCGCTGGGCGTTCGGCAGGGCGGCAGACTGCTCGGTTTCGGTGTCCTGCGGCCGTGCCGAACCGGGTTTAAACTCGGCCCGCTGGTCGCCGAACAGGCTGATGTGGCGGAAACGCTCCTGCGCAGCCTCGCCCAGCATGCGGACGGCGCACCACTCTTCCTCGACGTGCCCCAGCCAAACCCGGCGGCCAGCGCTCTGGCGGCCCGGCACGGCCTGACACCGGTCTTCGAGACCGCACGCATGTACACCGGCCCGGCTCCGACCATCGCCATGGATACGCTGTTCGGCGTCACCAGCTTCGAACTCGGCTAATCAGTGTCCCAGCACCCGGTGCCGGATCGGTGCCATGGCCATCGACACCCTGCGTCTGTTCACAGAGGTCGCACACACGCTCAGCTTCACCGCCGTGGCGCAGGCGTTCGGGGTCAATACCTCCTTGGTATGGCGCACCATCGGCGCGCTCTTGACGCTCCCGGCCGTCCGCACCGCGTGGCGAGTCCGACCCGCCAGCAGGGCATTGTCGACGGAATCCGAGACTCGATTTCTTGCGAGGTCGACTTGCCGAATGGACCATAGGGTGATCATCTAAGCACCCAAGCGGGCATCGCGGCCGCCGTGCCAGTTCCACCGCGTTTGGGAAGAAGAACCGTGAGCTATCAGCCCCCGACCGATGTTCATGCCGACCGGCGCCAAGCCGTGACCGTGGCGATCGACACGCTGCCCTGGCTGCCGTCGCCGTTGCCCGGCGTCTCGCGCCGCATACTGGAACGCGAGGGCAGCGAGGTCGCACGGGCCACGAGCATCGTGCGTTATGATGCTGGCAGCCGGTTCGATGCCCACGAACACACCCTGGGCGAAGAGTACCTGGTGCTCGATGGCGTCTTCAGCGACGAACACGGCGATCATCCGCGCGGCACCTATGTGCGTAATCCGCCGGGCAGCCGGCACACACCGGCCAGCCGCAACGGCTGCACCATCTTCGTTAAACTGCGCCAGATGCACCCGGATGACGAAGCGACCGTGATCATCGACACCGGCGACCAGACCTGGCAGTTCTGCACCGGCTCGGGTCACCGGCGCGTGCCGCTGTTCGCCCGGACCGACGGCAGTGAATTCGTTACCATGGAACACTTTGCTCCGGGTGCCGAGCTGCCATCGCCAGACGCACAGCCAGGCGGCGAAGAGTTGCTGCTTTTGGAAGGCGACCTGGAGGAGGATGGCCGCCGCTTGGAAGCCCTGACTTGGCAGCGCACGCCGGCCAAACAGGCACGTCGCCGCCGCACCGCATCCGGCTGCCTATGCTGGATCAAGCGCGGGCACTTGCCGGCGTCCAACACCTAGTGGTTCCACGGGGGCCCCACGCCGCATCAGCACACTGCGGGTAAGGGCTTCGTGTCGGCGACTGTCATCGATCCTAACGACCACGGGGATCGTAGACGGGCTTGTCCATGGGACGGGTGCGCAGCTTATTGGCCCGCAGCTCATGAATCCGTTCCCAGGCGATATCGATGTAATGCTGCTCAAGATCACAGCCGTAGGCATGGCGCCCATTCTTCAGCGCGGCGATAGCGGCTGACCCAACACCGAGGTAGGGATCAAGAACACTGTCTCCCTGGTTGGTCAGAGCGAGGACCAGCCGTTCCACAAGCCCAACAGGAAACTGACAAGGGTGCTCAGTTTTTTCCACATGGTTTGATTTGACGTTAGGAATGTCCCAAACATCCGATGGGTTTTTGCCGAGAGGGTTACTTGATAGCTTACCTTTCTGAGGGCCCTTAAAATGCTTTTTGTTTGGGTATTTTACTGGGATACGAACAGCATCTAGATTGAAGGTATGTTCTTCTGATTTGGTAAACCAGAGAATGGTCTCGTGGCGCCCCGAGAATCGCTTCTGGCAATGGAGGCCGTGGCCGAATGTCCACACGATTCGATTCCGAAGCTGCAGGCCATGATTCTTGAACAGCGGATAAAGTATGATGTCCAGTGGAAAAACCTCTCCGCTGTCAACGTGATTACCGACCTGCCAGCAGATAGAACCTTTGGGTGTAAGCAAACGCACCGCCTCGGCAATACAATCCGCCTGATCCTCGACATACGTGTCCAGTGCCGTGCGTTTCTCGTAGCTCTTGCCGATGTTGTACGGCGGTGACGTAACAATCAGACTCATGGATGCGTCGGGCAGCGAGCGCATGAAGGTGAGGTTGCTCTCACAACGGATGGTTGCCTCGGCGTCCCGCCTGAGCCTGCACACACGGCCGGCAGGGGCATACCGGTCGGATCGGAGAGCTAAGGCGTGGTCGCTGGACATCGGGAGAATCTCAAAGGTGTCAAGAAAAAGGAGGGTGGGGGCTTGCAACAACGATATCTGGTAGTCAGCCCGCAGTGCAACCCTCCAAGTAGTAGGTTGCGTCAAATGCTGGCCTGTGCCTGGCGGCCCCACGCATCGCCCGGTCTACGACCCGGACCAGCCGTATGGCGGGCACTTAGGTGCCCGACGAGCCCATCGATGAGCCGGCGAAAGGCCTGGAGATCGCCGAAATCCGCCGATCCGCGCCGGAGCAGCGCATCGTCGATCGCCTGGCGCAAATGGCGATGGGCGCTCTCGATGGCGCCGTTCTGGCGGGCCATGCCGCGGTTGTTGCGGGTTGGTACCATGCGATCATGGGCGCACAGGATGTCTTGGCGTCCGGCCAAACCCGCTTGGGCCGTACGATCGAGCGCGCGGCAGATGGCCGGCCGACGGTCGCCGGACGCCGATGAGAAGCCGGTGGCCAAACCGGAACCGGACGGCGAGGGCGCCGACGTCAGGTCCTCCGATCCCACCCGACCACCTTGACCAGCGCCCAGAACACCAGGCCGAACACACTCACGGTGCCGGCGAAGGCGCCGATCCTGGCTTCGAGAGACCGGCCGAAGTCAAACAGGTCCATGCCGAGAAAGCCGGTGGTGAGGGCGAGCACAAGGCCGACGAAGCCGACCCGCTCCAGGCGCTGGGTGAACCGGCGGTCCCGTTCCTGGTGCACCGCATCCAGGAAGGCGTCGCTGCGCTCGATCTGGGCGCTCAAGGCGGCGAAGTCGCGTTGGATCGGCAAGGCGGTGCGGATCAGGTCGAACAGCTCGCGCCCCTGAATCTGCGACGACACGGTTTCGGCATACAACCCGTTGGCAAAACGTTGGAAGCGTCGGCGGAGATCGCGAAACCGACCCCCTTGCCGGTCGACCGGATCCAGCGCGGCGCGGGCGGCCTCGCGGGAGAAAACGGCCAAGGTCGCCGAATACAGCAAGCCGATCAGAAACAGCCGTCGATACAGATTCGGCAGGTGGTCGGGTAGGATGAATCGCGGCGCGAACCAGCCATGGGCCAAGAGCGCGAAGCTATGGTCGCTGACCAGGTAATGCGTATCGTGGTTGATGAAACGCTTGTACCAACCCGGCTGCAGCTCCGCCACCGCATAGGTCGCATCGTAGAAATGGTCCGGCGCATAGCGGTCGGCACCGCGCAGCCGGGCCAGCACCACGGTTTGCCAGGCCCGCCCGGCCTCGGTCACCGGTCCGGCGCCGACCCCGACCAGGCCGGTCACCAGCCGGGCCCGCTCGTCGAACACCAGGGCCGGGGCGGGCAAGGTGAAACTCTCCGCGATCTCCGCCAGCAGGGCCGCGAACCAGCCTGTGATCTCCTCGGTCAGCGCCGCGCCATAGTCGAGCCGGCCGAGCACCGTGCCGTCGTCCCGCACCAGGGCGATGGCGGCGGACTCGCCGGCGTTCTGGAATGGCGAATAGACCTGCCGTGCCGCCCAGTTGAAGGACAGCAGGTCGGCAACGGTCGCGAGTGGTGCGGCGGTTTCCAGCGTCAAGAGCTGCCGCCACACGCCCGGCCGGGCCTCGGTGTAGGCCAGCCCGGCCGGGCCTGGCTGGTCGTGGCCGGGCAGCCCGCCGGCACACGCCCACTCCACGACCATGAGCGTGTCCACAAACAGGTGCACGCGCAGCGCGCGGATCGGCACGCGCACGGACCAGACCGGCGTCCCTTCACCGCACGGGATGGCGACCGTCAGGCTGAGCCCCGGCTTGGGCCAGACATAGCTGCGCAGCGTGAGCGCGCGGTCTTCGGCCGCCGGCCCGCCGCGCCGCGGTGCCTGCGGGTCGTAGCCGCGGCTGCCGGCCGTCGGGATCAGGGCATCGCGCAGGTGGTCGAGAAAGTAAACCCGGTGCGCCTCGCTCGGGTCTTCCGGGTGGAACCGGCTCTGCCCCGGTTTGGGCATGGCGCCCGGGGCAAGGCGCAGGATCTGCAGAAAATGGCTGCGCCACGACACCAGCGGCCGATGCCCGGTCAGGAGTTCGTTCAGCAGCCGGTCGGCCAGGGCGTCGACCGCCGCAGCCTCGGTGCCCAGGTCGTCGGTGGCACCGAAGAAGCAGCCGTCGCCGCCGCCCATCCACAGGGTCAGCCGGGCGCCCGGGCCGCCGCCGGCCGCGGCGTCGATCAGCGCGGTCAGCATCGGGGCGCCGGCGCCGGGACCGGAGTAGAACAAGCCGCGCGGCCGGCCCGCCGGTTCGGCGCTTTCGAACACGGCGAGAAACGGGACCGGCTGGGTCAAGGCGGCGCCGTGTTCGGCGTGGCACCACCCGGTGAGGGCATCGCCCAGGCAGGGCCGCAGGGAGTCCGGCGCCCGGATCAGCCAAAGCTGCGGGTCGCTGTTCCGGCCCTGCCCGGTTGCCAGCCGCCGCAGGCATCCCTCGGCTTCCGCCCCGCGCAGCCAGGCGCGCGCGTCGGCGAGCGCGGTCTCGGCGGCGGTGCGGTCGCCGAGCCGGATCGCCAGCTCATCCAAGCGGATGCGGTGCACCCTGTCGACGTCCGCGATCTGTGCCAGGCCGGGGATGAAATCCCGATCGTTGGCGCTGACCAGGCGGTCTTCCGCCTCCAGGGGTAACGCCTGCAGCAGGGCCGCGACCTGTTCCAAGGACGAGCGCGGCCGGCGGCGGTCAAGCACGCGGCCGTCGCGGTCGACATACAAATGGTGGTCGACCACATGCACCTGCCGGCCCTCGGCGCGCAGCCGCGCTTCCCAATCCGGGTGCGGCAGTTCCACCAAAATGACGGTCTCGGCCAAGTCTTGAAGGGCCGGGTCGGCGGCATCCAGGCGGCCGCCCCAATCCACCAGGACGGGGCGCACATCGCAGCCGCACACCCGCGCCAGCCGATCGATCCGATACGCTTCCAGATCGTTCAGCGCCAGCACCACCGAAATCGCCGCCATCCCCGCCTCCGCTCCCCGTCATGCCGATGGCCTAGCGAATTTCGGCGGCACCGGAAAGCCCGCGTCGTGTGCGCCGCGGCGACTCCGGCCCAGCGGAAGCCTTCTCCGATCATGACCCACGGACAAGAGATACGCACGGCGCATCCCCCGTCTCAATCCGCGTCGAAGAGCGGTGGAGTGTCAGACAGGCAATGATTCTTGCCATGCTCGCTGCTGAGTCTCAATCCGCGTCGAAAAGCGGTGGAGCGTCAGACGGTCCTGCAGGCTGCCACTCGGGTTGCCGTCTCGAGTCTCAATCCGCGTCGAAAAGCGGTGGAGCGTCAGACATGCCGCAATAGAATGGTTTCGCCTAGAGATCGCAAGGTCTCAATCCGCGTCGAAAAGCGGTGGAGCGTCAGACGCCCCATCCCGTCCGCCTACGCCGCGATGTGGGTCTCAATCCGCGTCGAAAAGCGGTGGAGCGTCAGACCGAAGACGACACCATCGGCGTCACGAAGCATTGGTCTCAATCCGCGTCGAAAAGCGGTGGAGCGTCAGACTGCCTCCCTGCAACCGCTTTCGTCAATTCATAAATTTCCCGATGTTTCCACAGGGTGCGGGCTCGGCTCGCAAACGGCATTTGACTTCCTTCCCAATTGACGGTCATTGTAGCCTGTTCTTCAAGTTGATACAATCAGATAAGAATCAATCCACAGGGTTCGGCCATGGTTTTTCGGGTCAGGCGGCACAGACACCGCCCGGGCGGCCTATCATGACGGCGACGGCCGAGGCGCCGGCGGTGGACAACCGTGCCCTGTTCGACCAGGCGACCCGGCTCGACCGGTTGGAGGCGGCTTGGCACCGGGTGCGCCTGAACGCCGGCGCGGCGGGCGGCGACCATGTCACCGTGTCGCACTTCGGCGAAGCCTTTGCCGTGCATCTGGCCTCGCTGCAGCGCGACCTGCGCGGCGGGCGCTATGCGCCGGGGCCCGTCCGGCGGGTCGACATCCCCAAGCCAGACGGCGGCGTGCGGCCGCTCGCCATCCCGTGCGTGGTCGACCGGGTGGCCCAGAGTGCCGTGGCCCTGACGCTCGACCCGATCTTGGACCCGGCCTTCGCCGACGACAGCGACGGCTACCGGATCGGCCGGTCGGTGCAGCAGGCGGTGGCCGCCGTACAGCGCTGCCGCGCCGATGGGTTCCACTGGGTGGTGGACGGCGACATCGAGCGCTATTTCGAACGTGTGCCCCATGAACCGCTGCTGGACCGGCTGTGCAGCCACATCGGCGACGGGCCGCTGACCGCGCTGGTGGCGTTGTGGCTGGAGACCGGGGCACCATCCGGGGTCGGCCTGCCCCAAGGCTCGCCCCTGTCACCGCTCCTGGCCAACCTTTATCTCGATGCGGTGGACGATGCCATCGCCGGCCGCGGCGTGCGCCTGGTCCGGTTTGCCGATGATTTTCTGCTCCTGGCCCGTGACCGCGACAAGGCCGAGGCGGCGCTGGAGCGCATCGGCGATCTGCTGGCCGAGCATGGCCTGCGCCTCAACCCGGAAAAGACCCGCGTCGTCTCCTTCGAACAGGGGTTCCGCTTCCTGGGACATTTGTTTTTGCGCTCCCTGGTTCTGCCCAGCCCGAACCGCGACCAGCCGGCCGACCTGGACGAGCCGGACGCCGTGTTGCGCCGCCTGGCCGGTGAGGACGCCGCCGCACACGGGCGCGCTGCCGCGCGCGACGCCGACGCCGAGCAGGACCGGCGCATCGGCCTCGACCGCGGCCTGCGCGTGCTCTACCTCACCGGCCCCGGCCGGCGGCTCAACCTCCGCAACCGGGCGTTTGCGGTGGAAGACCCCAAGCCGTCGCCGCTGCCGGGCCGCCCGGCGGACGGCTGGCGCGAGGTCGCCGCCGTGCCGGCCGACCGGGTCGACCGCATCGAACTGGCGCCCGGCGTCACGGCCGCGCCGCCGGCCTTGGCACATGCGCTGGCCACGGACACGCCGCTCGCCTTCGTCAACGGTCATGGCGAGACGCTGGGCGTGCTCACCAGCCCCTCCGGCCGGCACGCGCGCCGCCATCTGGACCAGGCGCGCCAGGTCCTCGACCCGGACTTGCGGCTCGACCTGGCGCGCCGCCTGGTCGACGGCCGGCTGCGCAACCAGCGGGCCCTGCTGCGCCGGCTCAATCGGGAACGCCGCGACCGTCGGGTGATCGAGTGCCTGCTGGCGCTCAACAAGATCATCCGCAGCCTGCCGGTGGCCGCGGACGTGCCGGTGCTACTCGGCCACGAAGGCGATGCCGCGCGGCGCTATTGGCCGGCCTGGGCGTGCCTGCTCAACGGCACCTGGGCGTTCGATGGCCGCCTGCGGCGCCCGCCGCCGGACCCGGTCAATGCCGCCCTGTCGTTTCTGGCCGGCCTGCTGTCGCGCGACATCGCCGCCCTGGCCGAGCGGCATGGCCTGCACCCGGGCTTCGGCGCGCTGCACACGGCGCAGGACGGCGGCCATGAAGCCTGCGTCTACGACCTGATGGAGGAGTTCCGGGCGCCGCTGGTGGAAGGCCTGGTGGTCTACCTGGTCAACCAGCGCATGCTGCGGCCCGACATGTTCGGCCCGCGCGCCGACGGCGGCTGCCGCATCGGCCGGCCGGCGGCGGAGGTGCTGATCCGCGGCTACGAAGCCTGGCTCGACCGCCCGATCACCAGCCCGCGCCGCAAACGCCGCGTGCTCTGGCGCCGCCTGATCGAAGAACAAATCGTCGCCTACGCCGCCCACATCAGCGGCCAAACCCCCTACCAGCCCTATGTGATGGACTATTGATCAGTAACAAAACAGGTATTTTAACCACGATTTTAACCACGAAGGGCACAAAGAAACACGAAGAAAGTCCACTTGGTGAACGCTTCGTGTCCCTTTGGGCCCTTCGTCGTGAGCACCCCCGTTCCGGTCGCCAACCCGCGTTGGAAAGCGGTGTGAGGTCAGACTGCCTCTCCAGAAGCCATTCGGTCAATTGGAAAACTCCGGCGCTTTTCCACACTGTTCGTCGTTTTCGAAGCAATGGCTTCTGAATTCCGTCCCATCCGGTTCACCGTGAGAGCCGTTCCTGTATTGATATCATGGATTTGATACCCATGGCCCGCATTGATGACAGGTTCGGTTTCGGTGCTGAACGAGGAGCGCCGGCATCCCTGCCGGCTGGACCGCCGCCATCTTGGCGGCCGGCTGCTGGGCGTGGTCCGGGCCGG
>JANQJV010000317.1 GCA_028281465.1 Azospirillaceae bacterium | reverse complement strand
CCGGCCCGGACCACGCCCAGCAGCCGGCCGCCAAGATGGCGGCGGTCCAGCCGGCAGGGATGCCGGCGCTCCTGGTTCAGCGCCGAAACAGACCGTGTCATCAGTGCGGGCCATGGGTATAACATTATATATCAATGTCTTGACTCAATCGGTGGCCGTAGACTGAAGCCCCTCTCCCTGGGGGCTACGGCGTTCACACATCGCTCTCTTGCATTTCCGTAGGGTGTGGCGATCTGCCGGCATGATCTTTCCGGGAATCGAGGGCTTCGGGGCAGATCGCCACAACAACCGGCCTAATCAGGCGGCGGAGACGCCAGATGTTGGGGCACGGCGCCTCTGCGCTGATCCTGGATATCCAAGGTCCGTGCGCGCCGTGCCCCAACCTACGATTCGGTACGCATTGATAGGGACACGCGGCATAACCCGTACGGTCCATGCGCCGCTACGGATGAAAAGGTGGCCACTCCCACCCAAAATGGGCCAAAATGGGCCAAAATGGGAAAGTGTTGCGTCGCCTCACCGCACGCCGCGCGGGGCCCATAGGTCGTCCTTGGACCCGTTGTCGTTGAGGCGGCGGGCGGCGACGAACAGGAAGTCCGACAGGCGGTTGAGGTATCGCAGCACCTCCGGGTTGACCTCTTCGGTTCGGGCCAGCGTGACCACGCGGCGCTCGGCCCGGCGCACCACCGTGCGTGCGCCATGCGCCTTGGCCGCCGCTGGCGAGCCGGTGGGCAGGACGAAATTGGCCAGCCGCGGCTGCAGCCGGTTCATGGTATCCAGCTCGCGCTCCAGGCGTTCCATGGGGTCGGCCGTGATGCGCAGTGACGCGCCGGCATCGCCTGGGATGTGCAGGTCGGCGCCGATGTTGAACAGGTCGACCTGAATCTGGCGCAGCCAATCCGACAGCTCCGGGTCGTCCGTCACCAGGGCGCGCAGTTCGCCGATCGCCGCGTTTGCCTCGTCGACGGTGCCATAGGCCTCGACCCGCATGGCATCCTTGGGCACGCGCACGCCCATGCCCATGGCGGTCTCGCCCTGGTCGCCGCCGCGCGTCACGACCCGGGTCACCCGGTCATCGGTCTTGTCGCTCTCGGCCATCGGCCTGCCTTTCCTGTCCATCAACCACGGTCGTGCTGAAATGGTGGGCGGATTTGGCCCGGCAAGTCAAGACGGGGCGGGCTCAGGGGGCGCCAGCGCCGGCGGAAACGGCAGCTCCAACCGGTGCACGCTGCCGAATGGCACCTCCAGATCGAAGGCATCGGCCAAGGGCAGCCCGTGGTGCCAGGCGAGCAGCGCGCGGACCACGCCGGCGTGGGTGACGGCAACGGTGATGCCGGTCTGCGCGACCGCCTCGACGGCAAACGCCGAAGCGCGTGCCGCCAGCGCACGGAAGGACTCGCCACCCGGCGGCCCCTGATCGACGAAGGCGGCACACCACGCGTCCACCTCGGTGCGCGGCAAGGCGTTCCACGGCGAGCCTTCCCACAGGCCGAAATCCAACTCGACCAGGCGTCGATCGTGCACCACGGCCGGCCCCAGGTGTTGCGCCAGACGCCAGCAGCGCTCCGCCGGGCTAGACACCAGGTCCCACGGCTCGCGCGGCAGGGCGGCGCGCACGGCCTCGGCCTCGGCCGGGAAGCCGGCTGCCAGGGGCACTTCAGTGCGCCCATAACACAGGCCGGGCGGCGCGGCCACCGACGTATGCCGGACCAGGATCAAAGTCATGCCAGGCTCAACAGCGTCAGGAACACGGTCAGGTCGCACATCTGCTGGGTGGTGCCCAGACAATCTCCGGTATAACCGCCGAGCCGGCGGCGAAACCAGCTCATACAGGCGATCCAGGCGATGGTGCCGGTCACCAGGCTTGCTGCGGCCAGGTTTGGCGGCAAGAGCAGCAGCGGCCCGGCGCCGGTCGCAACCGCGATGGCCAGGCGGCCGCCGCGCAGCCGGCTCGACACGTAGCGGCCACGGCTCTTGTCGGTGCGCGCATAGGTTAAAACCGCCAGCACCGCCGCCGCCCAGCCGCGGCTGGCGGCGTGGGCGGCCACCAGGGCCGCCGGCACCAACCCGGCCGGCAGCGCCGCCAGCACCTGCCATTTCAGCCCGATCAGCAGAACCAAACCGACCACGCCATAGGTGCCGACCCGGGAGTCGCGCATGATCGCCAGCACGTCGTCGCGGGTCCGGCCGCCGCCGAAACCGTCGCAGACATCGGCAAAGCCGTCCTCCTGCAAGGCGCCGGTGGCGAGAATGCCGGCGGCCACGGCCAGGCCGGCCGCCACCGCCGGCGGCAGCCCCAGGCCGGTCGAGGCCAGCCACCAAACGCCGGCCGCGGCCAGGCCGACTCCGGTCCCGACCAGGGGCCACCAGCTCATGGCACGGCGCCAGTCGTCATCGGTCATCGCCGGCGCCCAGGGCAGGGGCAGGCGCGAAAAGTAGAGCACCGCGGCGACCAGCGCCCGACCTTCCCGATGCAGCCGTGCGCGCAGACTGTCGCCCGCCGGCACGGCCCCGGAAGGCCCGGTCATTTCAGTCGCACCGGGCAGCCGGCGACCATCAGCCAGGCTTCCGCCGCGGCGGCGGCCGTGCGTTGACCGATCCAGCCGACCAGGTCGCGGAAACGGCGCACGGCCGGTTCCATGGGCACCGGCCCCCAGCCGACCTCGTCGCCGACGATCAGCACCGGGCACGGCAGGGCCCGGAGCTGCACCAACAGATCGGACCAGTCGTCCAGGATGGCGTCGTCGTTCCGCTCGAACCGGGCAGCGGTCCACAGCACCGTGCTGTCGAACAGCACGCCGGCGGGTGGGGGCGCCAGCGCCGTCAGCGCCGCCGCCACATCGTCCGGTGCTTCCAGCGTGCGCCAGGCGGGCGGGCGTTCGGCCCGATGCCGGCGTACCCGGTCGGCCATCTCGGCGTCAGTCGGATCGACCCGGTAGGTGGCCACGAACGCCACGCCGTCGCCCCACGCGGTGGCCCGCGCCACGGCATGGGCGCTCTTGCCGCTGCGCGCCGGTCCGGTGACATAGATCAATTCGGCCATGGGGGTTCGACCTTACGGTATCGGGACAACTTGTGCCCGCCAGCGGCGGTTGGTCGCACGATGGCACGGATTTCCGGGTCGCGTTGACGGTTAGTTGCGCCTGAGAGTATCGTCCCCGGGATTAGGAAAGCACCAGGCGGAGCCGCGGATATTCGGCTCGATCAGGGGGCACCCGCCCCGCGGAGGGAACGCATGCGAATTCTGTTCATCCATCCCAATTACCGCTGCGGCGGGGCCGAGATCGCCGGCAAATGGTCGCCGGCCTGGGTGGCGTATCTCTGCGGGTATCTGAAGCAACGCGGCTATACCGACGTCCGCTTCGTCGACGCCATGACCGACGAGCTGGAGGAAGACGACCTACGCCAGATTCTAACTGAGGACAAGCCCGACGTCCTGGTCACCACCGCCATGACTCCGGCAATCTACAAGGCCGAGCGCCTGGTGCAGTTGGCCAAGGAAATCCACCCGGATACGGTGGCGGTGCTCGGTGGTATCCACGCCACCTTCATGTACAAGCAGGTGCTGCACGAAGCACCCTGGATCGACGCCGTCATCCGCGGCGAAGGCGAGGTGATCCTGTACAATGTGGTGCGCACGGTGGACGAAGGCCGCTGGCCAACCGACCGTGCCGACGTCAAGGGCATCGCCTACGCCGACGGCTCCGAAATCGTTGCCACGCCGGCCGAGCCGCCGATGCGCAATGTCGACGACATTGTCGCCGACTGGAGCGTGCTCGATTGGAAGAAATACATTTACATTCCCATGAATACGCCGGTGGCCACACCCAACATGGCGCGCGGCTGTCCATTCACCTGCTCGTTCTGTTCGCAGTGGAAGTTCTGGCGCGACTACCGGGTGCGCGATCCGAAGAAGGTGGTGGATGAGATCGAGTCCCTGGTCCACGACCACGGCGTCGGTTTCTTCATCCTGGCCGACGAGGAACCGACCATCAACCGCAAGGCCTTCGTCGCCTTCGTGGACGAACTGGAGGCGCGCAATCTGCCGGTATACTGGGGCATCAACACCCGGGTGACCGACATCCTGCGTGACGAAGACCTCTTGCCCAAGTATCGCAAAGCCGGCCTGATCCACATTTCCCTCGGCACCGAGGCGGCGGCCCAGCTTAAGCTCGACCTGTTCAACAAGGAGACCACGGTCGCCCAGAACAAGCGCGCGATCGAGCTGTTGCGCAACAACGGCATTGTCACCGAGGCGCAGTTCATCGTCGGGCTGGACAACGAGACGCCGGAGACGCTGGAAGAAACCTACACCATGTGCATGGACTGGGCGCCCGACATGGCCAACTGGTCCATGTTCACACCCTGGCCGTTCTCCGATCTGTTCCAGGAAATGGGCGACAAGGTCGAGATTTTCGACTTTGAGAAATATAATTTTGTCACGCCGATCATGAAGCCAGAGTCCATGGACCGGGCGACCCTGCTCGACCTGACCATGCGCAATTATCGGCGCTTCTACTCCCATAAGTCCCTGTTCTGCTACCCGTGGGTGCGCGACAAGGTGCGGCGCAGATATCTGATGGGATGCCTGAAGGCATTCCTGAAGAGCTCGTTCGAGCGTCGGTTCTACGATCTGGGCAAATTCGGCTATTGGGGGCCGCAGTCGAAGAAGAAGGTCAAGTTCCACTTCGACGAGACCCGCACGCTCGACCAGGCGGCCGGCAAGGCCGAAGTCGCCGCCTGGAAGGCCGCCTCGCGGCGCAAGGAGGCCGTCAACGCCGAACGCATGGCCAATGCCGCCGCATCCATGCGCGCCTGCGGCGGCAGCACCGAACAATACCCGGGTTGACGCCGTGAATAGCCCCTCTCCCGCCGGGCTACGGCGTTCACACATCTTTCTCTCGCATTTCCGTAGGGTGTGGCGATCTGCCGGCACGGTGTTGCCGGTATCGAGGGTTTCGGGGCAGATCGCCACACCATCCGGCCTCAGCCAGCGGAAACGCCAGATGTTGGGGCACCGCACCTCTGCGCTTGTCCTGGAAATCCGCGGTCAGTGCGCGCCGTGCCCCAACCGACTATTGGGTGCGCGTTGATTTAACGATGCTTTTCAACTTGTGTGAATCCCGTAGCCCGCCGGGGGAGGGGTTGGGATGAGGGTGCCTCCCGTGGCGCAATCCCCTCATCGCCCCGCCCGCGTTGACCGGGACGGTGGCGCTGGTCTAAACCGTCCGCTTTCCCGGGGGATGGACACGGATGCCTGACTCGTTGAACCCGCCTCTCAGTGCGCCCGAATTCACGGCCATGCCGCTCGGCTTGCCGCGGCGCGCCCGCGCCCTGATGATCCAGGGCACCAGTTCGGATGTCGGTAAGAGCATGCTGGTGGCTGGGCTGTGCCGCGCCTATACCCGGCGCGGCTTGGTGGTGCGCCCGTTCAAGGCGCAGAACATGAGCAACAACGCCGCCGTGGCCGCCGATAGTGAGCTGCCGCCCGGTTCGGACGGCATGGTGCCACGCGGTGAGATCGGCCGGGCCCAGGCGCTGCAGGCGCGCGCCTGCCGGGTGGCACCGTCCATCCACATGAACCCGGTCCTGTTGAAACCCCAGTCCGGCGTCGGCTCGCAGGTGGTGCTGCGCGGCCGGGTGCTCGGCAACTGCCCGGCCAAGACCTACCACCGCATGCGCCAGCAGCTCATGCCGGCGGTGCTCGACAGTTTCGCCCGCGTGGCGGCCGAAGCCGACCTGGTGCTGGTGGAGGGCGCCGGCAGCGGTGCCGAGATCTACCTGCGCGCCTCGGACATCACCAACATGCGCCTGGCCGAAGCGGCGGACCTGCCGGTGGTGATCCTGTCGGACATCGACCGCGGCGGCACCATGGCGGCCATCGTCGGCAGCCACAACCTCTTGAGCGAGGCCGACCGCGGCCGGGTCGCCGGCTATTTGATCAACAAGTTTCGCGGCGACTTGACCATCTTCGAGCCGGGCATGGCCACGATCTCCGAGCGCACCGGCTGGCCATGCCTGGGCGTGCTGCGTTGGTTCGAGGCCGCCGACCGGCTGCCGGCGGAGGACTCGCTCGCCCTGGAACGACCGGCCGACCACGGCGGACGCGGGCTGACCATCGCCGTGCCGCGCCTGTCGCGCATCGCTAATTTCGACGATCTCGACCCGCTCTCTGCCGAGCCAGGGGTGAGCGTGCGCTGGATCCAGCCCGGTACCCCCATTCCCAAGACCACCGATGTGGTCATTCTGCCCGGCTCCAAGGTG
Source organism: Azospirillaceae bacterium (assembly GCA_028281465.1). GTDB lineage: Bacteria > Pseudomonadota > Alphaproteobacteria > Azospirillales > Azospirillaceae > JANQJV01. Next base: position 2,215 of record JANQJV010000317.1, on the reverse strand, counting down.
ACCCGGGTCGATCTGGACGTGCTGCGCCGGGAGGGTTGGGACATCGACATCCGCGCCCATGTGCGCCAGGGCGGCCGGGTGGTCGGCCTGTGCGCCGGGTTCCAGATGCTCGGCCACGTGGTGCGCGACCCGGACGGCATCGAAGGCCCGCCTGGTGAGACTGCCGGTTTGGGGTTGCTCGACGTTGAGACCGTGATCGGCGGCGATAAGCAGCTTATCGACATCGATAGGCTTGACCGCGGCAGCGGCAAGCGCATTCAGGGCTATGAAATGCACATGGGCCGTACCACTGGTCCGGGCTTGGATCGTCCCTGGTTCCAACTCGACGACGGCCTCGGCCCCTTGCGCCCGGAGGGGGCTGTGTCAGCCGACGGTCGGGTCATGGGCGCCTATCTGCACGGCGTCTTCGGTGCCGACGGCTTCCGCGCCCACTGGCTCGAACAAGTCGGCGCCGCTGCCTCGACTTTGGATTTCGAAGCCCGCACCGAAGCCGCTCTGGACGCCCTCGCCGACCACTGCGAGGCGAATCTCGATTTGGACGCATTGCTGCGATTGGCCCGTTGACCGACGCTTGCGGTGCGGCGTCGAAACAAGAAACATCTTCAACGCTGGCTGTTGGTATCCCCCCGCGTGTCGGCTGCCCGCCGTTGCCGTGTCCCCCCCCGTTGCCGTGTCCAAGGTCACCCGGTCTACCCGGCCACCATCCCCCCGCCTGATTCACTGCGGCACATGCACCACCGGCAACTCCCGATCCCGCCTCGCGAGCCCCTCCAGGTGAGGTCGCGGCAGCACCATGGAACCGAAGACTATCGAGAACGGAAGAGGCGGCGCATCGAGGAGGGAGAGATACGTGTCCGGCATGTGTTGGTGCAAGGTCTCGATCACATAGGCCACCAGATTGCAGCTAAAGAACGGCGGTCGCACACGGCCCTTGAGTTTCACCGGCGTGCCAACGGCTTTGTAGTTGTAGCCGCCGAAGGAGAGCCGGATCGCCATAAAGATGATGAATGCCGAGACGACGATGCCGCCTTTGGGCGCCGGACGATAAAAGCCGATGGTCGCGAGCACCCGGTCCCAGCCATAGGGGACGGAGTCCAGGGAGTTGTAGACGCGGCGAACCTTGCCGGCCAATCTGGTTCCTTGCCCGAACAATGCGGCAAAAGCCCGGTTGCCCGGCGTCATGCCAGCAAAGCTGGTCGCTTCGATCGTTCGGTCGGGGAACTGTCCGGTGAGCCAAAGGGCCAGCACCGGCGTGAGCGTGCCGCCGAGGCTGTGACCGGTGACTGTGACGGAGGCATTGGCCGGAAGCTTGGCCACAGCCTGCTGCAGTGTGCTGCCGTGGGTATCTTCGAGCTTGAGAAGAGTGTCGAATGCGTCGGCCGTCCCCGCCGAGATCTTTGCACCCGGTGCACCGGACCAATCGACCATGTCACCAAACGGACTATCTTGTCGGGCATTGTCCCAATAGGCTGAGGAGAGCGGATTGGGATAAGTACCTCGGATAGCGATGACATGGTTCCCCGTACCGTCGTCCCTCGCCATGAACGCGAAGTTCACGACCGTTCCGTCCTCCTTCGGCATCCAGGCGACAGTCCAGTCCGCCGATGTTGGTCCTGCCTTCCTCAAGTAATCCGGAATGGACGCTGCGGCACCATAGGCAATGCCGGCCAATGTCATGAGGACCGAATCTGCGACGGCGGGTTGGTATTTGCTATCGTTCATCGCTGATTGTCTCCGAAAATGCTGGTTCACCGCCGACAAGCCTCCCGGCTCGGAGGATGCCGGTTTCGAGCCGAAAGGCCGAAACGGTATGCTGCAGTGTTATTGGATCAGGGGGCCGCGGTGATCTCCACGATGCCGCGCCAACCGGTGCCTTGTTGCGGAACCATCTTCGGGGATAAACCAGGCATGGCCTGGACACCGGAGTGGATGGTTTGGCCGGGTTGAGCTCCTGATCACGGGATCCGCGATCTGGTGACGCAAAAAACTCCTTATAGATGTTCCCGTTCCCGGACGCATCATACCAACGGCCCGAAACAAGGACCGGTCCTCGGGCCGCCCTGTTTCGGCGCGCCGGCCTCCTTGCCGGCTGGACCGCCGGCTTCCAGCCGGCCCGGACCACGCCCAGCAGCCGGCCACCAAGATGGCGGCGGTCCAGCCGGCAGGGATGCCGGCGCTCCTCGTTCAGCGCCGAAACCGAACCTGTCATCAATGC
>JANQJV010000316.1 GCA_028281465.1 Azospirillaceae bacterium | reverse complement strand
CCGGCCCGGACCACGCCCAGCAGCCGGCCGCCAAGATGGCGGCGGTCCAGCCGGCAGGGATGCCGGCGCTCCTGGTTCAGCGCCGAAACAGACCGTGTCGTCAATGCGGGCCATGCCCCCGGTGCACAGCGTGGCCATGGTGCGATCCGCTCCGCGGTGAAGCGAACCGCGACGGTCCCAAAGCGTTGTTCGCTCAGATTGGTTCGCGGGATTTGCTCCGGCGTTAGAATGTCAGCCGATCACGGAGTCAGATACCGCTGGAAGATCTCCTCTATGGTCCCGGCCTCGACCACCGCCAGGATCGCGGCATCGATGCGCTCGGCGATCGTGTCGGAGACCGCGGCCTTGCTCAACATGATGTGGGTATCTTTGTCGTGGACCCGCATTGGGTGGACGGTGATGGAGGCGGCAAATCCAAGCTTTTGGATGCCCATGGTCCCGGACACATGGTTTGCGAGCACGCCGTCGACAGTGCCGAGATCGAGTTCCCAGAATCCCCGGTAGTTCGATGGACCCAACGAGAAGTGGTGTTTCGTTTCCGGGTCGTCCATGAGTGCCGCGACGACCGGGCCATAGTAATTGGTTGCCACGGCGCTGACCGTGCGGCCGGCTTTCAGAAATGCTTCCATCGTCAGCGTGGCCAGTCCCTCCCGGTCATCGGCGCGGACGAACAACCGCATGGAGCCTTGCCGATACGGTTCGGAGAACCGAGCGTAGACTGCCCGGTCTTCGCTGTAGGCGGCCCCCGGAAGCGCCTGCAGGCCGCCATGCTCGATCTCATGGAGCAGACGGCTCCACTCGCCGGACACGAAGTCCACGGCGCAGTCCGCGCGCTCGGCGATCGCCCGCAGTGCATCGATGTCGATGCCCTGCAACGACCCATCCTCGGTCTCGTCCATGTAGGGCGTCCAGGGCGTCCAGCCGACCGTCAAGGTGCAGGCCGTGACGGGCGACCAGGCTGCCACCAGCATCAAGGCCACGATCCCGAAACGGGCAGCCAGAACGGTCGTCAACGGGTGATCACGCCACATGGGGTCCAACTTCCTTTAACACCTGCATTCTGTATTTGAATGTGCAAATAACGAGTGCATCCGTGCCGTCATGCGGTCGGTCCTTCATCAAGACTGCCGATATGGCAGCCTATCCTGTTCGCATCGGTTCTGTGGAGTCCACACTCCATGGCGTGCCCCCGGGTCACGCAGCCGAACCGCGGCTAGCTTCCGCAATCACCCCGTAGTGCTGCGGTTGGCGGTGCAGGGTGAAGTTGAAGATGTTGGCTCTGATTTCTTGGCAGCGGTCCAGGTTGCAGGCGTGCACCAGAACCTCGTCGCCGAGGGTGGAGGCCTGGGCAACGATCTCGCCGGTGGGGGCGATGATGCAGCTTTGCCCGAGCAGGTCGCAGCCTTCTTCCTTGCCGGCCTTGGCGACTCCGACGACCCAGGCGCCATTCTGGTAGGCGCCGGCCTGCATGCACAGGTGGTTGTGGAAGCCCTGCAGGTGGTCGTGTTCCGGGGCCAGGGGGTAGTGCATGGGCGTGTTGTAGCCGAGCAGGATCATCTCCGCGCCCTTGAGGCCGAGCACGCGATAGGTCTCGGGCCAGCGCCGGTCGTTGCAAATGCACAGGCCGACCTTGCCGCCGAAGCCGTCGAACACGTTGAACCCCAGGTTGCCGACCTCGAAGTAGCGCTTTTCCAGGTGCTGGAACGGCCGCCAGGGTTCCGGCTCGGCGTGGCCGGGCAGGTGGATCTTGCGGTACTTGCCGAGCAGGCTACCGTCCGGGCCGACCAGGATCGCCGTGTTGAAGTGCCGGGTGCGCCCCGCCTCGGCCACGCGTTCGGCATAGCCGAGGCAAAAGCCCAGGCCCAGGCGTTTGGCCGCGTTGAACAGTGGTCGGGTCTCCGGTCCGGGCATCTCGGTTTCGAAGAATGTCTCCAGGTTGGCGTCCTCCAGATGCCAGCGCGGAAAGAAGGTGGTCAGGGCGAGTTCCGGAAACACCACCAGCTCTGCCCCGCGCGCCGCCGCCTGGTGCAGCAGGGCCATCAGGCGTTCGACCACCGCGGTACGCGGCTCTGTGCGGGCGATCGGCCCCATCTGGGCCGCGGCGGTCATGACGATGCGGCTCATGGCGTGGTCTCCGGTGTGGTGTTGGCCAGCTCGAGGGTAAGATCGAGAAGCACCTGGGCACCGGCGCCGATCGGTGCCGGATCGGTGTGCTCGGCCGGGTTGTGGCTGATGCCGTCGCGGCTGGGGACGAAGATCATAGCCGTCGGGCACACCGGGGCCAGCATCTGCGCATCGTGCCCGGCACCACTGGACAGGCGGCGCACGGCATGGCCGTGGTCCCGGGCCAGCGCTTCGACCCGCGACACCAGGGTTTCATCGAAGGCGACCGGATCGAAACGGGCCAGCCGCCGGGAAGCAATGCGCACCCCTTCCTGGGCCGCCAGATCGTCGACGAAGCTGTGCAGCAGGGTTTCGGCCTCGCGCAGGCGGTCGTTGTCGGTGTTGCGCAGATCCACCGTGAGCGTCGCCTGCCCCGCCACCACATTGACCAGCCCCGGATGCAGCCGGATCGTCCCGACGGTGCCGACCTGGGGTGGGCCGAGCGCCGTTACCAGGCGGCGCACCTCGCAGGCGATGGCGGCGGCGGCATGGCCGGCGTCGTGACGCAGGGCCATGGGCGTGGTGCCGGCGTGGTTGGCGACACCGTCGATGGTGAACTCGGTCCAGGAAATGCCCTGTACGCCGGTGACCGCGCCGAGGGTGACGCCTTCGTGGTCGAGCACCGGGCCTTGTTCCACATGCAACTCCAGGAAGGCCGACGGCATCAGCGGCGCCGTGTCCGCCGAACCGGCATAGCCGATCCGGGCCAGGTCGTCGCCGACCGTGGTGCCGTCGATGCCGACCGTCGCCAGGGCGTCGCCGAGCGGCAGGCCGCCGACGAACACCAGGCTGCCCATCATGTCGGGCGCAAACCGGCTGCCTTCCTCGTTGGTAAAGGCGGCCACGGCGATCGGCCGCCGGGTCGTGACGTTGGACTCGTTCAGGGCTTCGACCACCTCAAGGCCGGCCAATACACCGAGCGCGCCGTCATACCGACCGCCGGTGGCCACGCTATCGATATGCGAGCCGAGCATCACCGGCGCGGTCTCGCCGGCCGGGCCCCGGCCGGCCCGCAGGCCGACGATGTTGCCGATGGCATCGATCGACACGGTGAGGCCGAGGGCCCGCATCCAGGCGACCAACTGGTCGCGGGCCATGCGGTCGGCCCCGGTCAGGGCCAGACGGCACACGCCGGTGTCGCCGGTCACCGGGTCGGTGAAGGCGCCGATGCGCCCTAGCGCCCCGATCCGGTTCATGAGACGATCCAGCGAGAGGCGCACAGGCGAGGCCATGGATCACGGGCTCCTTTCAGATCGGACGATGTCGATTGACCGTCCTGCCGAGGCCGGTCCGGGAGCGGCGCTCCGGGTTGCGTGTTCGGCGTGCGGCGCCACGGTCGACCCGCTGGCGGCCGAACCCTTCCGCTGCCCGGCCGTCGGCACGGACAAGGGTGACGTGGATCATATACTGGAATGTATGCCAACAGGGCCAGCCCCGGTGTTTCCACCGCCGGTTGCCGATCTCGGCCGTGAAAACCCGTTCTGGCGCTACCGTGCCTTCGTGCCGGCCTATCGCATCGCCCGGGCCTTGGGGCTGGATGACGCGACCTATGCGGCGGTGGTCGACCGGTTCGACCGGGCGGTGGCGGCGGTGGATGGCCGCCCCATGCGCTGCACGCCGGTGCGGGCCATCGCGGCCGGGCCCGGGCGCTTGTGGCTGAAGGATGAGACCGGGTCGGTTGGCCGCTCGCACAAGGTGCGGCATCTGTACGGAGTCATGCTGTATCTGCTGGTCATGGCCGAGGCCGGCGGGCCGGGCTGGGCCGGGCTACGCGATCGGCGCCTGGGTATCGCGAGCTGCGGCAATGCCGCCACCGCGGCCGCCATCTTGGCCCGCGCCGCTGATTGGCCGATCGACGTGTTCGTGCCGGCGGAGGCGGCGCCGGGCGTGCTCGCGCGTCTGGAGGCCCTGGGCGCCACCCTGCGCTTGTGCCGGCGCTCGGCCGGCCAGGCCGGCGATCCATGCGCCCACGCCCTGCGCGCGGCCGTGGACTCCGGCACGCTCCCGTTCACCGTGCAAGGGCCGGAAAACGGTCTGGCGGTGACGGGTGTGGAGACCTTGGCCTTCGAACTCGCCGAGCAGCTTTGGGCGCACGGCGAACAGCCGGCGTGGCTGGCGCTGCAGGTGGGCGGCGGCGCTCTGGCCAGCGGCTGCTGGCGCGGCTTCGCGCGCTTGCGGGACTTGGGGATCATCTCCAATCTGCCAGGTTTGCTGGTCGCCCAGGGCCGGGGCTGCCACCCGCTGCTGCGCGCCTGGCGGCAGATGCAAGCGGATGTGGGGGCAGGTGCCGAGTCGGATGCGGTGCTGGCGGCGGCGGCACGGCGGCGCAGCCGCTACATGGTGCCGTGGTCGGGCCTGCCCGCCGGCGTGGCGTCCGGAATACTGGATGACGAGACCTACGATTGGCGCGGCATCCTGCGGGGTCTGGTGCACAGCGGCGGGATGATGGCGGTGCTGGAGGATGCGGACATCGTGGCGGCCCGCGATTGGGTCCGGGCTGCGACCGGCATTGAGGTGTCCCACACCGGCGCCGCCGGTGTCGCGGCCGTGCAACAACGGGCATCACACCGAAGCGGTGCGGCCGTGGCCGTGTTGACCGGGCACGGAACCGGTTGACGTCGAAACAATCGCGCCGCACCAATGTGCGATGGGGTGCGGTGCGCCTATGATCCCAAAGATTTAGGGGATATGGGGGCCGGTCTTCGGATGGCCGATGGTGTGCCGTCCGGCAGCGGAGGAGAGGGACCGATGGCGGCCGTGACGATTTCCTTGAACGGCGAAGCGCGGGACATCCCGGTGGTGGCGGGCCAGACGCTGCTCGAGGCGTTGCGCGAAGGCTGCGGCATCCGCTCGGTCAAGGACGGTTGTCAGCCACAGGGCCAATGCGGCGCCTGCGTCGCCCTGGTCGACGGCGTGCCCAAGACGATTTGCGCCCTCCCGGCAGAGAAGGCGGCGCATAAGGAAATCGTCACCCTGGAAGGGTTGCCGGAGGCGGAACGGCGGCAGATCGCCGAAGCCTTTGCCGCCGAAGCCGGTCTGCAATGCGGCTTCTGCACGCCGGGCATCGCGCTCCGTGCCAAACACTTGACCGACCGGGACGGCATTCCGAGCGATGCCGAGATCGCCAAGGGTTTGGAAGCGCATTTCTGCCGTTGTACCGGCTATACCTCGATCATTGCGGCAATCCGGCGCCTGGCGCGCATGAAGCACGGCGAGGCGGTGCCGGCCCCGCTACGCTCCGGCGGCGTCGGATCCGACATGGTGCGCTGGCGCGCCGACGACCACGCCCTGGGCCTGCGCCCGTACATCGCCGACATGGACCGGCCGGGCTTGCTGCATGGCGCCGTGGTGCTGTCGCCGCACGCACGGGCCCGCGTGGTGGCGATTGATACCAGTGCGGCGGCGACGCTGGAGGGCGTGGTGGCGGTGGCAACCGCGGCCGACGTGCCCGGCTCGCGCTGGGTTGGGTTGATCAAAGCGGATTGGCCGGGCTTTGTCGCCGTGGGCGAAGAGGTGCGGTGCGTCGGCGACGTGCTGGCGGCGGTCGCCGCGGTCGACGAGCGCACCGCGCGCGCGGCGGCGGCCCTGGTGCGCGTGACCTATGAACCGTTGCCGGCCGTGCTCGACCCGGCCGCGGCCCTGGCGCCGGACGCACCCACGGTCAACCCGGCGCAAGCCAACGCCGGTCACCCGAACCAGCTCGGCGAGACCGTGTTCGTGCGCGGCGACGTGGACGCCGCCCTGGCGGCCAGCGCCCATGTCGTCTCCGGCCGCTGGCAGACCCAGCGCATCGAACACCTGTTTCTGGAGCCGGAAAGCGCGCTGGCCGAGCCGCTGCCCGACGGCCGTCTGCACCTGTTCACCCAGGGTCAAGGCATCTTTGACGACCGGCGCCAGGTGGCGGGGTTCCTGGGCGAGCCGGTGGAGCGGGTGTTCGCCGAACTGGTGCCCAATGGCGGCGCTTTCGGCGGCAAGGAAGACATGTCGATCCAGGCGCAGGCGGCGCTGCTGGCGCGCATGACCGGCCGGCCGGTGCGCCTGACGCTGAACCGGGAAGAGTCCGTGCGGCTGCATCCCAAGCGCCACCCGATCACCATGGACTACACGCTGGGATGCGACGCCGACGGCCGGATCACGGCGCTGCGGGCCCGCATTCTGGGCGATTCCGGTGCCTATGCCTCCGTCGGCGCCAAGGTGCTGGAGCGGGCCGCCGGGCACGCCTGCGGGCCGTATCGGGTGCCGGCGGTCGACATCCACTCGGTGGCGGCCACCACCAACAACCCGCCGTGCGGCGCCATGCGCGGCTTCGGCGTCAACCAGACCGCCTTCGCCATGGAGGGCTGCCTCGATCTCCTGGCGGAGCAGGTCGGGCTGGACAGCTACGAAATGCGCCGGCGCAATGTGGTCGAGCTGGGGGATGTGTTCACCACCGGCCAGGTGCTGGACAAGTCGGTCGGCATGGGTGCCTGCCTGGAGGCGGTCAAGCCGCACTACGACGCCGCCGTCGCCGCCGGCAAGGCCGTGGGCGTGGCTTGCGGCATGAAGAACAGCGGCATCGGCAACGGCGCCCGGGAGCTGGGCCGGTGCCGGCTGGTGGTGGAACCGGACGGCCAGGTGTCGCTGTACAACGGCTTCACCGAGATGGGCCAGGGCCTGTTGACCGTGCTGGTGCAATGCGTGGTCGAGGTGACCGGCCTGGATGCCGGGCTGATCGATCCCAAGGTCGATGCCACCTTCGATCTGAACTGTGGCCAGACCACCGGGTCGCGCGGCACCTTGCTCGGCGGTCTGGCAGCCAAGGCGGCGGCGGAAAAGCTGCGCGATGCCTTGGCAGACGGGGCGACGCTGGCCGATCTGGCCGGCCGGGTGTTCGAGGCCGACGTGGTGATCGACGACACCGCGGCACCCGGCAAGGGGCCGAAGACGCACACCGCCTTCGGCTATGCCGCCCAGGTGGTGATCCTGGACCACCAAGGTCGGGTCGAGCACGTCGTGGCGGCGCATGACGTCGGCCGCGCCATCAATCCAGCGCTGTGCCGCGGCCAGATTGAGGGCGGCATCCACATGGGTCTGGGCTATGCCTTGACCGAGGAATTGCCGTGCCGCGACGGCATGCCGGTGAGCTGGAGTTTCCGCGAGCTGGGCGGGCTGCGCGCTGCGCACATGCCCGCGCTGACCGTGATCCTGGTCGAGGACCCGGAACCGGAGGGCCCGTTCGGCGCCAAGGGGGCCGGCGAGATCGGCCTGGTACCCACAGCCCCGGCCGTGGCCCAGGCGCTGGCCAAATTCGACGGCGTGCGGCGCACCGTGCTGCCGATGAAGGACTCGCCGGCGGCGCGCACCCTGTCGGTCGGTCGCCTGCGCGCCAAGGACCGGGAAAACTGGCACTGACGGACGCAATGGCGATGCACGATCCGCAAGATATCACGGTTCTCGGGCCGGACCGCGGCGGCCGGTCGGTCGCGTTTACCGGCGGCCGCGTGGTTGCCCCGCCGGCCGAAACGGCGGCGGTGCGTCGCGTGCCTTGCTCGGATGCCGTCATCCACCCCGGCTTCGTCAACGCACACACCCATCTGTACAGCGGGCTGGTGCCCTTGGGCATGCCGGCACCCGATCCGCCGCCGGGTGATTTCGTGGATATCCTGCGGCGCATCTGGTGGCGGCTCGACCGGGCGCTCGATGCGGATATCCTGCGCGCCGCGGCCCGGTATTACCTGGCCGAAGCGCTGCTGGCAGGCACCACGGCGGTGATCGACCACCACGAATCGCCGGATTTCATCGACGGCGCGCTGGCATGCCTGGCCGAAGCCGCCACGGGCCTCGGCATCCGAGCGGCGCTGTGCTACGGCATCACCGAGCGCAACCGCGGGCTGTCGGAAGCCCGGCAGGGTCTGGCGGAAACCGGGGCGTTCGCCGCCAGCGACCTGGGCCGGCATCCGCTGCTGCGCACCCTGGTGGGGGTGCATGCCTCCTTCACCGTGTCGGATCAGGCATTGCGCGAGGCGGGAGACCTCTGCCGATCCTTGAACACCGTGCTGCACATCCATTGCGCCGAAGGCACTGTCGACGGCGCAGATGCCCTGGACCGCCAGTATGCCGGACCGGTGCACCGCCTGATGGCCTTGGATGCCTTGCCCCGGGGGTCCCTGCTCGCCCATGGCGTACATCTGGATGCCGATCAGGTGCGCCTGCTAGACCAGCGCCAGTGCTGGCTGATCCACAATCCGCGCTCCAATGAAGGCAACGGCGTCGGCTATGCCGCAAACCTGCGGCTGAGCCGCCACGTCGCGCTCGGCACCGACGGCTGGCCGTCCGTTCCGGCACAGGAGATCGGCGCGTTGCAGCGCCTGGGCGCGGCGCACGGCGACACCGCCGAGGCGCTGGCGGTACGCCCGGCAGCCGGGCAACGCCTCTTGGCAGACCTGTTCGATGCGGCTGCCGATCCTTTTGCCCCCGGTGCGCTGGCCGATTTCGTGGTGAGGAGCGACGAAGAAGGCCCGCCGCGCCATGTTTTCGTCGACGGACGTCAGGTGGTGGTGGACGGTGGCTTGATCACCACTGACCATACGGCCGTTGTCGACGAGGCTAAAATCGAAGCAGAAAAGCTCTGGCAGCGGCTGGCCTAAACACGCCCCTGACAGGCTGACGATGCACAGTCCGTCCACAAAGGTGATGGGCCTCAGCCAAGGTTGGCGGCGATGCGATCGATCTCGGCCAGATGGCGGGTCTGCTCGGCCTCGGGCAGGAAGGAGCCCAGGAAGCTGTTGCGCGACAGGGTGATCACCTGATCTGCCGACAGCGGCAGAACCCGGGCCACCGCGCGCAGATTGTCGTTGATGCCGCCGCCGAAATAGGCCGGGTCGTCGGAATTGACGGTCACCCGCAAACCTTGCTCCAGCATGGCCGCCACTGGGCTGTCCTCCAAGCGATCGGTCACGCACAGGCGCAGGTTGGATAGTGGACACACGGTCAGGCAGATGCCGTCGGCGGCCAGCCGGTTGATCAAGTCTGGCGCTTCCATGGCGCGGTTGCCGTGGTCGAGTCGGTCGATGCCGAGCACGTCCAGCGCCTCGCGCACATAGTCTGGCGGGCCCTCCTCGCCGGCATGCGCGCACAGTTTAAGCCCCATATCCCGGGCGCGGGCGAAGACGCGGGCGAATTTGGTTGGCGGATGGCCAAGCTCGGAGGAGTCCAGGCCGACGCCGATGAAACGGTCACGATACGGTTCCGCTTCTTTGAGGGTTTCGAACGCGTCGTCTTCGCTCAAATGGCGCAGGAAGCACAGGATGAGATGGCTGCTCAGGCCGTGGTCGCGTTCGGCTTCGGTCAAGGCTTGCCAGAGGCCCTCGATCACATGGTCGAATGGCACGCCGCGGCTGGTGTGGCCCTGCGGGTCGAAGAAAAGCTCGACGTGGCGCACGCCGTCGGCGCGCGCCCGCGCCAGATAGGCGGCTGTGAGGTCGTAGAAATCCTCTGGTGTGCGCAGCACGTTCATGCCCTGGTAATACAGGTCGAGGAAGTCCTGCAGATTGCGGAACCGATAGGCAGCCTGGATCGACTCCACGTCGGCCCACGGCAGGTCGATGCCATTGCGCCGGGCCAAAGCCAGCATCATGGCCGGTTCCAAGCTGCCTTCGATGTGCATATGCAGCTCAGCTTTGGGCAGGCCGTCGATCAAGGCGTCGAGTTGCATGCTCCCTCCTTTCCCGCCGTCAGGCACGTCGAGACCCGTGCACCACCCGGCCGGCGGCATAAACCGTGTCGACGGCACGGTCGTCCGCCAAGATCATCTGGACGAACAACCCTTCCCAGATTTCCGTGATGGTGGTCATGCGCCGTGCGATCAAAGGGGTGGACGTCAGGCCAAGCACGACGATGTCGGCATCGTACCCGGGCATCAGGTTGCCGATGCGGTCGTTCAGGCGTAACGCCTTGGCGCTGCCCAGCGTGGCCAGGTAGAACGCCTGCACCGGATGCAGGGTGGCCCCGCGCAACTGGGCGACTTCGTAGGCCGCGCGCATGGTGGCGAAAGGCGAGAACGAGGAGCCGCCGCCAACATCGGTGGCCAGGCCCATCGTCACCGGGCCGGGTGGGCCGTGCAGCCCGTGCACGTCACACAGGCCGGAGCCGATGAACAGGTTGGATGTCGGGCAATGTGCCACGGCCGCGCCGGTGTCGTGCAGCGCCCGGCGCTCGCGCTCGGTCAGGTGGATGCAATGCGCCAGCACCGTTCCCGGTCCGATCAGTCCAAAGTGCTCATAGATCGTCAGATAGTCCGCATGGTGCGGAAAGGCCTCGAGGATTGCCGCGATTTCGTCCCGGTTCTCGGCGATGTGGGTTTGCATCAGCACGTCTGGCCGCTCGCGCCACAAGGCCCCCAAGGCGTCCATCTGTTCGGGTGTGGAGGTCAGCGCGAAACGCGGTGTAATCGCGTAACCGAGCCGGCCGTGGCCGTGCCAGGTGTCGATCAGTGCCTTGCTGTCGTCATAGGCCGAGGTTGCGGTGTCGGTCAGGCCGGCGGGGGCATTGCGGTCCATGCACACCTTGCCGGCGACCATGCGCAAGCCGCGGGCGGCGGCGCGCTCGAAGAAGGCCGTGACCGACCCTTTGTGCACCGTGCAATAAACGCACGCCGTGGTGATGCCGTTGCGCAGGCATTCGTCCAGAAAGAAATCGGCGGCCACTGCGGCATACCCCGGGTCGGCGAAGCGCTGCTCGGCCGGGAAGGTGTAGCGGTCCAACCATTCCAGCAATTGGGTGCCGTAGGAGGCGATGACGTCGATCTGCGGATAATGGATGTGACAGTCAACGAAGCCGGCCATGATCAGTTTGTTGCCGTGGTCGACCACCGGGCAGCCGATCGCGTCCGGCGCGCGCAGCACACGTTCGGCCGGGCCGACCGCCGCGATGCGTCCGTCGCGTACCAAAACGGCACCACGCGGCTCATGCCGCAACGTCGTCTCCGGCGGCACGACGAACGGATCGCCACAGAAGCTCAGCGTCTGGCCCAGGAGGATCATGCCGGGATCAGTCATCGGAGATCCGTCTTCGCTTGCAAAACCCTCTCCCACACGGGTGGGAGAGGGGCTTTGTGGACCGCACCGCTACTCCGGCAACACGCCGTCGATGCCTTCGACGTAGAAGTTCAGGCCGACCAGCGCCTCGTCCGTGGCGATCTCGCCTTCGGCCAGCCACAGCGAGCCATCCTGCTTGTTGATGGGACCGGTGAACGGGTGCAACTCTCCGGCCGCGATGGCCAAACGCGCGGTCTCGGCCAGCTCTTTCACGTCGCCCGGAATCTTGTCGGAATAGGGCGCGATCACCACCATGCCGTCCGCGATGCCGTCCCAGGTGTCTTCGGAGGTCCAGGTGCCGTCCATCACCGCGCGGGTGCGCTCGATGTAGTACGGCGACCAGTTGTCGATGATCGAGGTGAGCTGGGCGTTCGGGCCGAATTCGGCCATGTCCGAGGCCTGACCGAACGCCAGAATGCCTTCGGCCTCGGCGATGCGCATGGCGGCCGGGCTGTCGGTGTGCTGCATGAGAATATCAGCACCCTGGTCGATCAGCGCCCGGGCGGCATCGGCTTCCTTGCCCGGGTCGAACCAGGTGCTGACCCAGACGATCTTGAACTGGACATCAGGGTTGATGCTGCGTGCGGCCAGAAATGCCGCGTTGATGCCGCGCACCACCTCTGGGATCGGGAAGGAGGCGATGTAGCCGATCACATTGGATTGGGTCATCTTGCCGGCGATCAAACCGATGACATGCCGGCCTTCATAAAAGCGTGCCGAATACGTGGACACATTGGGCGCGCGCCGGTAGCCGGTGGCATGCTCGAATTTCACATTCGGAAAACGCCGGGCCACCTTGACGGTTGGATTCATGAATCCAAACGAGGTCGTAAAAATGAGGTCGTGCCCGGTGGCGGCCAGATGCGATATCACGCGCTCGGCATCCGGGCCTTCAGAGACGCTTTCCACAAAGGAGGTCGCAACCGCGTCGCCGAATTCCGCTTCGATCGCCAACCGTCCCTCGTTGTGCTCATAGGTCCAGCCAAAATCTCCGATCGGGCCGACATAGACGAAACCGACCTTGGTCAGGTCCTGGGCTTGGGCACCGCCGGCCACGGCCAGCGCGACAGCGGCGCTCAGGGCGAGGGAACGCATGGGCTTCATCGGTTGGGAGTCCTTTCTGCAAAGTGGCGGATCATGTGGAGGCAAAGAACGGCTTGCCGAGGCAAGCCGGGGCACGCAGGCTGCGCTTGGCTGTGTCGCGCGAAATCAGCACCAGCACCACGATGGTGGTGAGGTAGGGCAGCATGGCGAGATACTGCGCATCGATCGGCACACCCAGACCCTGGGCGTGAAGCTGCAGATAGGTGACGCCGCCGAACAGATAGGCGCCGAGCAGCGCACGCGACGGCTTCCAGCTCGCGAACACGACGATGGCAAGCGCAATCCAGCCGCGCCCGGCGGTCATGTTCTCGGCCCAGAACGGCGTCTGCACCACGCTGAGATAGGCCCCCCCCAGCCCCGCGCAGGCGCCGCCGAACAACAGGGCCGCAAAGCGCACCGCCACCACCGGAAAGCCGATGGCATGCGCCGCGTCGTGGTTTTCGCCGACCGCGCGCAACACCAGCCCACCGCGAGTCCAGCGCAGGAACACCGCCGTCGCCAGGACCAGCGCGACCGAGACGTAGACCAGCGGGTCGTGACTGAACAGCACCGGGCCCACCACCGGCAGCTCGCTCAGCACCGGAATGTGCAGCGGCTGCAGGCCGGCGATGGAGTGGCCGGCGTAGCCCTGGCCCCACAGGGCGGCCAGACCCAGGCCAAAAATGGTCAGCGCGAGCCCGGTCGGCACCTGCGAGGACCGCAGCACCTGGGTCAGCAATCCGAAGATGGCCGCCAGGCCCATTCCGCACAGCACGGCCGAGCCGACACCGAGCAGCAACGAGCCGGTCTCGAAAGTCACGGCAAAGCCGGCGATGGCACCGATCACCATCATGCCTTCCACGCCCAGGTTGAGCACGCCGGCGCGCTCGGCCACCAATTCGCCGATGGCGGCGAACACCAGCGGCGTGGCGGCAATGATCAGACCCTGCAAGATAGCGATGGTCAGGTCCATGACGGCCCCCGTCAGCCGCGCCGGATGCGCACGACCCGGTAAGTCACCAGGACGTCGACCCCAAGCAGAAAGAACAACAACAGCCCCTGGAACACGCCGGTCACCGCACTGGGCAGGCTCAACCGGATCTGTGCCGCCTCGCCGCCGACATAGGTCAGTGCCATGACCAAACCGGCCAGCACCACGCCGACCGGCGACAATCGGCCCAGAAAGGCGACGATGATGCCTGTGAAGCCGTAGCCGACCGCAAGCGACGGCACCAGTTGGCCGACCGGGCCGGTCGCTTCGAACATGCCGGCCAAGCCAGCGAAGGCCCCGGAAAACAGCAGGCAAAACCAGATCATGCGCCTTTCGGAGAAGCCGGCGAAGCGCGCGGCACGCGGCGCGAGGCCGAAGACTTGCACCTTGAAGCCGGCAATGTGTCGGCCGAGCATGAGCCACACCAGCATCACGAGACCGAGCGCCACGGCGAAGCCGATATGCGTGCGCGTGCCCTCGATCAGGATTGGCAGAGTGGCGGAGTCGTGGAACAGCCGGCTTTCCGGGAAATTGAAGCCATCCGGATCGCGCAGGGGGCCGTGCACCAGGGCGCTCAACCACAGCACCGCGACATAGGTCAGCATCAGGCTGACCAGAATCTCATTGGCACCGAATCGGGTCCGTAGAAAGGCTGGAATGGCGGCCCAAGCCATGCCGCCGGTGATGCCGGCGACGGCGGCCAATGGCAGCAGCCAGATCCCTTGGACATTGTAAAACGCCAGCGCCACGCAGCCGCCGGCAAGCGCGCCGACGGCGTATTGCCCTTCGGCGCCGATGTTATAGATGCCGGCGCGGAAGCCGACCGACAGGCCAAGCCCGATCAGGATCAAGGGTGTGGCCTTGACCAGGAGCTCCGATACCGAGAACACGGTGGTCAGCGGCTCGATGAAGATGATCGCCATGGCCTCGAGCGGGTCGCGCCCCATGAAGCCGAACAGCCCCAGACCGGCCAGCAAGGTCAACGCCAGGGCGATCACCGGCGAGCCGTACACCATGGCCCGCGACGGGTTGGGCCGCGCCTCAAGCCGGATCATGCGCGCCCCCCTGCGCTTCGGCGTCCACGACGGTCCCCGAAGCAGCACCTCCCATCAGGAGGCCGATCTGCGCCACGGTCACGGCGTGCACCGGCGCCGGTTCGGACAGGGTGCCGTGGGCGATCACGGCGATGCGGTCGGCCAACGCCATCAATTCGTCCAGATCCTGGGAGATCACCACGATGGCGGTGCCCCGCGCGGCTAAGGCCTGCAGGGCCCGGTGAATGTCTGCCTCCGCTCCCGCATCCACGCCCCAGGTCGGCTGAGAGGCGACCAGCACCGCCGGTTCCTGCAGGATTTCCCGGCCGACCAGGAACTTCTGCAGATTGCCGCCCGACAGAGTGCCCGCGCTCTGTTTGACACCGGTCGCCTTGACCGCGAAGTCGCCGATCACCTTGCCGGCATACTGCCGGGACCGGTCGGCGCGCACGAAGCCGCGCACGTCGAGGCCCATGCGCCTGCGCGCCGACAGGAGGACGTTCTCCCACAGAGTCAGGCTGGAGACGGCGCCGTGCCCAAGCCGGTCCTCCGGAATGGTGACCAGGCCGGCTGTCCGGCGGTCGGATGGAGATTTGCGGCCGATCGGCTTGCCGTCGAGCATCACCTCGCCCGAGGTTGCCGCGGTGCGTTCACCCGACAGGGCGTCCATGAGTTCGCTTTGGCCGTTGCCGGCGACACCGGCGATGCCAAGGATCTCGCCCTCCCGCACGTCGAATCCGATGCCCTTCAGGTCGACCCCGAACGGGTGCTCGCGCACCAACTGCAGGCCGCGGACGCGCAAACGGATGCGGCCGACCGACGCGGCACGGCCGTTGGCCGGCACGAGATCGCGGCCGATCATCATCTCGGCCAGGCTGTGTGCGCTCTCCCGGCGCGGGTCGCAGGTGGCCACCACGCGACCGCCGCGCAGCACCGTCGCCGTGGTGCACAGGGCGCGCACGTCCTCCAGCTTGTGCGAGATGTACAGGATCGAGCAGCCCTCGTCAGCAAGCTGGCGCAGAGTAGCAAACAGCGTGCTGCATTCCTGCGGCGTCAGCACCGATGTCGGTTCATCCATGATCAACAGGCGCGGGCGCTGCAACAGGCAGCGCACGATCTCCACACGCTGGCGTTCCCCGACCGACAGCGTGCCGACAGTGCGGCCGATGTCCAGCGCCAGGCCATAGGTGGCCGAGACCTCGCGGATGCGCGCGTCCAGATCGCGCCGCGCCGCCGGCTGGTCCAGGCTCAGGGCGATGTTCTCGCCCACGGTCAAGGCGTCGAACAACTGGAAGTGCTGGAACACCATGCCGACGCCATGCCGCCGCGCCTCGGCCGGATTGGCCGGGGCATAGGCTTTGCCGTCCAGCGCCATGGTCCCCTGATCCGGCTGCAACACGCCGTAGACGATCTTGACCAGAGTCGACTTGCCGGCGCCGTTCTCGCCAAGAAGCGCGTGGATCTCACCGGCGCGGACGGCACACCCGATCGCATGGTTGGCCTGCACCCCGGCGAAGCGTTTGGACACCGCCGACACGGTCAGCAAAGGCGTTGGCTCTGGTGTCACCGGTCTGCTGAACCTCCTGCGCCTTCCGCGATCGGCCCGACGCACCCGGTGGCGCGGTCCGGTGACGGTTATCGCCCTAGCCGATTGAAGCAAACGTCATGCCTGGTCGGCAGAGACCAACCCGCCACGCCGGACCGCAACCGGTCGGGTCTTGGTAGCCGAAGCGGCCGACCGTGGAAAACAAGAATCGCCCGGAGCCGGACTCTGCCGTTTGCCGCATTCATGCGCAATCGCCCGCATCGCGATCGTTTTGTTGCCCCGCGGCGCCGTTCCGTGGCCGTGTCGCCTTTTATAATCAATGATTATTATAAACGCTCGCCATGTCCGCCAACACGGGGCCGTACCCCCG
>JANQJV010000315.1 GCA_028281465.1 Azospirillaceae bacterium | reverse complement strand
GTGGCTCGCTGCAATTCGGCCTCCACCGCCCCGTGGCGCTGCACGACACTCAGGGTTTCGGCCGCAATCTCACCGATGATGGCGCGCAGCTCGACAACGGTGACCGGCTCTTCCAGGCTATTGCGAAACCCGAGCAAAGATGTCCGAAAATGGCCGGTGTCGCGACCGGCCGCCTGCAGCACCTCGAGCAGTTTGCTCAATGCGCCCTGGGTCCGTTCCCCAGTTTGTCGCACAATATGCGCTTCGGCGTCGAAACGGAAAAACCGGCGGAATAAATCGTCGCAGCGTGCTTGGGTGAACCCCTGTCCCTCCCGTTCCATCAAATCGATGGCACGCACCAGATCCGGCATATCGCCGCTGAAATAAGAATACCAGAGCGCATAGTTTTCCGGCGTCGGCGCCATGCCCTCCCGCCCCAGACGTTCGAACGCCAGGGATGCCAACTGGGAGGCGCGGATCATGGGATCGGGCGACGGCGTCCGGTTCACTAACATCTCATGCTACAGGCCTGAACACACCCGAGCGTATATCCGTGTTTACGCCCGCAGATGCAAGGGCAACGGCTGGGGTCGGAAATCGATTTCTAGATTATGAATTACAGATTCGCGCCGCAATCCCCACGCCGGTGATTTGTGATAGCCGAAACACACTTACAACAATACACACACTCACACGCCAAGGGTGACGCAGCACGCGCCGCTAAACACACCCCCGACTCATCCTCAATTGCATTGGCCAATTGAGCCGGCAGAGCAAACACGCTTGCCGTCAATCCACGTCGCGCCGCCCAAAGTGGCATCCCGGAAATCAGTCCGGCGCAGGCGGGCCCCGGTCAAATCGGCCCCGGTCAAATCGGCCTTCACCAATTTCGCCAAGCGCAAATCGGCCGAGCGGAAGCTGGCGCCAACCAGATTAGCGCGGGTGAAGTCGGCTTCGATCAGGCGGGCGCCATCCAGAACCGCCCCGACCATACGAGCACTCACGAACTTGCCCCGGTACGCATCGGCGCTGGTCAGATCGGCACCGCTCAAGTCGGCGCGCTGGAAGGTGGCATCACGCAGCATGGCACCGGTCAGATCGACATCGGTCAAATTGCCACCGTCATGGTAACAGCGCCGCCAATTGACCCCCGGCGCCGCCGGGTCGAAGCACCCAGCGGCAACCGGTGCCGCAGCGAGCAACAGAGACGCGGCAAACACCGCGGCACGGGCAGGGACGGCTGTCATAGCGGAAACCCTTGGATTCTCTTGAACGGATACGGCATGGGGTGGTCTGACGATGCGCCAACACCTTCCCGGACACTGGCGACCACCGATATGGCACCGGCCGACGGTCAGGCACGCACCAACGGCCGGTACTTGATGCGGTGCGGTTGGTCGGCTTCGGCCCCCATCCGCCGTTTCCGATCCGCCTCATAATCCTGGTAGTTGCCTTCGAACCATACAACCTGGCTGTCGCCTTCGAAGGCCAAAATATGTGTAGCGATCCGGTCAAGGAACCAGCGGTCGTGGCTGATCACGACGGCGCACCCGGCGAAACCGGTCAGAGCGTCTTCCAGAGCCCGCAGGGTGTCGACATCCAGATCATTGGTCGGCTCGTCCAGCAGCAGAACATTCGCACCGGATTTCAACATCTTGGCCAGATGCACGCGGTTACGCTCACCGCCCGAGAGCTGGCCCACCTTTTTTTGCTGATCGGCGCCACGGAAGTTGAACGAGGCGACATAGGCCCGGCTCGGCATGCTGCGTTTGCCCAGCTCGATGACGTCGAGACCGTCGGAAATCTCTTCCCATACCGTCTTGCCGGCGTTCAGGCTGTCGCGCGACTGATCCACGTAGCCAAGCGCCACCGTGTCGCCCAGACGCAAACGACCGTCGTCGGGCGCTTCCTGGCCCGTGATCATGCGGAACAAGGTGGTTTTGCCCGCCCCATTGGGACCGATCACGCCGACGATACCACCGGGCGGCAACCGAAAATCCAGGTCGTCGATGAGCAGCCGGTCACCCAACGCCTTTCGCAAATGCTCGGCCTCGATCACCACACTGCCCAGCCGCGGCGGCATAGGGATGACGATTTGGGCCTCGCCCACAGTCTGGTCGCGTTCCTGTCGCAACAGATCCTCGTAAGCGCTGATGCGCGCCTTGCTCTTGGTCCGCCGCGCCTGCGGTGTCTGACGAATCCAGTCCAACTCGCTCTGCAAGGTACGCTGACGCGCTGCTTCCTGCCGGCTCTCCTGCTCCAGGCGCTTCTGCTTCTGCTCCAACCACGATGAATAGTTGCCCTCATAGGGAATGCCCCGTCCGCGATCTAGTTCCAGAATCCAACCGGTGACATTGTCGAGGAAGTAGCGGTCGTGGGTCACAAGCACCACCGTTCCGGCATAATCGGCCAGATGCCGCTCCAGCCACGCCACCGATTCGGCATCCAGATGATTGGTCGGTTCGTCTAGCAGCAACAGGTCCGGCTTCTCCAACAACAGGCGGCAAAGCGCCACCCGGCGCCGTTCGCCGCCCGACAAATGGGTCACCGCAGAGTCGCCGGGTGGACAACGCAGGGCGTCCATGGCTATGTCGATGGTGCGGTCCAGGTCCCAAGCATCCGCCGCGTCGATCTTTTCCTGCAGCTCGGCCTGCTCCTCAATCAGCGCCGTCATTTCATCGGCGTCTTCGACCTCGCCCAGACGCATCGACACCGCCTCGAAGCGCTCCAACACGCCTTTGGTTTCGGCCAAGGCTTCGACCACGTTCTCCTGGACCGTCTTGTTCGGATCCAGTTCTGGCTCCTGGGACAAATAGCCGACCCGGGCCCCATCGGCCGCCCAAGCCTCCCCCGCATAATCGGTGTCGAGGTTGGCCATGATGCGCATCAACGTCGATTTGCCCGAGCCATTGGGGCCTAGAACGCCGATCTTGGCACCGGGGAAGAACGACAAAGAGATGTTCTCCAGGACCTTTTTGCCGCCGGGGTAGATTTTGGTCAGCCCCTTCATGACGTAAACGTATTGATACGAGGCCATTCCACGCTCCAAGCCTGCCGGTCCCACACGCCCCCCCCTGGGCGGGCGCCGGGCCGCGCAGCCGCGGCCCGGCGACCGCCCCAAGTGGCGGCGGTTTTAGCGCGAGATGGATCGGCAGCGCAACGGATCGGCGACAAGCGGCGGTAGACCCCTTAAAATCCAAGACCCTTGAACCCGCCAGCGGAATGGCTCATGTAACCAGAATGTGACGTTTGTGGGCTGACCCATTTCTGACGACCCGACGAAGCGCCTCGGCGCTACAGGCATACAGGTCTGGCTTCCCCCATATCGACGACACCTGACCCGCACTCGCTCCACAAGGGGCGCGTGGCTTACCCCTATTGGAGGACTGCATGCCGACCGGTACCGTCAAGTGGTTCAATTCGGTCAAGGGCTACGGTTTCATTGCCCCAGACGACGGCACGAACGACGTGTTCGTGCACATCTCCGCAGTTGAACGCGCGGGCATTGGCACACTGCGCGAAGGCCAGAAACTCTCATTCGAAGTCCAGCGCGATCCACGCAAGGGTAAATCCGCCGCAGCCAAGCTGCAGGCGCTCTGACCCCGGACGGACGCCCTCGGGCGTCCTTGGAGTGGGAAACGGTGGAGTGGGAAACGGACCGGCGCACGCCGGGCCGTTTTTTTTTGCGCTCGGAGCAGGCGCGGCCAATGCGCACCACCGGCTTGCCCGCCGCGCCCATCTCGGTCAGGCTTCTCTCACAAATGCCGCCCCTGGCCGCTCGGTCTTCCTGCCGGATGGGAAACGCCATGCCCCACGCCGCCTTCGTGCATCTGCGCGTCCATTCCGCCTATTCGCTTTCGGAGGGCGCACTTAAAATCAAAGAGCTGGTCAAGCTGTGCGGGCAGCACGCCATGCCGGCAGTCGCGGTGACCGACAGCGGCAATCTGTTCGGCGCCCTGGAGTTTGCATCCGCCGCTGCCGATGCCGGCGTCCAGCCGATCATCGGCTGTCAGATCAATGTGCAGCGTGCGGCAGCCGGCAACGGCGTCCAGGCCCGCGGCGCGGCCAAACCCGACCACTTGGTGCTGCTGGCGCAAACCGAGGCCGGCTACCGCAATCTGGTGAAGTTGGCCAGCCAAGCGCATTTGGACAGCGACGGTACCACCGTGCCGCAGCTCGCCTGGAGCGATTTCGACGGACGGAGCGACGGACTGATCGCACTCACCGGCGGCCCCGGCGGCACGCTCGCGCGCCTTCTCGCCAACGGACAGGCAGCCGCAGCCGACGACGTGCTGGCCGTGCTGCAACGCTTGTTCCCGGACCGCCTTTACGTGGAGCTGCAACGCCACGGCAGCGACACCACCACCGTGGAGGCACGCACCGAGGCGGCGCTGCTCGACCTCGCCTACATCCACACCCTGCCGTTGGTGGCGACTAACGATTGTTTTTTCGCCGATGCGACCATGCACGAAGCGCATGATGCGCTCCTGTGCATTGCCGACGGACGCTATGTCGGCGAGGACGACCGGCGCAGGGTGACGCCAGACCATCGCTTCAAGTCACCGGAGGAGATGCGCCTCCTGTTCGCCGATCTGCCCGAGGCGATCGACAACACGCTGGTGATCGCCCGGCGCTGTTCCTTTCTCCTCGGCAAGATCAAGCCGATCCTACCCGCCTACCCGACCGGCGACGGCCGCACCGAAGACGACGAACTGCGCGCCCAGGCGGCAGCCGGTTTGGAGCGGCGTCTGACCGAGGTGCTACCGTCAACGCTGACCGTTGCTGAGCGCCGCGACCACGCCCAGCCCTACTGGGACCGTTTGGAATACGAGCTCGACGTGATCATCAAGATGGGATTCCCCGGGTATTTCCTGATCGTATCCGACTTCATGAAGTGGACGCGGGCGCAAAACATCCCCGTCGGTGTCCGCGGGTCGGGCGCCACCTCCGTGGTCGCCTGGTGCCTGGATATCACCAGCCTCGACCCCCTGCGCTTCAAACTGGTGTTCGAGCGGTTCCTCAACCCTGAACGCATATCGATGCCCGACTTCGACATCGACTTCTGCCAGGAGCGGCGCGACGAGGTGATCCGCCACGTCCAGACCAAATATGGCCACGACCGTGTCGCCCAGATCATTACCTTCGGAAAGCTGCAAGCGCGAGCGGCGCTCCGCGACGTCGGTCGTGTGCTGCAGCACCCCCACGGCCTGGTCGACAAGCTGTGCAAGCTCGTGCCCAACAACCCCGCCAACCCGGTGACGCTGAAACAGGCGGTCGACGGTGAGCCATTGTTGCAGGCGAAGATCGACGAAGACCCGGCGATCGACAAGATGTTCGACATCGCCATGAAGCTGGAAGGGCTGTACCGCCACGCCTCGACCCATGCCGCAGGCGTCGTGATTGGCGATCGACCGCTGGACGAGCTGGTCCCGCTTTACCGCGACCCGCGCTCCGACATGCCGGTCACCCAATTCAACATGAAGTTCGTCGAGCAGGCAGGACTGGTGAAGTTCGACTTCCTCGGTCTCAAGACCCTGACGGTTATTGCCAAAACCCAAGACCTGATCCACGCCGGCGGCACCGACATCGATGTAACCAAGGTGTCGTTCGATGATCCGAAGACTTATGAAATGCTCAGTCGCGGTGAATCCACCGGAGTGTTCCAGCTTGAGAGTTCGGGCATGCGGGATCTGTTGCGCAAGATGCAACCCGACCGCATCGAGGACCTGATCGCCCTGGTCGCCTTATATCGGCCGGGGCCGATGGACAGCATTCCGAAATACATCGCCTGCAAACACGGCCGTGAGCAACCCACCTATCTGCATCCGCTGCTCGAAAACATCTTGGACGAGACCTTCGGCGTCATGACCTACCAGGAAGATGTCATGATGATCGCCCGTGTGGTATCTGGTTATTCTCTAGGCCAGGCCGACCTCTTGCGCCGGGCCATGGGGAAAAAGATCAAAGATGAGATGGACAAGCAGCGGGTTCTGTTTCTGGCTGGCGCGGTCAAGAACGAGGTCCCGGAATCCATCGCGAACGAAATATTCGACCAGGCGGCAAAGTTCGCCGGCTACGGGTTCAACAAGGGCCATGCCGCCGCCTATGCCCAGGTGGCATTCCAGACCGCCTACCTCAAAGCCAATTATCCGGTCGCCTTTCTGGCCGCGTCCATGACGCTCGATCTCGGCAACACGGACAAATTAAATGTGTTCCGCCAGGAAATGGGACGGCTCGGCATCAGGTTGCTCACCCCCGACATCAACCGCTCGTCGGACGTGTTCACCGTGGAGACGTTGGAGGGCGGTGAGCAGGCGATCCGCTATGCCCTCGCCGCCATCAAGGGGGTGGGCCAACCGGCCATGCAGGCCCTGGTCGCGGAACGACGGAACAGCGGCGCGTTCAAGGATCTCTGGGATCTGGCGCGCCGGCTCGATACACGCCTGGTCAACAAACGCCAGCTCGAGCACCTGGCCGCCGCCGGTGCCTTCGACGGCCTCAACCCGAACCGCGCCCAGGTCTTCGCCAGCGTCGAGACCGTGGTTACCTTTGCCCACGCCACCGCCGCCGAACGCGACAGCGGTCAGAACAGTCTGTTCGGCGGTGGCTCGGCCCTGACGCCGCCGCCCTTGAAACCACTGGAACCTTGGGAGCCACTCGAGCAGCTCAAGCACGAGTTCGATGCCATCGGGTTCTACCTTTCGGCCCATCCGTTGGATTCGTATGCACGGACGCTGGACCGGCTCGGTGTCGTGCGGGCGGCGGCCTTGGCGACCCGCGCGCGCAACGCCTCGACCCGAGCCAAGATGGCCGGCATCGTCGTGACCCGCCAAATCCGCCAGTCGCGCAGCGGCAACCGCTTCGCTTTCGTGCAGGTGTCAGATCCCTCGGGCGTGTTCGAGGTCACCATGTTCTCCGAGGTGCTCAACACAGTGCGCGAGCTGCTCGAAGCCGGTCAGGCGCTCCTGCTGACGGTGGATATCCAGCAGCAAAACGACGATCTCCGCCTCTTTTGCCAAGATGCCCAACCCTTGGATAAGGCGGTCGCCGGCCTGGCCGAAGGCTTCAGCTTGCTGCTACGCGACGATAGTGCCTTGCCCGACATCAAGGACGTGCTGGACCGTCTCGGCCGCGGCAAAGGCCGCATCCATGTGGTTGTCGAGGACTCTGCCCTGCGCGAGGTGGAGATCGCCTTGCCCGGCCGCTACCACGTTTCCCCCGACTTGCGCACCACCTTCCGCGCCCTGCCCGGCGTGGCGGAGGTTCAAGATTTATGACGTCGGTAACCATCGCAGAGGTGCACGCAGCACAGCGTTTGTGGGGCGACGGCATCGTCGCCATCGGTCAGGCGTACCTGGATAACGGCGACTACAAGGCTGTGGGCGCTGCCCATGTCGACAGGCTCTATGGCTACGACCTGGGCCCGGTTCTGTTCAAACCGACCCGAGCGGCAGCGCGGCCGTTCCGGCTGTCCAAAGCGGAGGCAATCTCGTACTTTGTCACCGGTGTCGTCCCCGAGGATCGGGGCTTTGCTCTGCAGCCCTGGTCGGCCGTACGTTTCGACAACGCGGGTGCCTTCGTGCAAGCCGACTTCGCCGTCGCCATGGGCAGCTACGTCTTCACCAACGCCAACTCCGGCGCCGAAACCCGGATGGAATACAGCTTCGGCTACGCCCGCGACCGCGACGGCCAGCTCCGGATTTTGCTGCACCACTCCAGCTTCCCCTTCAGTCCCACTTGGTGAACGGGTTTCCGCGCGTTGCCCTCACTGGAAACCGCCCCCTCGGTCCAAACGACCGACGGCCTCGTCGGTGCGAAACGGAAACGACGCCGAGGCAGCACGATCCGGGGCATGCCACCGTGGGCATCGACACTGGCATCGACACTGGCATCGACACTGACGGATCTACTCCACCGTCTCCTCCGGATAGACTCCCCAGAGTCCCGTACGCGGCAGCCAGCCGTAGTAGCCTTGGGCTTCAACCGCGCACCAGTCGGGACGGCATTCGTCGATGCGGGCGATTACGCCACGTTCGGCGCGCGCCACCACCGCCGCTTGCGGAGTCGGCGCATCGTGCAGGGTCCGTAGGCCATCGACGATGATGGCTGTACGCCGGCCGGACAGCATCGACTGGTGCACCCAGCCTTCGGTGCCTTCCCAGTCGCGAATACGCCGCCAGGTGTCGAACTCCGCAGTGATCTCCACCGGCATCGACCGGCGCAGGAACACCCAGTCAACCGGATAGCGCACGCCCGGGCCGGTGCGAAGGTTGACCTCGCCGGCGCGCAGCGAAACGAAACGTGGCAACGGCAACCCGGTGGTGCGGTATGCCGGCGCATCGTCCATCGGACCGGACGGCTGCGCCCGCACCGGTAAGGCGGCGATGACCAAGATCGAAATCAGGGGCAAGGTGAAGAGCGGGACCCGGCGCATCCGGCCTCCTTGGTCATGACAAACGATGACGGGGCAACCACTTCATTATACAGTGCCCAGAACGCCGACGCCTATGGCCGCGTGCCCCGCGGCGGCTCCCTCGCCGAACCGTGCCGGATGGCCGATCCCATGCCCGACCGTAAAAAACCGCTTGTCATCGTCACCCGCAAACTGCCGGACGTCATCGAGACCCGCATGATGGAGCTGTTCGACACACGGCTGAATCTGGACGACATACCATTTGCACGGGATCGATTGGCCGAAGCGGCACGGACCGCAGAAGTGCTGGTGCCCACCGTCACCGACCGCATCGACGCCGACATCATCCGCGAGGCCGGTCCCACGCTGCGCCTGATCGCCTCCTTCGGCACCGGGGTCGACCATATCGACTTACGCGCCGCGCGCGAGCACCATATCACCGTGACCAATACGCCGGGCGTGTTGACGGACGACACCGCGGACATGACCATGGCCCTGATCCTGGCCGTGGCCCGGCGCGTCGCAGAAGGTGAACGCCTGATGCGCAGCGGCACATG
This sequence comes from Azospirillaceae bacterium, assembly GCA_028281465.1. Taxonomy (GTDB): domain Bacteria; phylum Pseudomonadota; class Alphaproteobacteria; order Azospirillales; family Azospirillaceae; genus JANQJV01. The sequence continues at coordinate 9,130 of JANQJV010000315.1, read as the reverse complement.
GGATGGCTGGGCACCGACAACCATGCTCGGCCAACGGCTCACTGGCAAGCGGCTTGGCATCGTCGGCCTCGGCCGCATTGGCCAGGCGGTGGCGCGACGCGCCCGCGGCTTTGGCCTCGCCATCCACTATCACAATCGGCGCCGGCTGGACGAACACACCGAAGCGGAGCTGGAAGCGACCTATTGGGAGAGCTTGGACCAGATGCTGCCACGCATGGACGTGGTCTCGGTCAACTGTCCGCACACGCCGGCGACCTATCATCTGCTTTCCGCCCGGCGCCTGGACCTGCTGCGTCCACATGCCATCCTGGTCAACACCGCCCGCGGGGAGGTTGTCGACGAGGCGGCCCTGGTCCGTCTGCTGGTCACCCGGGAAATCGGCGGAGCCGGGCTGGACGTGTACGAGCACGAGCCAGCGGTCGACCCGAAACTGCTGACGCTCGACAACGTTGTAATTTTGCCGCATATCGGATCGGCCACGCTGGAGGGCCGGGTCGAAATGGGCGAACGCGTGCTCATCAACATCCGCGCCTTCACCGACGGCCACCAACCGCCCGACCGCGTGTTGGAGACGCTGCTGTAGGCACCACACGTCCAACACCGGCATCCCGGCCCGCCTTCCTGGGCGAACCGGGACAGTCACGTCATACTGCCGGCGGTTTGCCCGGTCAGAGCGTTGCCAGAATGGCTTCCGCGCTGGAGCGGTCGACCTGGGTCGGGTCTTCTTCCACGGCAAGCGTCTTGACCACGCCGTGGTCCACGACCATGGCAAACCGCTTGCTGCGGGTGCCGAGGCCCACCCCACTGGCATCCAACTCGAGACCCATCTGCTTGGTCAAGGCTGCGTTGCCGTCGGGCAGCATGAACACTTTGTTGTCGACACCGTGTTCCTTGCCCCACGCCTTCATAACGAACGGATCGTTGACCGCCATGCACACGACCTGATCCACACCTTTGGCCTTGAAGGCATCGGCGTGACCAACGTAGCCTGGCAGGTGTTTTTCTGAGCACGACGGTGTGAAGGCACCCGGCACGCCGAACATCACCACCTTTTTGCCACTGAACAGGGTGTCGGTGGATATGTCTTGCATGCCATCATCGGCCAGATGCTTGAGTGTGACGGCCGGCACCGGCTCGCCAACGGTGATGGTCATGATGTCTCTCCCTCGGGTCTTGGTTTTCGGACAGCCGGGACGGGTTCGGCCGGTTGCTCGATCGTCAAGGCAGCGGCCGGCCCGACGACCATTTTATCGGCGTGCCTGGAGATTAGGGAAGTGGATACCGCTGCCAAAACCATATATAGTCCCGATATGATAGGGAGCTTGGAAGGTGGCCGGGGATCGTCCCGGTACCGCACAGCCGGGGTCCGACGGCGGGTTCCGGCCAAACATGACGGGAATGGCCCAAACATGCTCGGTCCCACGCGCGGCGCGGAATATCTGACCGGTCAGTTACTGATCGCGATGCCGGGGATGACCGATCCGCGGTTCCAACGCACAGTGATCTTTATGTGCGCCCATAACCAGGACGGCGCCATGGGTCTGGTGGTTAATCGTTTGTTCGGCTCCGTCAATTTCTCGGATCTGCTTGACCAGCTCGACATCGGCATCCCGCAACCAGCGCGCAATCTGCCGGTTCACTATGGCGGACCCGTAGAGTCGGGGCGCGGTTTCGTTTTGCATTCAACCGATTTCCTGCGCGACGGTAGCATGCAGGTAGACGACGACTTTGCGCTCACTGCCACCATCGACATTCTGCGTGCCATCGCCACCGACCGTGGGCCGCGGCACAGCTTGCTGGCACTCGGCTACGCGGGTTGGGGACCAGGCCAGCTCGATGCCGAGATGCAGGCCAATGGCTGGCTAAACGCCCCACCGGACGAAAATCTGTTGTTTGATACCGATCTGGACACCAAGTGGGAACGCGCCATTGCCAAACTGGGGGTAAGCCTAACCATGCTGTCCGGAGAGGCCGGCCACGCCTGATCGGTTCAAGGACGTGCATGGCGCGCGCCAATCGTTCTTTAACACCGCGTACAGGAGATGGTCACGCCACGTACCATCGATGCGCAGATAACTCCGTGCCAGTCCCTCCCACTGGAACCCCAGCTTCTCCAAGACCCCCCGGCTGGCCACATTGGTCGGCAGGCACGAGGCTTCGACTCGGTTCAACCCCAGGTGGTGAAAGGCAAAATCGAGCACGAGCGCGACGGCTGCCGTGGTGAAGCCACGGCGGGCGTACGGCGCACCGACCCAGTAACCGACGGTCGCCATCTGCGCCACGCCACGGCGCAGGTTGGTCAAGGCCAGGCCACCGACCATGATGTGAGTCTGGTGCTCGAAACTCAAAAACGCATATCCCAGGTCATCGCGCCATTCGGTCGCCTGGCGCCGCAGCCGCTTCATGAAGGACGGTCGTGACAATGCGTCCGTCGGCCAACTCGGCTCCCAAGGTTTGAGGAAGGCGCGGCTGAGCGCGCGAAGCTGCGACCATTCCTGCCAGTCCGATGGCATGGGGGCCCGGATGTAGACCTTTGGGCCATCCAGGCGGACCTGCGGCGGGCTGGCAATGCTGTGCGTTAACAATCGAATCACGGTCGGGCCATGGCGGACGAACGTGGCCGGGGCGCACCGCCACGGCTCATGGCAATCGCTCGAGGATGCGTTCGTACGGCTCCAAATGCCGGATCGGCCCGAGCGCCGTCACCGTTGGAGAGGTCTGCAGCAGACTGCGCGCCGCTGCCAAAACAGCAGTGCGATCGACGGCATCCACTTTCTCCACCACCTCGGCCACCGACAGCGGTCGACCAAAAATGAGCAATTGCTGGCCCAGTTGTTCGCAACGCGACGCCGTGCTCTCGCGTGCCATCAAAATACCGGCACGCAACTGCGCGCGCGCGCGCTGCACTTCGTCGTCGCTCACGTCCACCGCCACCTTGGCCAACTCATCGCACAACACCGGCACCAGCTCCGCCACATCCTCTGGCCCTGTGCCGGCGTAGACGCCAAACAGCCCGTCGTCCAGATAGCGCTCCGTGAAACTGTGCACACTGTAGGCCAAACCACGGCGCTCGCGAATCTCCTGGAACAAGCGCGACGACATGCCTCCACCCAGAAGCGTCGACAAGATGGCATGGGCATAGAATGCTGGATCATGGCTGCCGACGCTGTTGAAACCCAAGAGAAAGTGTACCTGCTCCAGGTCCCGGTCCTCCCTGTAGTCACCCCCGGTGTAGGCAGCCGGTTCCAATCTGACCTCCGAGGCCGTTGGCAGACCACGGAACAGAGTTGATGCAAGCGCGACCAGGCGTTCATGCTCCACCTTGCCGGCAGCGGCCAAAACCATGCCGGGGCCGCCATAGTACCGGCCCAAATAGTCAATGAGGGCGCCCCGCGGCAGGGCCTGAACGGTCTCCACCGAGCCCAGTACCGGGCGCCCCAATGCTTGGCTCGGATAGGCGGTGGCCTGAAAATGGTCGAAGACGATGTCGTCCGGGGTGTCCAACGCCTGCCCGATCTCCTGAATGATCACGCCGCGCTCGCGACTCAGTTCCTGTTCGTCCAGCACGGAGTCCTGCAACATATCGGCGATGATGTCGATGACGAGCGGCAAGTCGTCGCTCAACGCCCGCGCGTAGTAGGCCGTGTGTTCGCGCGTGGTGTACGCGTTGAGTTGTCCACCGACATTGTCGATCTGTTCCGATATGGCATAGGCCGAGCGGCGTGCCGTTCCCTTGAACAGCATGTGCTCGACCATATGGGTCAGGCCGTTGAGCTCGGCCGTTTCGTTGCGCGCGCCGACACCGACCCAGGCGCCCAGGGTGACGGTCTCCACCGAAGGCATGGGATCGGTGGCGACGCGCAGACCGTTGTCCAGCGTGGTGATGCGAATTTCGCTCATGCAGAGTCCCTTGCGGCCGCCCCGCGGCGGTCGTGCACGGTGTGGTGCACGAACCGGCTGACGACACCATAGTCATTGGCCAATGTGGTGACCCGTTCGGAACGGTCGTACAGATCCGCCAGACGCGTCGGTAGGGTGGGTCGGACGCCGGTTGCCTTGGCAACGGCCTCCGGAAACTTGGCCGGATGGGCGCACCCAAGCGCGATGACAGGGACATCGGGCGATACCGACCCATCGTCAAGCGCCGCCTCGGCCGTTGCCACGCCGATGGCCGTGTGCGGATCGATCACCTGGCCGGTACGCGCATGCACGCGGGCCATGGTGGCCAGGGTGGTCTCGTCATCGACCCGGTGCGCGCCGAACAGCGCGCGCGCCTGCGCCATCTGGTCGGGTCCCACCTCCATGCGCCCGTCACGCCGGAAGACTTGCATAAAATCCGCAAGCCGGCCGGCATCCCGCCCGAACAGGTCGAACAGGTAGCGCTCGAAATTGCTGGAAATCTGGATGTCCATGCTCGGGCTCAGAGTCGGCTCGACCCCGGCCGTGGCCAGAGTGCCCGAAGCGAAGAAACGCGCCAGGATGTCGTTGCGGTTGGTGCCGACGATCAGCCGCTCCACCGGCAGGCCCATGCATCGGGCCGCGTAGCCGGCGTAGATGTTGCCGAAATTGCCGGTCGGCACGACAAAGGCGACCGGCTGCTCCGGCCCGCCCAGGGCCACGGCAGCGGCGGCGTAGTACACCGTCTGTGCCATGATGCGCGCCCAGTTGATGGAATTGACCGCCGACAGGCTCAGCGCACGGCGGAGCGCGGCATCGGCGAACATGGCCTTCACCAGATCCTGGCAGTCGTCGAAGGTACCCTCGACGGCAATACAGTGCACATTGGCCGAGGGCACCGTGGTCATCTGCCGGCGCTGCACCTCCGAGGTGCGGCCCTTGGGAAACAGAATGAAAATTTCGATCGCGTCGCGGTCGCGGCACGCCTCGATGGCAGCCGAGCCGGTGTCCCCGGAGGTGGCGCCGACAATGGTGATGCGCTCGCCGCGCCGACCGAGCGCGTCATCGAACAACCGGCCGAGCAACTGCAGCGCCACATCCTTGAACGCCAACGTGGGGCCGTGGAACAGCTCGAGCAGCCACAGACGGTGATCAAGCTGCACCAGCGGCGTCACGGCCGGGTGCCCGAACCCATCATAGGCATCGCCCACCAGGCGCGGCAAGGCCTGGGCCAAGGGACCCGTGCCGACGAAAGGCGCCAGCAGATCGGCCGCAACGGCGGCATAGGGCCGGCCGCGCAATGCGCGCCAGTCTGCCGTCACACGCTGCGGCCATTGGGCCGGCACATAAAGCCCGCCGTCGCCGGCCAGACCGGCGAGCAGAACGTCTTCGAAACCGAGTTCGGGGGCTTGGCCCCGCGTGCTGACATACTGCACGGTGCGCATCCCGTTTCGACATCAATCGACCACACATAATCGAAACCATCGAACCGCCGCAAGCGGACAGCGCCGGGGTAAGCCTGCCCGACTGCGCGCGCATTTCGGCTCGACCACAACAAGGACCCCGGTATGTTTGTTTTGTTCACCGACTTTGGCCTGACCGGCCCGTACACCGGCCAGATGAAGGCCGTGCTGGCCCGCCGCGCGCCCACTGTGCCGGCGGTCGACCTGTTTGCCGACGCGCCGGCCTTCGAGCCGCAGCTCGCCGCCTCTTTGCTGGCCGCCTATGCCGGCGCCTTTCCACCGGGCGACGTGTTCGTATGCGTGGTCGACCCGGGCGTCGGCACGGCACGCGCCCCCGTGGTGCTGGACGCCGACGGCCGCCGCTTTGTCGGCCCAGACAATGGCCTGTTCGCACACGTCCTGCGCCGTGCGCGGACCGTCCGGGCCTGGCGCATCGACTGGCGGCCGGAAACGCTGTCCGCCACTTTCCATGGCCGCGATCTGTTCGCCCCGGTGGCCGCTGAACTGGCTCAGAACGCGCCGCCGCCGGGTCCGCCGATCGACCCGGCCGCCCTGGACCGGCCGGATTGGCCACACGACCTACCGCGCATCGTCTATGTCGACGTCTACGGCAATGCCATGACCGGCCTGCGCCCCACCGCCGTACCGGCCGGCTCAACCCTGTGGCTCGGCGACCGCCCCCTGCCCCAGGCCAGAACCTTTGCCGATGTTCCGCCCGGCCAGCCGCTCTGGTACATCAACGCCAACGGTCTGGTCGAGATCGCCGTCAACCAGGGCAGCGCCGCCGCCGCCCTGTCGCTTGGCGTCGGCAATCCGGTTCGCATCGGCGCGGCGTAGGGTGCGCCACGCCCACCGCGACTGGCAGAAACACGGGTTTGCGTTCCCGGCCCCAACCTTGCGGCCCCGCGCCGACCGTGGCCGTGGGGGGGGTGTGCTGGGGCCGCGGATGGGTGTGCTGGCGACCAACGCCAAAGGACCCGGTTCTATCCAAGGCGCCGTTCCGGGGCGCCGTTCCGGGGCGCCGGTTCCGGTCGATCAGTGCCGTCGATGCCCTCCCGCTGTAGACAACCGGCGCCTCCCATCTCACTTCCGGCGGCCGCGGGGGTGGTCCGTCACCTGCGGCTCCGACCGGCATCCCAGACAACTTGGAGGGACACCGACAGGTCCCCCACATTCATGGTCGGATCAATCGAGATCCCTGCGGACCGCGTTGGACGGAGGGCGAGGCCTTCCAATCGGTCGCTACTGCGGCAGTTTCGGCCAACTGGGCCTGGCCTTCATAGCGGATTCCCAACGTTTCACGGCTTTCAGCTCCTCCGGAAGCACCACTGGCACGAAGTGAGCAAGGAGCAGCATGGCCATGCCGGTGATGTCCGCGACCGAAAAAGCATCACCGGCGACGAAACTGCGCCCATCGGACATCTCCCGATCGAGCCAGCCGAGAGCCGCACGATAATCGCTGCGCCGTGCGCGTGCGAAGTCGGCAAACTGAGGGCCGCGCTCTTTAAAGAATGCGAACTCGTGGCGCGCCACATCCGACAACGGGCCGTGGACTCGCTGTTCCAGTCTCCGGTTCCACATCTCCACGACCGCTTGGCCCTTGGCGCCCATGCCGAACAGCGGCGGGTCCGGAAAGAGGCCTTCGATGTACCGGCAAATCGCGACGCTCTCCGTCAGCACCGATCCATCGTCGAGTTCCAGAACCGGCACTTCGCCCAACGGATTTAAGGACAGGAAAGGTTCGCGTCGTGGCTCACCCCCCAGAATGTCGACCGGCACGACCGGAATTTCCAGACCTTTCTCCGCCAAAAACACCGTGACCCGCAACCCGTTCGGCGACAGCCCATTATGAAGTTTCATTCGACCGGCTCCTGGAAATAGTCAACAACACAGTTGACTATTGCGGCGACCTCGGCTAAAGTCAACAAGATTGTAGACTATGGAGCGAGAATGTGACGTCCTTGGATCAGACCTTTTCGGCGCTCGCCGATCCGACCCGACGCACCATCCTGAGCCAGCTCGCCAGGGGCGAAACGGCGCTCTCAGATATCGCCAGGCCTTTCAAGATGACCCAGACAGGGGTCACACGGCATGTGACGGTTTTGGCCGAGGCGGGCCTTGTCGCCGTCACCAAACGCGGACGGACCCGATATTGCCGGCTGCAAGCCGTCCCCATGAAAGCGGCGTCCGACTGGCTCTCCGACTACCAACAATTCTGGAATGAACGCATGGAAGACCTCGCCCGGCATTTGGGGGAAACCGGATGACGCCCCGATTCCTCACGTCGCAGCTTGGGGCCGACCCGGTCGTTACGGAAGCGGTGTTCAAAGCCGATCCCGCCCGCGTCTTCAAGGCTTGGAGCGATCCCGAGGCGATCAAAGGCTGGTTTGGCCGCGCTCCCCACACCGTCAAGCATGCGACGATCGATCTGCGCGTCGGGGGCACGTGGCGCTTCACCTTCAACGATGCGCAAGCGCCGGTCAGCGCCTTGTCCGGCACCTATCTGGAAATCAAACCGGCTCGCTTGCTGGTCTTCACCTGGACCCACGAGACGGGTGAGGAGGATGGGACGGTGCAGGTCAGCACGCCAACGAAGGTGACGGTCACATTCGCTCCGGAAGGATCGGGCACACGCCTCACGGTCGTCCACGAGGCCATTTGCCTCGGGGCAAGCCGGCGCAGCGTGGCTGACGGCTGGTCCTATGCGTTCGTCAATCTGTTCGACCTGCTCGCCAACGGCAACGGGACGGAGACACCGCCATGAGGACACTCGCCATCCTGACATTCACGAGCTTGGACGGCGTCATGCAAGCTCCGGTCATGCCGGAGGAAGATCCATCCGGCGGGTTCAAATCGGCCGGGTGGGCCCGTCCTTTCTGGACAGAGGTCATGGCCATGGTGGCGCAAGAAGCGATGGCCGAGCCCTATGACCTGCTGCTCGGACGGCGCACCTACGATATTTTCTCAGGCAAAGCGAGTCCGCAAGAGTCGGCGGAAAATGAACAGATGCGCGACGCCAGGAAGTATGTGGCGACAACGCATCCCGAAGATGCCGATTGGAACAACACGATTCCGCTCACCGATGATGTGCCCGTGCGGATCGCCCGCTTGAAGCGTGAAGACGGCCCCCTCCTGCAGGTCCATGGTAGCTGGAATTTGATACAAACACTCTTGGCTCATGACCTGATTGACGAGTTTCGACTCTGGACGTTCCCAGTCTTGTTGGGTTCCGGCAAACGTCTCTTCAACGCGGGCGCGACGGCAAGGCGATTGTCGTTGATCAGGTCGGGCACGACGCCGAATGGCGTCGTGATGGGGATTTACCGACCAGACAACGGCCCGAAACACTGACCGGTCCTCGGGCCGCCCTGTTTCCGAGCGCCGGCCTCCTTGCCGGCTGGACCGCCCGGCCCGGACCACGCCCGGCAGCCGGCCGCCAAGATGGCGGCGGTCCAGCCGGCAGGGATGCCGGCGCTCCTCGTTCAGCGCCGAAACCGAACCTGTCATCGCCACACGCGTTTCGGCCCGGAATGCTTCCGCGCCACCGGTCAGATCGGTCACAGCATCGGCCACCGACAGGGTGCATACCGGGTGAATTTCCATGGCGACAGCCTGCGCGATAGCACGGTGCCGAGCCTTGCCACCGGGTCGGCCGGCAGCAACGGCGGTTGTGGGCGCGTCTCGTCCAGAGACTCCACGATTGCCAGCGATTGCGTCAGCATCATACCAACGGCCCGAAACACTGACCGGTCCTCGGGCCGCCCTGTTTC
>JANQJV010000314.1 GCA_028281465.1 Azospirillaceae bacterium | reverse complement strand
CGGCCCGGACCACGCCCGGCAGCCGGCCGCCAAGATGGCGGCGGTCCAGCCGGCAGGGATGCCGGCGCTCCTCGTTCAGCGCCGAAACCGAACCTGTCGTCAATGCGGGCCATGGGTCTTACGCACCACCTCCGGCAGGAACAATGCGCCATCCCGAATCGAAGCCCGAAAGGCCCGAGGGTCGTGAACCGATGCGGACGTGTCGGTCCATGGCATGGGGGCATCACCGCCCTAAGAAGCGCCACTTCCGCTGTTTTCCAGTGGCGCGAGAATTCTGGGCGCGATATCTGGGCAGGACCGAGCCCCCGCGCCGCGCCTTCGAACCCAGGGTGGTTAGCGCGGCCGGCCAACCCAATCGCGTCAAGGCCGTGCCGCCACCGGCCATGGCCGAAGGCCAGCCTCAACGCGATGGAGCTGACTCGCCTCCATGGGCAGCCGAGAGCGAGGGCGGCCCGAAAATGTTGCCAGAAATCCGGGGATTCACACCGCGGTCAACAGAATCCTCCCCTCATTGGGCCGCGATGATGGTTGGATAGATCTCGTTCCATAGATCGCTGCAATGGCTGCGACTGTTCATATCAGCGTTGGTCAGTGGCTCTGGGAACCTGTCGTGGCTGTTGCCAATGAGCTGGATCGCCCCCGTAGCGCCCTCGTGCCACAGTGGCCAGTCGGCAACATCGGCGCTTTGGGGGCTGGGATCCCCACCCTTGGCAAACTCAGTCCAGTAGGTCAGCATGTCCTTAGAAATTCGGATGTCGGTCGCTGTCGGTGCCGGATCCGTACCTGGGTTGCGCTCAACAACGCCGAACACATATGGTAATTCTTCACCGTGACACACAAGGTCGTTGGCCGCTGTACAAACGCGGGAACCAGGCACGTTGAAATACGGATCCTGGGCAAAGACATAGGTATAGATAACCTGATCGCTCTTGCGTTGCCGAATGGCATTCGACGCCGCAAGGTAGCTCCCGCATCGGAACGCAAAATCATTGAGAAGATGGCTCAGCGCCGGACCACCGTTGGTCTCAAAGGGGCCTTTGCTTTGTTTTTGGGATTTATAGGCGTCAACGGCCTGGATGCTATTGTATGCGTTCGGAAAAGACATAATGACGAGGGCGTCGTAAACATTACCAAACGTGAGAAGCCGCCCGATGAGAGGAATTTGTTCCAGTAGGTTACCGAGTCGGCTTTGGTACAAAGATTCGAACTCGCTGGCGAAGTAAGCACCTTCATCGGCATTGACGCCCATCATAAATGGTTTCGTCGGCATATCATCGGCATACCCCTCAACCGGCTGAGAAACGATCAATCTACCATCGATCGTTGGTGAGAAACTGAGCGCCTCCCTAAATATGCCGTTGCGTGAGATCCGTGTATACTCCCCCGAGAGACTTGTGAGATATTGTTTCTCCAGTTGAGCTAGAACGAATGGATCAATCGCCTGAAGAAGCTCCATGGACGGCACCGGGTTCGACGACCGGCTACAGGCACCTTGTCCTGCCGCATCGCAGACGATCTTCAAGAAATCCAGCCCGTCCTGGTGCGCCGCGGCGGCCGATTTGTAGATCGATCCCAATGGGTTGCTTTCCATGATTGCTCTCTTGAAGTATTGCGCACTCGATGGAATTGAAAACAGATGCAATCCCGTAGACATAGCCCCCGCACTCTCACCAAACAATGTCACCTCGGATGCTTTTCCGTCAGAATCGACAGCACCACCAAATTGACCGATGTTGTCGTAAACCCATTGAAGGGCAAGCTGCTGGTCAAGTATACCGAAATTTCCACCAATCTGCAGTGAATTTTGTGACGACGGGTCTGCCTCTTGGTAGAGGAATCCAAGAGCCCCGAGACGATAGTTCAGTGTAACGACGACAACGCCTTTGGAAGCAAGGGACGTACCGTCGTAGAGCGGTATATAGTCCTGAGGGCCAATCCGCACGAGGCTGGCGCTATTGCCAAAAACGAAGGCGCCACCGTAGATAAACACCATCACCGGGAGATTCGGATTGCCATCGCTGGCATCTGGGAGCTGCGGTGTCCAGACATTCAGGAAGAGGCAATCTTCACCAATCTCAACGCTGCCGAGATCACCTGGAATCTGTGGCGCTATGGCGCCGACTGGAATGCAACCCGTTCCAAACTCGGTTGCCTGCACAGTGTACGATGACCTGATTGGCGAAGGGCTTTGAAAACGATCCGTCCCTCCAAGCTTCTGCTTGGCGTTGATGGCAAAAGGGATGCCCTTGAACGTGTAGAGATCGGATTTTCGATCTTGTGCACCACAGATGGTTCCGGTTTGCCCGGATCCCAAATCGATGGTCACGGTCGGTCCATCGGCAGGACAGGTTTGCTGGCCGAAGGCCACTTGCGGAACCATAATGGCCATTCCACCGCAAAGGGCGATCCATAGGCCAAACACGGCGCGGGCATTTACCCGATTGTTCATACGTCCCTCCGTTTAACTTTGAATAATAAATCGACACGCAAGCACAGAAACAGGTTACCATACATATATCTGCAACAGGATAAAAATATGGAGAGTCTTAAACATTATTATTATTAATTCAAGATATCAGCAAAAAACATCTTTGCCAACCATGGAAGACACAGAGTTGTCACCAACTGTCGTTGTTGCACAGATGATGAAACCTTAGGCAGGCCGTGGCCGGAGGCCGGGCCATCCGGGAACGTCGAAATCACACCAGCAGGCACACGAAGCCGATGGGGTATCGGCGCTCCCAGCCGTCTCTCCCACTCCAACCGAGCTTCAGACCTCACTGGATTTTCTTCTATGCCCTTCACCACACAGAGATGATTGATTCCTTTAGAGGCTCGCCGGAACTCCCTATTGTTTCGAGTCACGCACTTGATTTCATGCCCTATGGCGAAGAATGTCCCAATTCCACGCCCGATGTCGCGAACACGCCTCGATGGCGAGGTGGGTTTCGGTGCAGGGCTTGCCACTCCGCACCATCAGCAGTTCAAACGACCGCCAAACCTCTGACCCCCTGTGATCGCCTGGACCCGACGCACCTGCGCCATTGCTTTCATCCATCACGGAACACCCTGTCGATCTAATCTGTCGTCAGGGCAACCATGACCACTTAGTACAAAATCAATATCACGAATATTGCTATGGGGATCCAGTTTCAGAAGATATCACCTTGGCTCCTCCAGTCCCTCGGGACTCTTGCGTCTGTCAAACCGACGGTCGATATGCTATAGAACCGCCGTAGATTGATGTGGTGCCGTGGCCCCGACGACCTGGGCCGTGGCCACTCTGCCGGAACACCCGAGGAGGTCGCGTGGCGGAACCGGCGCCATTGGCGCTTGACAGAAGCCTGCACTCGAATTGGCGGCCTCAGCGCGTGCCCCTTTTCCTGAAGCTCGCTTTCGTGGTCTGGGCAGTGTGGGGCGTGCTGGTCGCCGTCAAAGGCAACGCCGGCCTTTTGCTGACCCACTTCGAGATGACCCTGACCATGGTCCTCGGATCGTTCATCGCCGGGGCGACCAGCGAGGGTGGCGGGGCGGTCGCCTTTCCGGTCATGACCTTACTGCTCGACGTGCCGCCACCGGTGGCGCGCGACTTCTCGCACCTGATCCAATCGGTCGGCATGACCGCGGCCAGCCTGACCATCCTGCTCACCGGCATCCGCATCCACCGGCCCACCGTGCTGATCGCCGGTGCGACCGGCGCCCTCGGCGTCATCCTGAGCCAGGAGCTGATCGCCCCCCATATCGCGCCGGTTCCGGCCAAACTGATGTACACCAGTGTCTGGCTCAGCTTCGGCGCCTGCCTCTTGTACGTTGTCTACATCGCCCGGACCCCGGCGATCGAAACGCTCGCATATGACACGGCGCGCCGCGCCGGCCTGATCGCGGTGGCCGGATTGGCGGGCGGGCTGATCAGCGGCATCTTCGGCACGGGCCTCGATATTCTGGTGTTCTCGGTGGTCGTGCTGGTGTTCCGCCTGCACGAACGCATCGCCACGCCGACCTCGGTGCTCTTGATGGCCGGCAACTCACTGGTCGCCGTCGCCTGGCGCGAGTTGGTGCCGTTCACGGCCCCCATGGCGCCCGAGGCCTGGGCCTATTGGTATGCCTGCGTGCCCGTGGTGGTGATCGGGGCGCCGCTCGGCGCCCTTTTCATCGCCCGACGCTCACGCCGCTTCATCACCAACCTGCTATTGGCCAGCATGGTCGCCCAATACGCCTGCGCCCTGATCGTGCTGCCGATCGACGCCGACCTGCTGCTGCTCAGCGCCGCCACCATCGCGACCGGCCTCGGGTTCTTCTCCGTCACGTTTCTGGTCGGGCGAGGTCGGAGGGAGATGTAGTCCGCCACGGCGGCCTCACGGAGCGGCGGTGGATGTCTGGCGACCTCACCCGTCGGCCTCTCCCAGGGCCTCGCCGAGGCAGCGGTCGAAGACGGCTTCGTCCCACGGGTCGGTGATCACCGGCCAATCCGTGGCGGACTCGGATGGACCCGAGGCGGTATCCACCGCCAGGATGATGCCGCTTTGCGGGTGGATCAGCCGGATCAGCGCCGCGGTGCGGTCGCTGTCGGCGTCGTCCGGCGCGGTTCGATGGAGTACGGCCAGCGCCAGCGGCTCGCGTGCCGCCACCTGTAAAGCGGCCGTACCTTCCGCACTCTCCACGACAAAGAAACCGCGGTTCATCAAATGGCGCACCAGCCCGGCGCGACGCGTGGCATCGTCGTCCGCCACCAGAGCGCATCGTCGCCCCGGAGTCGGTGGTCTGGCCTTGGGCAAATCAATACTGAACATGTCTCCACTCCCGATTTTTCTGGAGCCTAATCCCAACCTGCGTCGGCTTTCAAAACAATCGACCAGGCGGCCGATCCCCCTCCCCATATGTTGTGACACAACGCCCCGAAGCCCCATACGCCAGAGACCGCACTCCGACCACCTGGCCCCAAGGGCTTAGCTCTTTTGATTTAATCCATTCGACTCGAATTCAAGCCCAGGCCTGGCCGGGATGAACCATGCCGGAAATCTTAACCCTGCCCCTGCGTGTCCAGTCGCCATAGGATATCCGCGGCCAGAGTGCCCATTTCCTGGGCGGCCGAACTGCGCCGGTCGTGTTCGGTCACCGCCCGGCCCTCGAACAGCGCGGACGCATAGGCGACCCGGTTGCCGATCCGCGTTTCGGCCAATTCAACGGCCGGTGGATCGACCAAAGCACCAAGCTGGGCAACCAGCGCATCGGTCAGCTTGCCACGCGGCGGCACCCGGTTCAAAACCAGGACCAGTGGCTTCTTCTCCAGTCGGGCCAGGTCCAGGGTCGGCTGGGTCGCCCATACATCCATGGGGCTGGGCTGCACCGGCACCAAAACGAGATGGGAGGCGCGCACGGCAATGCGTGCCTCGGTTTCCGCATGCGGCGGGCTATCGATCACCACCAGATCGTGGCTGCGGCTCAGGGTCTCCACCTCGCGCTGGGTGCGCCAGCCGGTGATCTGCGCATGGTCGAGCCCAGCGGCGCCATCAAGCACGGCGCTGCGCAGCCCGAACCATTGGCTCAGGCTGCCTTGTGGGTCGATGTCGACCACGGCAACCCGGCGGCCGGCCTGGCTCCAGGCCACGGCCAAATTGGCCGCCACGGTGGTCTTGCCGGCCCCGCCTTTCTGTTGCGCGACGGTGATCACCTTTCCCGGCATGGCCGACGCCCTCACAAAGGCCATGGCGCCGCCCACCGGCGCAACACCCCGAAAGCCTACCGGTAATCCAGCCAGCTCCGCAAGCCATGCTGCTGCTGCCGCGTCCCGCCCCGGCCGCAAACAAAACCGGCGGCGGGTGGCACCGCCGCCGGTTCTCCGATCCAATGATGGCCGAGCGATGCCGGTGCTACAACTGGGCCGGCGCTATAACTGGCCACCACCCAGATCGTGCACGTAGGCCGCCAGGATTTTGATCGACGTATCCGTCAAGCGGCCGGCGAAGGCAGGCATGACGCCGTTTCGCGCGTAATGGATCGTGTGCCGGATGCTTGCGCGGTCACCACCATAAAGCCAGATTTGGTCGTTGAGCGCCGGCGCACCCAAATCATGATTGCCACCGCCCGCATCGCCATGACAAACGCCGCATTGTTCAAGATAGATCGCCTGTCCCGCCTCGGCCAAGGCGGTGTCCTCCGCCCGGCCGGACAGTGACAGCACAAACTCGCTGACCTGGGCGATCTCGTCGCGGCTCAACAAGTCCATCGCGCCGAATTGCGGCATCTCGCTGTAGCGCGTATCCAGGTGGTCGGAGCGGATGCCATAGCGGATGGTCTGCAGGATGGCGTCGGGCGAACCGCCCCACAGCCAGGCATCATCGGCCAAAACCGGATAGCCGCCGGGCCGGCCCTGCCCCCCCGGGCCATGGCACGGCGCACAGTTCTCCAGAAACATGGTGCGGCCGCCATTGCGCGCGAAGGTCAGCAATTCCTCATCCGCCACCACTTCGGCGATCGGCCGGTCGGCAATCGGGGCGAAGTATTCGGCCCGGTGCGCCTCCGCCTGAGCCACCTCGCGCTCGGCGTAATCACGTGAAGAATAGCCGAGCAATCCGGCTGTATAGGTCGTGCCCAGCGGCCAGGCCGGGTACAAGATCCAGTAGACGACCGACCAAGCAATGGTAGCGTACAGAACATACAGCCACCATTTCGGCAACGGGTTATTCAGTTCCTTCAGGCCGTCCCACTCGTGCCCGGTGGTTTCGACACCCGAAAGGCGGTCGCGTTCGACGTTGTCGGCCACGGAGTCAGCCCTCCTGGCCGTTTTCGTTCAACGGGATACGGCTGGCGGCGTCGAACCGATCGCGGTTGCCGGGCCACAGGGCGTAGCCGAGGATACCGACGAAGAGAAGCACCAGCCACACCGTCCAGAAGGTGTGCAGCGCGGGGCCGATCGCGGCGAGGTCCATAACGCGGTCTCCTCTCTCGTTATTGCCGGAATTGTTCCGGGCGGTAGGAGGTGAAATCGACCAGGGTGCCCTTCACCTGCAGATAGGCGACCAGGGCATCGATCTCCATGACCTCGGGCGTGCCCGAGAAATCGGCGACGACGGCCTTGGGATAGCGGGCAAGCAAACCCTCAATATCGGCGAACGGATCGTCTTGCGCTTTCAGGTCCGCCAGGGCGTTCTCGATCATCTCATCGGTGTAGGGTACACCGATAAAGCGCAAGGTCCGCATATGATCGGCAATGTCGTCGGCCCTGAGCGGCCGCTCGGCCAGGAATGGGTACTGCGGCATGACCGATTCCGGCACCAAGGCCTGCGGGTCGATCAAATGGCCGACATGCCATTCGTTGGAGTATTTGCCACCGACCCGCGCCAGGTCGGGGCCGGTCCGCTTCGACCCCCATTGGAACGGATGGTCATACAGGCTCTCTGCCGCCAGGGAGTAATGGCCGTAGCGCTCCACCTCGTCGCGGAAGGGCCGCACTTGCTGGCTGTGGCAGTTGTAGCACCCCTCACGGATGTAGATGTTGAAACCGGCCAGCTCCAGCGGGCTGTACGGCCGTATGCCTTCCACCGGTTCGATGGTGGTCTCGATGGTGAACAAAGGAATGACCTGAACCAGGCCGCCGATCGACACTGTGACCAGGATCAGAACGGCCATCAGATAGACGTTGCGCTCGATCTTCTTGTGGGCGTTGCTCGAGTTCATGGCGTACATTCTCCGATCCGGCGACCGTTCAGGCGGGCTTAACTGTCGCCGGCCGACTGACCGGGGCCGTGACATACGGAACCTCGGACCGCACGTCGCCCCGCGCCGTCCGTATCAGGTTGTAGACCATGATCAGTGTACCAGCGAGGAAGAACAGGCCTCCGATGGCGCGGATCACGTAGTACGGGTGCATCGCCGCCACGGTCTCGACGAACGAATACTGCAAGAAACCGTACTGATCATACGCCCGCCACATCAGACCCTGCATGATACCCGATACCCACATGGCCGAGATATACAGGACGATGCCGACGGTGGAGACCCAGAAATGCACGGCGACCAAGCGCAGAGAATAGAGCTGCGGCCGTTTCCAAAGAGCCTGCACCAGATAGTACATGGCACCGAAGCTGATCATGGCGACCCAGCCAAGCGCGCCGGAGTGCACATGACCGACCGTCCAGTCGGTGTAATGCGACAGCGCGTTGACCGGTTTGATCGACATCAGCGGACCTTCGAAGGTGCTCATGCCGTAGAACGCCACCGAAGTTACCAGGAAGCGCAGCACCGGGTCCGTGCGCAGCTTGTCCCAGGCGCCGGACAAGGTCATGATGCCGTTGATCATGCCGCCCCACGATGGCATCCAGAGCATCACGGAGAAGGTCATGCCTAAGGTTTGGGCCCAGTCCGGAAGGGCCGTATAATGCAGGTGGTGCGGCCCGGCCCAAATGTACAAAAAGATTAAGGACCAGAAGTGGATGATCGATAACCGGTAGGAGTACACCGGCCGTCCGGCGCGCTTTGGCACGAAGTAGTACATGATGCCCAGGAAGCCGGCGGTCAGGAAAAAGCCGACCGCATTATGGCCGTACCACCATTGGATCATGGCGCTCTGCACACCCGAAGCAACCGGGTAGCTCTTGGCCCCGAACCACGACACCGGGATTTCGATGTTGTTGCCCAGATGCAGCAACGCCACCGTGAGAATGAAGGCCATGAAGAACCAGTTGGCCACATAAATATGTGGTTCTTCCCGCCGGGCAATGGTGCCCAGGAAGACCACGGCGTAAGTCACCCAGACCACGGTCAACCAGATATCGGCGTACCAGCTCGGCTCGGCGTACTCTTTGGCCTGGGTGACACCTGTCAGGTAGCCGACCGCCGCCATGACGATAAAGGCCTGGTAGCCCCAGAACATGAAATTGGCCACGACGGGACCGCCGAACAGCGGCGCCCGGCAGGTGCGCTGCACGCAGTACAGCGACGAGGCGAACAGAGCATTGCCTCCGAATGCGAAAATCACGGCCGAGGTATGCAGCGGACGCAGGCGACCGAAATTGAGCCACTCGATCCCAAAGTTCAGCGCGGGGAACGCCAGTTCTAGCGCGAGCCAGACGCCCGCGGTCATGCCAGCCACCCCCCAGAACACCGTGGCGATCACGAAATAGCGGATGACCTGTTCGTTGTACTGCGGTTCCGCATCGCTCCGCGCCGCAATGCCGGCGGGCGACCCCCCCACGCCGGCCGATGCTGCCGTCATGCTCTCGTTCCTCCTCGTTGCCGGACGACGCGCCGACGCGCAGCCGTTCCGTCCCATCGGGTCCGCGGATGCCGGGCCTACCCGACCGCTGATGTCTGCTCGAGTGTCCTGATGGCCTGTTCCTGACCGCTCGGGTCACCGACCTGATGCGTCAGCGAGGCCCACCAACGCCGCTGTGGCTGCCCCGAAGCCCGGAGACCATGCCGGCAGAGTCACAAACATTTCACATCGGGTACCGACCCCAGAACCGTGGCGGCACTATGGGAAGCAGTCGGATTCCCAACATTGATCTGCATCAAGGAGTCGGATGCGACGCACTGCCTAAAGTTTGCCCGGCAGTGGGACCGCATCCACCGGGACAGGGACTTCATGGACGACCACTACATCGCGCGACCGTTGGACCGTCGGCAAGTCGATCAGGCATACGCCGTTGTCCGTACGGTTGTCCCGGACGTGGACATGGATCAATGGCGGAGTTTCGCCCTGCCATTGGTCGGCAGCACGGCGTGTCACCTCGACCTGCTCCCGTCGGGCATCGCGTTGGCAACCACGGCCGAACCGGCTCCTGTGCGAGAAACCCCAGCCGAAGACACCGTCGGCCCAGCCGCCAACGGCATCATGACCGTGCAAAGCAGCCGAGGCTACATCCACGGTCTGTTTTCTTATGCCATTGAGCAGCAGTTGAAACACGGCGCCGTGCTGACGGTCGACAATTTCATCGTGGTCGATATGTTCGATCCGGAATCGGCAGCTCTTGTGCTCCTGCGCGCCATGGAGCGCCTCGCACACGACCTCGCCTGCGACGCGATTCACACCCATGTGCCGAACACAGGCATCGCGAGCACGGGATTGTCTGGCAAGCTGGCCAGCTATTTCCACAACGACGGCCACATCCACGAAGCGCAACGCTTCTGCAAACGCCTAACCGGCGCCAACGACAACGCCGCCGAAACCTGACGCGGGTGAAGGCTTCGCGCGCGACGATGCCGGGACGCCGATTCTGATTTTAAGAGGTCGAGGTCGCCTCCCCCAGACCACCACGGCGCATCCCGCAGACCGGCATGCGCCTTGCGGACGATCCGACGCTCGCCATATCCACCACAGGATCGGGCGCCAGAGGCGTGCCGAAGACAAACATCTTGGGGGTCACGGGCATGGTCGGGCTGCCGAGCGGGCGACCGGGTTCGGGGACCTGGAGTGATGGTCGATGGATTTGGAGAAGTATACTGAGCGCAGCCGTGGCTTTCTGCAGGCGGCGCAAGGCTTGGCACAACGGCGTGGACACCAGCGTCTGACGCCGGAGCATCTGCTGAAAATCCAACTGGATGATAAGGAAGGACTGGCGGCCAACCTGATCCGCACGGCCGGCGGCGATCCGGACCGCGCCCTTGGCAGCGTCGACGCCGAACTGAACCGCCTGCCCCGGGTCGAAGGTGGCGGCGCCGGTCAACTGTATCTGGCGCCGGAAATGGCGCGACTGTTCGAAAGCGCCGAAGAACTGGCCAACAAGGCCGGCGACAGCTTCGTTACTGCCGAACGCCTGCTACTGGCCATGGCGCTGGCGCAGGGCACCGCGGCCCACCGGGCGCTACGCGATGCCGGCGTCACCGCCCAGGCCCTCAACGGTGCCATCAACGACCTGCGCAAAGGCCGCACGGCCGACAGCGCCGGCGCCGAAGCCGGTTACGACGCTTTGAAGAAATACGCCCGCGACCTGACCCAGTCGGCGCGCGACAACAAACTCGACCCGGTGATCGGCCGCGACGAGGAAATCCGCCGCACGGTGCAGGTGCTGGCGCGGCGCACCAAGAACAATCCCGTGCTGATCGGCGAACCCGGCGTCGGCAAGACCGCCATCGCCGAAGGTCTGGCGCAGCGCATCGTCAACGGCGACGTGCCGGAAAGCCTGCGCAACAAGCGCCTGTGTGCGCTCGACATGGGGGCCTTGGTGGCCGGCGCCAAGTACCGCGGCGAGTTCGAGGAGCGGCTGAAGGCGGTGCTGCAGGAGATCAGCGCCTCGGACGGTGAGTACATCCTGTTCATCGACGAAATGCATGTGCTGGTCGGCGCCGGTAAAGCGGAAGGCGCCATGGATGCCTCCAACATGCTCAAGCCCGCCCTGGCACGCGGCGAGTTGCATTGCATCGGCGCCACCACGCTCGACGAATACCAAAAGCATGTGGAGAAGGACGCCGCCCTGGCACGCCGCTTCCAGCCGGTGTTCGTCAATGAACCATCGGTGGAAGAAACCGTGTCGATCCTGCGCGGCCTGAAGGAAAAATACGAAGTGCACCACGGTGTGCGCATCACCGACAGCGCCATCGTCGGCGCCGCCACGCTGTCGCACCGCTATATCAGCGACCGCTTCCTGCCCGACAAGGCGATCGATCTGGTCGACGAGGCGGCCGCCCGCCTGCGCATGGAGGTGGACAGCAAACCGGAAGAGATCGATGAGCTGGACCGGCGCATCATCCAGTTCAAGATCGAACGCGAAGCGTTGAACAAGGAAAACGACCCGGCCTCGCAGGACCGGCTCGGCCGCCTGGAGGCGGAACTGGCCGAATTGGAGCAACGCTCCGCCGAGCTGACCGCACGCTGGAAGGCAGAGAAGGACAAGCTGGCCGGGGCACAAAAGATCAAGGAGGAACTGGACCATGCCCGGGCCGAATTGGACCGATCGCAGCGCCGCGGCGACTGGACCCGGGCCGGCGAACTGACCTACGGCGTGATTCCCGACCTGGAGCGCCGGCTGACCGAGGCGGAAGCGGAGAAGGAAAACCGCATGCTCAACGAGGCGGTGCGCGAAGCCGATATCGCCGCGGTGGTCAGCCGGTGGACGGGCATTCCGGTCGACCGCATGCTTACCGGCGAGCGGGAAAAACTGCTGCAGATGGAGGAGCGGCTGACCCGCCGGGTCGTCGGACAGGACGAGGCGATCGTGGCCGTGGCCAACGCCGTGCGCCGGGCCCGCGCCGGCCTGCAGGACCCAAACCGGCCGATCGGCAGTTTCCTCTTCCTTGGCCCGACCGGCGTCGGCAAGACCGAACTCACCAAGGCCCTGGCCGAATTCCTGTTCGACGACGAGGCTGCCATGGTTCGGCTCGACATGTCCGAATATATGGAAAAGCACACAGTCGCCCGCATGATCGGTGCTCCGCCCGGCTATGTCGGTTATGAGGAGGGCGGCGCCCTCACCGAAGCGGTGCGCCGCCGGCCCTACCAGGTGGTGCTGTTCGACGAAATCGAGAAGGCGCACCCGGATGTGTTCAACGTGCTGCTGCAGGTGCTCGACGACGGCCGGCTGACCGACGGCCAGGGCCGCACCGTCGATTTCCGCAACACGCTGGTGATCATGACGTCCAACCTGGGCAGCGAAATCTTGGCCAACCAGCCGGAAGGCGAGGATTCCACGGCGGTGCGGACCGAGGTGATGGAGGCGGTGCGCGCCTCGTTCCGGCCGGAATTCCTCAACCGGCTGGACGAAATCCTGCTGTTCCATCGCCTGTCGCGGCGGCACATGGACGGCGTCGTGCGCATCCAGCTCGACCGGTTGCGGCGCATCTTGGGCGACCGTCAGATCGCCCTGACGGTGGACGACGTGGCGCTGGCCTGGCTGGCCGAAGCCGGCTATGACCCGGTGTATGGGGCAAGGCCGCTACGCCGGGTGATCCAACGCAGTGTGCAGAACCCGCTGGCGACCTGGATATTGCAGGGCCGCATCGCCGACGGCGAGACCGTCACCCTGTCCGCCGGGGCCGGCGGCCTGGTCATCAACGGCGAGCCGGCCGAACCCGGCCTGCCGCCGTCCCTGCCCCACCACGCTCCCACCGGCCCCTCGGTCGGCACGCTGCATTGACGGCAGCCAAGGGCGTGCGCTGCCCGCGCACGCCCTACCCGGGTGCAGTGAAACGTCGACCCAAGCCGCAGGCAACCAGCGTGGCAATCTCGCTGGGCCGGTGCGTCACCGCAAGCTGCCGGTTCTCCGCATCGCCCAGACCGTTGTTCAAACCGCGCCACGCCGCATCCCGTGCCAGCAGGGCCAGTTGCTGCCGGCCCTGCAGCAGGCCTGGGTCCGCTGGCCGTGCACCGGTCTCAGGCGGCAGCCAGTCCGCAGGCGTCACGCCGAGCGCCGCGGCAATCTCGGCCGTGGCCCCGCCGAAGCCGCCGGCCAGATAGAGCGGCTGCGGATCACCCGGAGACTCCAGGCACAACAGCGCCTCTTCCATGAGACCGGGCAGGACGCCCTGAAAACCGGCGCACCGGCCACCCAGCAGCACCCGGCCGTGGGTGACGGCTTTCATGTGCCGGCGCATGGCCGTCAGCGCACGCGCGCGCAGGGTGAGATCCGGTTCGTCGACCGGATCGTCGCCCCGGTCGTGGTCCATGGCGATTTCCCGGCCGTCCGGATCAAGACACACGATCCGGCCGAACAGGCCAAGTGCGGCCTGCCTGGCCTTCAACTCGGTCAGCGATTTGCGCCGGTGCTCCTGCCAGGCCAGGCAAAGCAGCAGCGGCCGATCCTTGCGCCGGCCGTAGCGCTCCACTTCACCCATCAGAAAGAGAGTGAAGCCGCCCGGGTCCAGATGGCCGCCATACGCAATCGTGCCGCCGCCGACCAGGATCAGGCGCGCGATCTCGCCGAAGGTGAGCTGCACATGGCCGGTCCCGAAACCAAGACGGGCCAGGTCCGGACTGTCGGAGATGGACAGCCCAAGCCGCACGCCTTTCAAGGCATCGGCCGGCAGAAGAGCATTCATTCCGGTCATCATCGCCTCACACCGGGTCGGCATGGCCGGTGCGTGCGGCCAGCGTGCGCGGTGTCAACAAATCAAGGCGCATCCCGTTGCCCATGGCCTGCATATGGGCGTTCAAGGCCGATTGTTCCTCCGCGGACATGGGTGGGTCCGGATGAAGAACCACGAGAGCATCGGGCGATACCCGGTTTTTCCGGGCCGCACGCCACCAAGCCGTCAACGGAGACGACATTCTGGGCCATGCCGCACGCCGAGGTTGCCCGGTCGCACGCCACCAGGCTGTCAAGGTGACCGGCTCCGGTGCCTGCGGGGCCCACCATACGACCTCGGCCAACGTCCCATGGCTGGCCAATCGCTCCTGATGCCGCCAAAGCTCCCGCTTCAGGCATTCATCGACCAGCAGATTGACGGCCCGCCGGATCGCTGTTCGGCACCACTGCCCGTTTACCCGGCGCACCGGCACCCGCGGCATGTGGTCGAGCAGGAAGCTGCCGCGTGGTTCGGGGTGCTCCGGCGCATCCAGCATGACCAATGGCATGCCATTGGTCTTGGCGATGTGCACCTCGCGGTGGCACCAGTCGCGGGTCGCATAGACATCGCTGCGAAGCGCCAGCACTGCGCTGTCGGCCGCCCTGGCCCGCAGTGTGGCCGCCCAGTCTTCGCCCGGCTGGGGGTCCTGCGCGTCGTAGAACGCCAGGAGCCGGGTTGCGCCGATGACCTGGCGCACCGCCGGGATCAGGTCCTCCCGGGCGTCCATCGGCTCGGGTTTATGTTTCGTGTGGCTGACGAAGACCGTGACCCGATCCGACCGACCGGGCGACTTCAGCCACTGCGCCAACCCTTGGGACAAATCCCGCAGCAGGTCGTCGCGGTCAGCGCCACGGTCGGCCGTCGGATCGGCCGCGCCGACCCTTTGCACCTGACCGAACAGACCATCCAGGGCGGTATGACCCAAGGCCTGGTCATCAAGCTGATACGGAAACAGGGCGATCCGCTCGGAGTGTTGACGCTGTTGGGTCACCAGGTCCTGTAGATAGGCGAACCACGACCCCGAGGCATCGCGGGCAGCCTGGGCCAGTTCGTTGCCGAGAATGGGCACCAGAGCCACGAAGGCGGCGGCGGCGGCATGCGGATCACCGTGTCCGGGCAGCGGCACCGGCCGCGGCGCATCGACATGTCCCCGGAATCCCGTGCTCCGGAAATACACCTCGACGGCCCCGCCGATGGCGCCATGGAAGGCCGCCCGGTGGTGGTGCGCAAAGATGGCCTCGGCAATATCGGCAGCCCGCGCGTCATCGGGATGCCAGAGGACATAGAGCTCGAGAACCGGCGTCCCCATGTCGACACCCTGCTGCTTGCCCATCGCCTGGTCCGTCGTCTGTCGGGCGCGCTTCGAGCGCGCCGGAGCTTGCGCCGGGTTCCATCGGGTTCCGGGGCCGTTGCGCCCCGAAGCGGCGTGCTGAAGCACGCCCTACGCGGCCGCGCGCGTCTCCAACGCGGCTTCGATGGCGGAGACGGCGGCCGAGGCGGCAGCGCCGTCCGGGCCGCCAGCCTGGGCCATGTCGGCGCGGCCACCGCCGCCCCTGCCGCCCACGGCTTCCGCTCCCAGACGCACCAGATCGACCGCGCTCAGTCGGCCGGTCAGGTCCTCGGTCACGGCCACCACCAGCGAGGCGCGGCCATCGTTAACGCTGATCAGCGTGATGACGCCGGAGCCGACCTGCTTCTTCAATTCGTCGGCCATCGGCTTCAGGTCCTTGGGCGGGACGCCGTCGAGCACGCGGGCGACGAAGCCGACACCGCCGACCGTGCGCGCCGGCTCGGCGGCAACGCCGGTGCCGCCGCCGCCCATCGCCAATTGCCGGCGCGCCTCGGCCAACTCGCGCTCAAGCCGCCGGCGCTCCTCCACGAGGGCCGTAACCCGGGCCGGTACCTCGGCCGGTGCCGCTTTGAGCTGGCCGGCCGCCTCGTTCAGCCACTGCTCGCGTTCGGCGAAATAGGCCAGCGCCCCCTCGCCGGTGAGTGCCTCGATGCGGCGCACGCCTGCCGCCACCGCCGTCTCGGCCACGATCTTAAGCAGGCCGATGTCGCCGGTCCGGCGCACATGGGTGCCGCCGCACAGCTCCATGGAGTAGGGCCGACCGTCGTTCGCGCCGCCCATGGTGACCACGCGCACCTCATCGCCGTATTTCTCGCCGAACAGGGCCATGGCGCCCTCAGCCCGGGCTTCGTCCGGCGACATCAGCTTGGTCGCCACGTCGGCGTTGCCCCGGATGCGGGCGTTGACCGCGCTCTCCACGGTGGCGATGTCGTCGCCGCTCAGGGCCACCGGCTGGCTGATGTCGAAGCGCAGCCGCTCCGGCGCCACCAGCGAGCCTTTCTGGGTCACGTGCTGGCCCAGTCGGTCGCGCAAGGCCCGGTGCAGCAGGTGCGTGGCTGAGTGGTTGCGCCGAATGGCGCCGCGCCGCGCGCCGTCCACGGTCAGGGTCACGCTGTCGCCGACGGCCAGCGTCCCGTCTGCGACCGTGCCGGTATGTGCCCACAGCAGGCCGAGTTTCTTCTGCGTGTCGCGCACCGCCACACTGGCACCGTCGGCATTGATGATGGTGCCGGTGTCGCCGACCTGGCCACCGGATTCGGCGTAGAACGGCGTCTGGTTGGTCAGCACCGTCACCTCGGTGCCGGCCTCGGCACGCTCGACCGGCCCATCGCCGGCGACCAGGGCGACAACCTGGGCTTCAGCCCACTCGGTGTCGTAACCCAGGAACTCGGTCGCGCCCAGCCGCTCGTGCAGGTCATACCACAGCCGCTCGGTGCCGGCCTCACCGGACCCGGCCCAGCTTTCGCGCGCGCGCCGGCGCTGCTCGGCCATGGCGGCCTGGAAGCCGTCCACATCGACGGCCAGGCCCTTGCCGCGCAAGACGTCCTGGGTCAGGTCGAGCGGGAAGCCGTAGGTGTCGTACAGCTTGAAGGCAACGGCGCCAGCCAGCGATTGGCCGGTGGGCAGGGCGGCGACCTCATCCTCCAGCAGGCGCAGGCCACGGTCCAGCGTCTGCTTGAAGCGGGTCTCCTCCAGCTTCAGGGATTCGACGATCAGCGCCTGCGCCTCGACTAGCTCGGGAAAATGTCCGCCCATCTGCCGGGCCAACGCCGGCACCAAGCGGAACATCAACGGGTCTTTGCAACCGATCATGTGGGCGTGCCGCATGGCCCGGCGCATGATGCGGCGCAGCACGTAACCTCGACCTTCGTTCGACGGCATGACGCCGTCGGCCATCAGGAAGGCGCTGGCGCGCAGGTGGTCGGCGATCACCCGGTGCGACACGGCCTGCGGCCCGTCCGGCTCGACGCCGGTGGCATCAGCCGAGGCCTCGATCAGGGCGCGCATCAAGTCGATATCGTAGTTGTCATGCTGGCCTTGCAGCACGGCGGCGATGCGCTCCAGACCCATGCCGGTGTCGATGGACGGGCGCGGCAGCGGCACCATGTCATCGGCGCCGCGCTGCTCGTACTGCATGAACACCAGGTTCCAGATCTCGATGAAGCGGTCGCCGTCCTCGTCCGGGCTCCCCGGTGGCCCCCCGGCAATGTCAGGTCCATGGTCGTAGAAAATTTCAGAACACGGCCCGCACGGACCAGCGTCGCCCATACGCCAGAAGTTATCCGACGTGCCGATGCGGATGATGCGTTCGTCCGGCAGACCGGCGATCCTACGCCACAGCTCGAACGCCTGGTCGTCATCGGCATACACCGTGACCAGAAGCCGGTCCGCCGGCAGGCCGAACTCCTTGGTCACCAGCGTCCAGGCCAGCTCGATCGCCACATCCTTGAAGTAATCGCCGAAGGAGAAGTTACCCAGCATCTCGAAGAAGGTGTGGTGCCGGGCGGTGTAGCCGACATTGTCCAGATCGTTGTGTTTGCCGCCAGCGCGGACGCATTTCTGGCTGGTGACAGCGCGGTCATAGGGCCGCTGCTCGGCGCCGGTGAAGACGTTCTTAAACTGCACCATACCGGCGTTGGTGAACAGCAGCGTCGGATCGTTGCGCGGCACCAGCGGGCTGGAGGACACGATCTCATGGCCGTGCTTGGCAAAGAAGCCAAGAAAGGCGGCGCGGATGTCATTGGCGGTCTGCATACCCGTGCGCTCCAAGAAGACCGGCGAAATCAAAGCCAAAGTGGTAAAGTATCGCCTTGTGTAGCGTGGCCTCCCCGCTCTGTCCACCAACGCAAAGCCTTCGTGGGTCAAGCGGTTGGGGCGGCCCGGACCATCACGCCGGCGCTGTCCGGCCGGAGGCATGATGCGGATCGCTTTGTGCAACCATGGGCTCGGCCCCATACCGTTCGCGTACCAGTGCGCCTTTGCCGCCGACATGGGCTACCGCGCTCTGGAGCTCGCCCCCCATACGGTGAGCGACAGGCCCCATGAGGAACCTGATTCGTTCTGGCTCGACATCGCCCGCATCGCCCGCGAGCATGGGCTTGCCATGCCGGCGCTCCATAAAAACCCGGCGCCGACCAACGCACGGTCCCACGCCAGCGAGGGCATCGGTGGCGAGGACCGACCGCGCGCCCCCGGGGAGCGCCGGCATCCTTGCCGGCCCGGGCCGCCGGCTTCTAGCCGGCCCGAGACGGGACGCGGCCCCAACAACAGCGACCAGCGTCCGCAAGAAACGC
>JANQJV010000312.1 GCA_028281465.1 Azospirillaceae bacterium | reverse complement strand
CGGGGATGAAACAGTCCAGTTTTCCGAGCGCATATATAGCAGCGAAGTTTGCTTTTGCTACTATATTTGGACACGCCAAGCTTAGTTTCTTGTTAGATGAATCGGTGTGCATTGACAGGGTACACACGTCGAATGCCGGGTGGGCCGCATCGGTTCGTGGTTCATCGCAAACGACGCCGAGCGGACTCTGCCGAAACCCTGGTAGGCCGCTGAGGCTGTCGTTAGGTCGCCGCAGATGCGTTCGGCGAGTGTCGACGACCACAGCAGCCGGACCCAGTCCCGAGGAGATATCGTCCTCCCGGCCGGTCGACTTTCGGGGGGCCGTCCCAGGGATGCCAAGTCTGAGGTGTCAAAGACCTGTCTGGCCGCGCCGACGGCTACGAGACGTGGCGACGGCCTGACGGGCATTCATCCCGCCCGGGCGTCCTTGCCGTCATCATGGCCGACGGACTCCCGGCGCAGGTAGGCGATCAAAGTGTCGGTTTGATCAAGACGGCACAGCAGTGCCTCGTACTCCTCGTTCAGCCGGATGTGGTTCAGAAATGACCAGATTTCATGGCCACCCGGTTTGCCGTGGCGTAGCCAGTAGAGATGGTTGGCGAGGAAATACCGTTGCAGGCCGACCACCGTGACCGATGGAAAGCCGGCAGCGCGGGCCAGAATGCTCAAGCTGTCTCGCGTGTGCAGCACCAAATGTTCGCTCCAGAGGGTGAAGCTGCGGAATGCGGCACAATCCAGAGTGTTGAGCAAAAAATCCCGTGCGTGCGGCACCTCGAGCAAAATCAAACCGTCCGGTGCCAGATGTTTCGCCAGCGTACGAAGTGTATCGACCGGTCGGGGCAAATGCTCGAAGACATGGAAGAGAGTGATAATGTCGAACTCGGCGTCATCGAGATCTTCCAATGCCTCATACATGTTGAGACCTCGACCTTCGCAAGCTTGGCGCAATGGATGGTTGGGCTCCAGTCCGGCGCAGGTTTTGGCTCGCGACGCCAGCAGATCCAAAAGAGCGCCACTGCCAGAACCGAAATCCAACCAGCGACGGCCGGCGATCGTGACACCGAATTTCTCGGCCCGGCGGGCGTCGTCCGCCAATGTCGGTGGGCGCAGCACGGAGTCGTGCCATTGGATTTGGCCGGGATCAGACTTTTTTTCGTAGTAGCTCGCGGCAAGGTGATCCGACCGCGACAGCAGGATCACGCCGGAGCGCTGGCAGCGCAGGGCGGCCACATCGGCCCGATCCCGCACGCGCGGATGATAAGGCACCACCGTGTCCGCTCCGATAGCACCAAGCTCAACCAGTACCGCACGGAGTGAAGTGTCGTCAGCCATGACGGTGTTGCCCCAACTCTCCCGATGCGGTGGCCGACCGGCACCGGTCGCGGATGCGGTTACCCGATCCGGTACGGAGTATGACCGCGTTCAGGCCGCCGGCGTCAAGCGACCAGTGCCGGGCAGGGCTATCGCAGGTCGGCGGTCTTGCCAGCTTGGGCGAGAAGCTGGACGAGGTAGGCGTTGTCCCTGTCCTCATCGAGCCGTCACCGCGTGGGAAATCCAACGCAAGATCGGGCAAGCGCGTGGGTTAGTGGTCCGACCGGAACGGTCCGTCTGGTCCGCCACCCGGGCGCCGGTCATTCGGTCCGCACCGCGCCACATCTGTTGCAACGGCGGATCATATCTGCCAGAACCTGGTCGTTTCCTGGGTTCGAGGGACGATCGGCCCGGATCGCTCCGGTTCCAGAGCGCCTGCCCGGACTTGTTCACGGCAAGTGGCGGAGCTCGGCCCATGGTGACGACTGCAGAGGGGGACGGGGAGGTTCCGTTGCTTACGGAAGCCGAGATTGAAATCTGGCGGGCCAATATCCGCAACGATACCTTCGGTCGATATCACCGCGAAATGGGAATGGCGATCGAAGAAAAAGAAAAGAACTATGATGCTGCAATTGAGCATTATCGTAGAGCGCTGAGCTATCGGAGCGATTTCTTTGATGTCCATTACCGGTTGGTTGGTGCTCTGCAGGCCGTCGGTCGGCATGATGACGGTGCCGCTGCCCGCGCGGCGGCGGAAGGGATGGCACCTGACTATGAGATTAGGGCTTTGATTCCGCTTTGTTTGCGGGATGTCACCAACGGCAACGTCAGTCACGCTCGCAAGATACTCCAAGAGGTACAGGCGCGGGCGCCCGAAAGACCAGAAGTCCGGATTGTCGAGGCGCTGTTCAAGGTGTTGGACGGGAGCCTGAAGGAAAGTGATTGCGCCGTGTTGCAAACGGCCGCAATTGCCACCGACCATTTGGAAGAATTGGCTGAATATTTCCTCGAGAAAGCCACGGAGGCGCGAGCAAAGCCCGACCTACCGCTCGCTGTTGCCGCTCTGAAGGCCGCCTTGACTTTCGACCCAGAGAGCACACAGGCGTTACTGGTATTGAGCGAGATTCTTCCGGTTCTTGGTCGGCAAGAAGATGCTGAAGCCGCATTGACGGCCATGCTCGAACAAGAACCGAACAATTGGCAGCTATTCTTGAACCGGGCTTTGGCACGGGAACAGTTGCCAGGCAAGGTTGCTCAGGTGGTGGAAGACTGCGAACGCGCGGTTGCGATCTTCCCAGAGTCCAGCCTCGTTCAAGTCCGCACGATTCAGCTCCTCCAGCGCCGAGGCAGACAGGCCGAGGCTGAACTGCGCTGGCGCGACCGCATGGCAACCGCCCCGTCAGACATTCAGGTCGATGTGGAAATTGGGAGCATCAAGCTGGTCTGCGGTGAAATCGACGAGACCATTCGAGAGGTTGAGCGGCTTGCGGTAAAGGATATGCCGTCCGGGGTCGCCTATCGCAACTACCAGCACCTGGCGTTGGCCTATCTGGCTAAGCAACAGCGCGACGAGTTTGAAGCGGCGCTCGTCAAGGTGGTTTCAGCCCGCAATAACCAGCCGGCTGAAATTTGGGCGGAAAGCACGCGAAGCTTGTTCCTGCTCAACGAAGGCCGGGCCGACGAGGCAACGACCCTGGCGCGGCGGGCCCTTGAGAAGATTGGCGGCAGCCATTCGCCGATTTGGTGCCTATCCAATCTGGCTCTCGTTCTGGCGGCGAGTGGGCAGGCCGAGGAAGCTGCACGCCTGCATCGGCAGTCGATTGAGATTATGCCTGGACTTCTGTGGTATTTTGCCCGCATTCGAACCATATTCTTCCTGAACTTCGAGGAAGATTATGAGCGGCTCGGATTCACAACGACCCCGTTTTGGCCCACGGTCTAGCTCTTGTTTGGTGATCGATGGCCATGCCTGCTGCTGTTATATAGAATACTCGATCTTGAAGTAAGCCAGTCCGGGTATTTCTTGTGCAGCCGATTAGTGTTTTTTGGCGGATTTCCTGGCGAACCGGCGATCAGCAATCGTTGAACTTCGGTTTTGATCTGGTGTTCCAGAGTGGTCTGTTCTTGGGAAGAGTCTTCAAATTTATCGTCGTTTTTTTGCGGTACAGGGCGGGTATGGACAGAGGTTGCCTCTTGGCGCGGCCGGGATGGCGCGGCCGGGATGGCGCGGCCGGGATGGCGCGGCCGGCGACGACACCGGCGACACGTCCGGTGTCGATGACGGAGCGGGTTGGCGCATGGAGCGTGGTGCACCCACAGCGGCGATCCGCGCCGTTGGCGTTTCGACGGTGGCCCCAACAGGTCTTGGATCGCCGCACGCTTCCTGCCCGATGTCAGTTCGGTGAGCAGGAGATTTTCTAGGCATGGAAACCCGGTCCAGATTCTGCGCCGCGACGTAATCCTCGCTGATGACCACTCGGTCGTCGCTGATTACGTCCGATCCGACCCTCCTTGTGGGCCATTATGCCCATGGCCCGCATTGACGACAGGTTCGGTTTCGGCGCTGAACCAGGAGCGCCGGCATCCCTGCCGGCTGGACCGCCGCCATCTTGGCGGCCGGCGGCTGGGCGGGGTCCGGGCCGG
>JANQJV010000148.1 GCA_028281465.1 Azospirillaceae bacterium | reverse complement strand
CGCATCGCCAATGAAGCCACCGAGCGGTTCCACCTCGGCCGTGATCATGGTGATGATCTCGCCCTGCGACATGCGTCGGAACTGGGGCAGAGGGAAACGCAGAACGTGGGAATAGAGCTGGAAACGCAGGCGGCGCAGCATACGCTCGCCGATTTGTCCCTTCTTGGTGTTGATCAGGTATTTGAAGCCACCGTTGACGCACACAAGGACAAGGAAGGCAGCCGACAGAACGAACAGATAGGTCACCTGGTCGACCGGGATGCCGAACACGCTGTCCGGTACATTCTGCCCTTGGATTCCTTGATTGACGATCCGTTTGGGAAGATCAAGGGCAATATACAAGAATGGAAACGAAATGAGAGTAAGGACAACGAGAAGGAGCTGCTGTGGTTTGCTATAGCGCCAAATGAATTTGTAGATGCTCGATTCCAACATCGCCTCGTTTCGGTCGTGGGCCGCATAACCCACCGGCCGGCCCCGCAGGTCATGCGGTCCGGGTATGGCTTGGAGCGGGGGCCTGGGACAACTGGCAAGTGAGTCTGCTTTCTGGTTAGTACAGCGAACCGAACCGAGCTGTGTGACCAAGGGTCGCGGGGCCTATCTGGATACAGCGTCCGGACTCCATCCCGGACGGTCGGCCCTCGGGGCTGGTCGATGGTCGGCATTGAAGTGCGTTGACAAACTGGCGATGCGGCGCGGAGCTTCTCGCCCCTGGCGACGTCGGCGGTACAGGCGACCAGACGGTGAAGCGGAGAACGGCATGGTGGTGTTGCAATTGGCCCTGTACGACGGTGCGTCGTCGTCGCCCATGGAGACCCGGATGGTGGCGAGCGGGCGCTATGCAGTTGGCCGTGGCTCCGACAACGACTGGGTGATCGATGACCCGAACCGCAAAATCTCCCGGCGCCATTGTGTGTTCGAGGTGACCGATGGGTCCATCTATGTCACGGACATGAGTTCTAACGGCGTGTTCCTGAACGGTGCTGACCAACCGGTCGGCACCGGACAGCGGATGCCAGTGGCGGACGGCGATAACCTTCAGATATCAGGCTTCACACTTATTGCTCGAGTTCTGACGGATGACGATCAGGACCTGCGTCCGGTACGGTCGTCCAGCCAGGGGCTTGATATCGAGGTGATTGACCCGGCCCAGGCTGAATTGGCGACGCGGGAACAGTTGCCAGCAGAGTTGGACGTTCCAACCGGTGGATCGGGAGACGCGGCACCGTCTCAGCTTGAGGGGCGGGCCCTCGTGCAGATACTGTTGCGGGCAGCCGGTGCAACACATCTGGAGATCACCGACGACGCGCTGCCGGCACTCATGCAACAGATCGGCGCCGTGTTGCGGCAGTCGGCCAGCGGTCTGCACGATGCTCTGGTTGCGCGGGCCGACGTGAAGGCTGACCTTTACATCGATGGCACCGTGCTCCGGCCGATGGAGAACAACCCGCTGAAGTTCGCCGCCAATGCGGAGGAAGCGCTTTCTGCCCTGCTCATGCCGGTCCGGTCAGGTTATCTCGAGGCGCCGGTGGCGGTGCAGAGTGCCTTCAAGGACATCGAGGCACACAACAAGGCCATGATGGAGGGGCTCCGCGTGGCCCTGGCCGAACTCGTCAAACAGTTCGAACCGACCAGCTTGACGCAGCGACTTGATGGTGGCTCGGTGGCAGAAAAGCTCGTGCCGGCTTTGCGCAAGGCTCGATATTGGGAACTTTACGAGGACGCTTTCCAGCGCATCTCGAGGGAGATCGAAGACGGTTTCCACAACGAGTTCTGGCGATCCTACGGTGAAGTTTACGACGAGTTCAGCCGGCGCGGCCGATGACAGTGCCGGTGCACGGACACGGCCCAAACCGGCCGGCACCGGCCGCTGCCCCGGTCACATGATCGGTCGGCTCCAACTATCATGCAGGGCGGCCCGCAGGGCATCATCGCGTCCGTAGATGTCGTCCCGGAACTGAATCTCACCGGCCTCGTCCACCCAAGCGGTCAGATAGACCAGATGGATAGGGATTTTGCGCGGCAAGTTGATCACCCTGCGCTGACCCGACGCCACTTGACGGTCGATTGCGGCGCGGTCCCAGGGTAGACCCTGTCCCTCCAGAAGCACGGTCGTGAGGGCAAGGGGGTTTTCAACCCGCACACAGCCGTGGCTATAGGCACGCACCGAGTGCGAGAACAAACTCTTTGCTGGTGTGTCGTGCAGGTAAACAGAATGCCGGTTAGGGAACATGATCTTGATCCGGCCGAGGGAGTTGCCGCTTCCCGGATTCTGACGAATCCGATAAGGAAACTGACGCCGCGAAATGGTGGTCCAATCCACCTCCGCCGGATCGATACGCCGACCATCGCCAAACAAAACCATGTTCTTTCTGGTCAGATAACTCGAGTCGGCTTGCAGCTCTGGCAGAATCTCCCGGCTGGCAATGCTGTAGGGCACGTGCCAAAATGGATTGATCTCCAGGTATCTGATCTCGTCTGAGAACACTGGGGTGCGATGGCGGGGTTTGCCAACCACGGTCCGTGACGTAAAGATTATGTCTTCTCCATCGAACACATGAACCCGAAAGTCGGCAAGATTCGCGAATACATAGCGTCCGCCCAGAGATCGCGGCAGCCAGCGCAACCGTTCCAGATTGAGAACGATCTGGTCGACCCGTCGCTGCGCCGACACAGCCAGGGCTGCCCGGGTTTTGCGCCCGACCAGCCCGTCGTCGTCCAGCCCGTGGCGCCGCTGAAACCGCACCACCGCGGCCTCAAGTGTGGCATCAAAGTGGTCAGGTTGGCGGCTCAGTGTGGCTAAATCGCCCGACTCGACCAACCGTCGCCGCAGAAGGGCCACGGCCCGGCCCGTCGTACCGGGTCGAAGCGTCGGACCGTTTGGCACCGTGGTCCAGCCCCCGGCGGCCGCAATGCGCTGGTGCTGGGGCAGGGTTGTGCGTAGTCGGGCATAGCGCTGCGAAACCGGGGCGAAGGCGCGGAACACGGCGGGCAAATCCCTGGCCGCCGCAAACAGCGCCAGAAGCAAACCTGGATTTGGCCGTTCCGGATGGATGTCGAGATCGTGGGCGATCGATGACGGCACGGTATGGCCGGCGGCCAGATCGCGGGCGTAGGTGAGGGCGGCCTGGCTCAGAGCGAGCTCCAACGCCGCGCGATCGCGCGGACGGGTGGCCGATTGCCGTTGATGCACGAGCTGCTCGAGACCGTAGTGGGCCGGTTCCAGACCGTGTGTCCCGCTGCCGCTCAGGAGATCGAGTAGCGTGTCAGCCTTCGTGCCGCCGTCGGCAAGCCAGATCGGGTCATAGTCAGAGTGCGCATAGAACGCGGCGAGCGTGTCCCCCGCCGTCGTGGCCAGCGTCTCTAGCTGGGTCCGCAGGACCGCATCCGCGGCCTCTGCCGCCGTGCGCCCGGGCGCACCGACGGTGCTGGCGACCACCACCGCCAGTGCCGCCAACCAGGGCCACACCATTAGGAGGAGTGCCGGAGGCTGGGTGAGTCGCGCTCCGGCCCTGTCCGCGTGTCCCATCGTCACCATCCTCTTTCAGCCATGGTGGGCATGGATCGGTCGGCGTCGGACCGACCGGATCACTGATTATCAGTCGCTCCTGAATTGGCCCAGCAATTCATGAGCCTTCTTACCGTCAGGCAGGCGCTCAAACAAGCAAGGTGTCTTGCACTTCAAGACGATGTACGCAATGGATGCAGTCTTACAAGGAGGCGTATGATCCACAGGTTGACGAATGGAGAACGAGCGGTTACCAGAGCAGGCCTCAGGACCGTGTCGACTCGGCAGGACTGTTCCACGACAATGGTCCATCGGTCCGGACGATGGGTCCTTCGCTGTTTTTACCTGGGACTGGTTCTGATACTCGGCGCGTGCGCGCCGGCCGACGTGCTGAATCTGACTGTGCCAACGGCGCATCTCAATCGGTCCCGGACAATCCCCTACGGGTCGGAGGCGCGTCAGCGGCTTGATGTTTATCGACCGGCGGCGGGAACAATCGGGGCGCCGACGGTGGTATTCCTGTATGGTGGCGGTTGGGAGTCTGGGACCCGCGACTGGTACCTGTTTATCGCCGCAGCCCTGGCGACGCAGGGGTTGGTGGTGGTCGTGCCCGATTACCGCGTGTATCCCGCGGTGCGCTTTCCCACCTTCGTCGAAGATGCGGCACAGGTGGTGCGCTGGACCGCCGAGCATGCCGCATTCTTCGGCGGCGACCCGACACGGCTCATCCTCATCGGCCATTCCGCAGGCGCACACATCGCTGCCTTACTGGCTTTGGACCGGGACTATCTTCGCACCGTCGGCGTGGCACCAGAGCGTGTGGCTGGCGTGGTTGGTCTGGCTGGGCCGTATGATTTTCTGCCGCTGGACGGTGAGACGATGCGGGCAATCTTTGCGCCAGCGGCCGATCTGTCCGTGACCCAACCAATCACCTTCGCCAATGGGCCGGCGCCACCCATGCTGCTTGCCACCGGCACCGCCGATACCACGGTCCTGCCGGCCAATTCCGAGCGCCTGGCGGCGGCATTGGCCGCGGCCGGCAATGCTGTTTGCCTCCGTCGTTACCCAGGTCTCGGTCATATTGGTATCGTCACGTCATTTGCACATGCCTTCCGCTGGCGCGCACCGGTGTTGGATGAGGTCGTCACGTTCATCGCCAATACGGCGGCCGGCCGAGCCCCCTGTCTTGGCTTGCCGTCGTCCGATCCCGGCGCGGCGCGCTGAGATGCGTTGATACGCCCGGCGGGGTGCATGGCAGGATGGAAGACGATAGGCTCGGCGACGCCCGGGAGGGCATTGTGACGATTTTTGGAAGGAGTGGGGATGGGGGCGAAAGGTGGGGCAGCCGGTGCCGCAGCATCGCCGGTCACCAACGCGGCAGTCACGCCGATGCTCGCACAGTATCTGGAGATCAAGGGCGCCCATCCAGACTGCCTGCTTTTCTACCGCATGGGCGACTTCTACGAGATGTTTTTCGACGACGCCGTGGCGGCGGCGGGGGCGCTCGATATCACTCTGACCAAGCGTGGCCGACACGACGGTGACGACATTCCCATGTGCGGCGTGCCGGTGCACAGCCACGAATCCTATTTGGAGCGGCTAATCCGGCACGGATTTCGCGTTGCGATTTGCGAGCAGACGGAGGATCCGGCAGAAGCGCGCAAACGCGGTGCCAAGGCGGTGGTTCAGCGCGCTGTCGTGCGCATCGTCACGCCGGGCACGCTGACCGAAGACAGCCTTCTGGAAGCGAGGGCGCACAACTACTTGGCTGCGTTGGCGGAGGCGTCCGGTGGCTTCGGCCTGGGATGGATCGACCTTTCGACTGGCACGCTTGCGGTGCAGCCAGTGGCGGCTGCGGGTTTGGCGTCGGCGCTGGCACGATTGGCGCCAAGCGAAGTGCTGGTCTCCGACCGGCTGACCCAGCAGCCGGCTTTGTTCGAGCTGTTTTCTAGCTGGAAACCTCGGCTTGCGGTGCAGCCGGCAAGCCGGTTCAACAGCGACAACGCCCGGCGCCGGCTGCTTGCGCTCTATGGCGTCGGCACGCTTGATGGGTTCGGTCCGTTCAGTCGGGCCGAGATCGCGGCCGCCGGTGCGCTGGTCGACTATGTCGAGCATACACAAAAGGGGCGCCTGCCGACGCTGCTGCCACCGCTACGGGTGGTTCCTGGGAGTGTGTTGGAAATCGATCCGGCAACGCGGCGCAATTTGGAAGTGTCGCGGACTCTGGACGGCAGTCGTGCGGGCAGCCTGCTTGGCACGATCGATCGGACGGTCACTGGCGGTGGTGCCCGGTTGCTGGCCGAGCGTCTCGCCATGCCGTTGACGGACCGCGCTGCGATCATACGGCGTCTCGACATGATCGGCTTCTGGATCGCGGAAGACACGTTGCGCCAGGATCTGCGCCACCGTCTGCGTGGCATTCCGGACTTGGAACGGGCTTTGGCGCGATTGGGGTTGGGGCGCGGCGGGCCACGTGATCTGGCCGCGGTCCGCGATGGCTTGGCGGCCGCTGCGGCCTGTCGCACGGCCATCGGTGCGCCGGCTCTGACGCCGATGCCGGAGGGACTTGCCGCCACCCTGGCCGACATCGGTGAGCATTCGGTGCTGGTCGACCGCCTAACCCGGGCCCTGGCGCCAGATCTGCCGCTACTGGCACGGGACGGGGGCTTCATTGCACGATCTTACGCGCCACAGCTCGACGAGTTGGTGACGCTGCGGGACGAAGGGCGGCGGCTGGTGGCCGGATTGCAGGCGAAATATGCCCAAATGACCGGTGTGGCTTCGCTCAAGGTCAAACATAACAACGTGCTCGGATTCCATATTGAGGTTTCTGCCGCCCAGGCGGACAAGCTGATGACGGGGACCCGCCGCGACCTGTTCATCCATCGCCAGACCACGGCCAACAGCGTGCGCTTCAGCACTGTGGAACTGGGAGAACTGGAGCGCGACATCACCGAAGCGGCTGGTCGCGCGTTGGCCGTGGAACTGGAGTTGTTCAACGATCTCGTCGGAGAGGTGGCAGGCCGCGCCGAGGCGATTACCAAGGCGGCCGGCGCCGTGGCTCGGCTGGACGTGACAACGGCGCTCGCGGATCTGGCCGTGGAGCGGCGTTGGTGCCGGCCTGACTTGTTCGACGACCGGCGCTTCGCGATCCGTGGCGGACGTCACCCGGTGGTCGAGGCGGTGCTCGTAGCCTCGGGTGCTGGTCCGTTCGTCGCCAATGATTGCGATCTCGGGCCGGATCAGCGGCTCTGGCTGGTGACCGGGCCCAACATGGCCGGCAAATCGACGTTCCTGCGTCAGAATGCGCTGATCGCGATTCTCGCGCAGATGGGCTCCTTTGTGCCTGCCGACTCCGCCGGTTTGGGCGTCGTCGACCGCCTGTTCAGCCGGGTCGGGGCTGCCGACGATCTGGCCCGGGGGCAGTCCACGTTCATGGTCGAAATGGTCGAGACCGCCACGATTCTGAATCAGGCGAGTTCGCGGTCACTGGTTATCCTGGACGAGATCGGTCGTGGGACGGCGACATTCGATGGGCTCTCCATTGCCTGGGCCTGTGTCGAGCATTTGCATGATGTCGTCGGATGCCGCGCCTTGTTTGCGACGCATTTCCATGAGCTAACCCATTTGCGCGAACCCTTGGCTGGGGTGTCGTGCCGGACCATGCGCATCAAAGAGTGGCACGGCGACGTGGTATTCCTGCACGAGGTCGTACCTGGCGCGGCTGACCGCAGCTATGGGCTGCATGTCGCCCGTTTGGCCGGTCTGCCCAAGGCGGTGGTTGGGCGTGCGCAAGAGATCCTCGATATGATCGAGTCAGGGCGAGCCGGGCCTGGCGCGGCGGGGCTGGCGGAGTTACCCTTGTTCGCCTCGCTGATGCGCACGGCGCCACCGCCTCGGGCGCCCGCTCCCGATCCGAAACCATCTGCGGTGGACGATGCTTTGCGCGGCATAGACCCGGACGATCTGACGCCACGCCAGGCGCTCGACCTTTTGTTCGATTTACGGCGCCTGATCGAGCCATCTTGAGCGAATTGGCCGCTCACGCGGCGTCGCGCAATGGTCCGTCGGGTGCGCCGGCGGCGCTGGCAGCGCGGAACGAGGCCAGCAACCGTGTCTCCTCGGTCTTGACCGCATCCGCCGCCGCGCGTT
Organism: Azospirillaceae bacterium; assembly: GCA_028281465.1. Classification (GTDB taxonomy): domain Bacteria; phylum Pseudomonadota; class Alphaproteobacteria; order Azospirillales; family Azospirillaceae; genus JANQJV01. The sequence continues at coordinate 34,555 of JANQJV010000148.1, read as the reverse complement.
TGACGTGCCCGTAACCCCGGATACGGTCCGGGAGGCTTGCCAATTCGACCGCGAGCGAATGATTGCTGTCCGACAATCCGGCCAGCAACTCGGTGACAACGGCCTCGTAGGCCCGGATCAATGTGCGTTCCAGACGCCGGTCCGCCGTGCGCCCGAATGGGTCGATCCACGTACCGCGCAGATGCTTCAGGGATGCCAGTAGGCGTAACGGAGCGAGAATCCATGACCCAAAGCGCCATTTTCGCGGCGCTGCACCAGGTTTCGGTCGGACCATCCACGATAGAACTGGTGGGGCCAGATGGAACATCAGTTTTGTATCGCCTTCGAACTGATCCCTAAGTTTCTGCAGGTGATTGGGATCGGTATGAAGTCGCGCGACCTCGTATTCGTCCTTGTAGGCCAAGAGTTTGAAATAGTTCCGCATGACGGCGTCGGCGAGCGCGGTACGACCCGGGCAGCGTTCGGTTTCCGCCCTGCGCACCGTTTCGACCAGCCTGCAATACCGGTCGGCATAGGCCCGATCCTGGTAGCCGATCAGGAAATCGGCCCGGTCCGCCACCTGCTCGGCGAACGTCGGGACGGCGTCGACGCCGGTGGCCGTCCCGGTCAGCGGTTGAACCCCGGCCGCATCGATGGCGGTGCGCCGACCCCAATGGAACGCTTGCCGGTTCATTTCGACCGCCGCACCGTTCAGCGCGATGGCCTGCAAAATTGATTGTTTCGATATCGGGATGAGGCCAAGTTGCCAGGCGTAGCCGGTGAGGAACAGGTTGGCAGCGACCGCATCGCCGATCAGGGTGGTCGCCAGTGCTGTGGCGTCCAAGACCCGCAGACGGTCGGCGTGGTTCGGCCCGAGGGCACGCCGGTGCGCCGCCAGGAGTGTCGCCATGGCGACGCGCCGGTCGGGGTCCCGTGCGAACTCCCCGGTCACCGCCTCGTGGCTATTCAGAATGACCTGGCTGCGATCCGCCGCCAATCGGGTTAGTGTTTCCGGCTGGCTTGCGACCAACGGATCGCAGCCGAGCAGGAGGTCGGCCATGCCGCTGGCGATGCGCACGGCGTGCAAGTCGTCAGGGGCCATGGCAATCTGGATATGGCAGGTGACCGCGCCGAATTTCTGCGCCATCCCCGTCATGTCGAGCACGGTCGCTGCCCGGCCGTCGATATGGGCGGCCATGCCGAGCAGCGCGCCGACGGTGACCACGCCGGTGCCACCGACGCCGGCGACGGCGATGGCATAGGGGCGATCGAGCGACGGCAACGTTGGTTCCGGCATTGCAACGTTCGTCTCGGTGGTGTCACCGCCCGCAGGTCGCGCGGCCGGACGCCGCAGGTGCCCGCCGTGGACCGTGATGAAACTGGGGCAGAAGCCGTCCAGGCAGGAGAAGTCCTTGTTGCAGGACGACTGGTCGATCTGTCGTTTGGTGCCGAATGGGGTCTCCAGCGGCACGACGGACAAACAGTTGGACTGACGTGAGCAATCGCCGCAGCCCTCGCACACGAGGGGATGGATGACGACCCGCGTGGCCGGGTCGGGCATCAGACCGCGTTTGCGCCGGCGGCGTTTCTCGGCGGCACAGGTCTGGTCATAGACCAGCGCGGAAACACCGCGCGTGTGGCGCAACCGGCGTTGAACCGTTTCCAGTTGGTTGCGGTGCCAAACTTCGACGCCCGTCGCCAATCCGGAACGTTGCCGGTACTTTTGCGGCTCGGCCGTGACCACGACGACCGGCGCCACGCCTTCTGCAGTCAGCTGGTGCGTCAACCGTGGCACGGTCAGGCCACCCTCTGGCGGTTGGCCGCCGGTCATGGCCACGGCGTCGTTGAACAAAATCTTGAAGGTGAGTGTCACGCCGGCGGCGACGCAGGCGCGGATGGCCAGCGCGCCGGAGTGCACGTAAGTCCCGTCGCCGATGTTGACGAAGACGTGTGGCTCCCGGGTGAATGGTGCCAGGCCGATCCAGGGTGCACCCTCGCCACCCATCTGGGTGAACGTCTCGGTACGCCGGTCCATCCAGGTGGCCATGTAGTGACAGCCGATTCCGGCCAGGGCCCGACTGCCTTCCGGTACCGTGGTCGAGGTGTTGTGTGGGCAGCCAGAGCAGAAGTGGGGGCGCCGGATCGGGATGGCCGGAGATGGTCCGGGCTCGGCTGGAGCCATCTGGGCTGCCAGGGCAGCGAGGCGGGCGGCCAGGGTGGGATCGTCGCCGCACGCGAGCAGACAGCGAGCGATCGCCACCGCCACCTGCTCGGCCGAGAGTTCGGCCGTGGCCGGGAGCAGCGGTCGGCCGATGCCATCGTCTTTGCCGGCGATGCGTGGGCGCCGGTCGGCCGGTTCGTGATACAGAATCGCCTTGGCCTGCCCCTCGAGCACGTCGCGCTTGTCTTCCACCACGAGCAACGTATCGAGGCCGAGGGCGAACTGGCGCAGACCCTCAGGGTCGAGCGGCCAGGTCAGGGCCACCTTCAAGATCGTGATGCCATGGTGTGCCGCCTGGTCGGAAGACAAGCCAAGGCAGGCCAAGGCTTGCCGGACATCCTGATAGCTCTTGCCGGCGCACAGGATGCCGATCCGCGGGTGTGCTGCCGCCAGAGCGACGCGGTCGAGCCGGTTGGCGCGCACGAAAGCGGTCACCGCCGGCAGTTTGTGTCGGATCAGCCGTTCTTCCAGTACCAAGGGCGGGTCGGGCCAGCGTAGATTGAGGCCGTTGGGCGGCAGGGTATGGGCGGTCGGCCATACAGGCACGGCAGGATTGCCGTTCGCGGCAACCGTGGCGGCGCTGTCGAGGATTTCGGCGACGGTCTTGAGGGCGATCCAACAGCCAGAATAGCGCGACAGCGCCCAACCCATCAAACCGAAGTCGAGTAGCTCCTGGACCGAAGCCGGGTACAGAATCGGCACCATGGCGGCGATGAGTGCTTGCTCGGATTGGTGGGCGAACGTGGAGGACTTGCAGGCATGGTCGTCGCCGACGAGCGCGAGCACGCCACCGTGCCGGGCGGTGCCGGCACCGTTGGCATGTTTCAGCGCATCGCCCGCCCGATCCACGCCGGGGCCCTTGCCGTACCAGATGCCGAAGACGCCGTCGTAGGCCGCTCCGGGCGAGAGGGCGAGTTGCTGGCTGCCCCAAAGGGCGTCCGCGGCCAATTCTTCGTTGATGCCCGGCTGGAAGTGGATGTGGTGCTGGTCCAGGAACGGTTTTGCCTGCCACAGCGCTTGGTCGTAGCCACCCAGGGGCGAGCCGCGGTAGCCGGAGATAAAGCCTGCGGTCTTGAGGCCGGCCGCCAGATCACGCCGGCGTTGCACCATGGGCAGCCTGACAATCGCTTGGGTCCCGGTCAGGTACACGCGATCCCGATCGAAGCGATACTTGTCGTCGAGGGAAATGGGTTCCGGCGGCATGCGGTGTCCCTGTATGTCACGGCCACTGCGGCCGGATCGGTGGCCAAACAGTACGGTACTGCACGCTCGCAGCCTGGGCAACGGCGCACACCCCGCCCTGCTCAAGCCGCCAGGGGGACAGGGATGCTTGACCTCTGGTATAGTTGCGAATCGGCCGGTGGCCGGTGCGCTCCAGGCGGAGAGGCACATTGACGCCACGCCAATGGCCGGTTACACGAACGGGTATCGAATGCCCATTGAGCATTTCTTGATCTGGCCGCCGGTCGGCTGGGACATGGCGTTCGCGCGGCCGTTGCGGACGTCCGGGACGGGTGTGGGAGGATGGGCGCGATGACCCCGCTCAAGTGGCAACAACACAACGGTTTGGTGCACATCCAGTTGCCGGCCGATCTCGATCTGGCCATGGCTGGCGACCTGTACGAAGGTCTGCGCCGGGCGTTGGAGACGGGCGACCAGATCGAGATTGCGGCCGATGCCGTCGAACGGGTCAGCACCGCCTGCATCCAGACACTGCTGGCGGCGTCACGACAGGCCGGGCTGACCGGGCGCGTCCTGTCCATCACCGACGCCAGCGATGTGCTGCAGGAGGCTTGCCAGTCTCTGGGATTGGGTGGGTGGCTTGAGGAGCATCAGCCGCGATGAAAAAAACGGTCCTGACCGTCGACGATTCCCGGACCATCCGCGAGATGGTCGGCTTCACGCTGAAGAGCGCGGGCTACGATGTGATCGAGGCCCACGACGGGCAGCACGCGCTCACGGTCATCTCCGGCACCAAGGTGGATTTGGTCATCGCCGACGTGAACATGCCGAACATGGATGGGCTGACCCTGATCAGGCGGTTGCGGGCCAATCCGAGCTACCGCACGCTACCGATCCTCATGCTGACGACCGAAGCCGACGAGAAGAAGAAGGCCGAGGGACGCAGCGCTGGTGCCACAGGCTGGATCGTGAAGCCGTTCAATCCACAGAAACTGATTTCCGTGGTTCAGAAGGTGTGTGGCTGACACGGGGCCGCCGCCGCCGGCGCGCGGGGGGAGACGGGTGGTGACCAATCTCGACCAGTTCAAACAGACCTATTTCGACGAGAGCGCCGAGCTCCTGGGCGTGGCTGAAGCAGGGCTGCTGCGCTTGGCACCGGGCCAGGTGGATGACGACGAGGTTAACGCCGTTTTCCGTGCCGTCCATTCCATCAAGGGTGGCGCGGGGGCATTCGGATTCACCGAGCTTGTTGCTTTTGCCCACGAGTTCGAGGCGGTCATGGAGCTGGTGCGTTCCGTCCGCATTCCGATCACCACCGATTTGGTGGATACCCTCATTCGGGCCAACGACGTCTTAGCACAGCTCGTCGCTTATGCCCGTGACGACGGAAAGCCACCGGACGAATTCTCGGCGCCCGTGGTTGAAGCCTTGCGTCGGTTCAATGTTGAGGATGACGACGAAGCGGACTCAGCGGCCGAGAGGGCGCCCGCCGACCCCACCCCGAGCAACGATACGGAGGGTCCTGAAACTGGATTGGTCGATGGCACGGCTGGGACATCGGCCCAGGCGGCCGGGCGTGGGGCAGGTGGTTTGGTGCCGGTGGTCACCACGCCGGATCAACAAACTTACACCATCGTCTTCATTCCCAAGCCGGATTTGTTGCTGAGTGGGAATGATCCTGTTTTCCTGATGCGCGCCTTGTCCCGGCTTGGCACGATCGCGGTCACCTGCGAGACGGGGTTAGTGCCGCCGTTTGCCCATTTGGAGCCGGAACATCTGTTCTTGTCGTGGCGGGTCCGTCTGACAACGGATGCAGCGGTGGCTGAGATCGAGGACGTGTTCGAGTTCGTCAGCGACGAATCCTCGCTTGAGATCACGACCGAGGTGGCGTCCGGCGATACGGACAGCTCGATCGATATGGTTTCGGATGCGGATGCTTCGCTGAAGGCGGACTCAGTCGAGGCTGCGGCGGCGTCAGCGACAGTATCGGCGACGGGGACCGTCGCGACCGCCGACCGTCGCCGCGCCAGCGGCGGTGATGGCGGACTCGCAGTTCACACGATCCGCGTCGATCTCGACAAGATCGACCGTCTGGTGAACATGGTTGGGGAAATGGTGATTACCCAGGCCATGGTGGCGGAACATGTCCGCGACCTGCCGCCGGGGTCGTTTCAGGATCTGCAGGAAGGCTTGGAACAGCTTGCCCAACACACGCGCGAGCTGCGGGAAAGCGTCATGTCGATTCGCGCTCAGCCGGTCGGGTCGGTGTTTGCCCGCATGCCGCGCCTGGTGCGGGAGCTAGCGGGCGACACGCACAAAGAGGTTGATCTCGAAATGAGCGGCGAGGCCACCGAGGTCGACAAGACGGTGATTGAAAACCTGGTGGACCCGCTCACGCACATGATCCGCAACTCCATCGATCATGGGATTGAATCGCCGGAGGACCGGCGCCGGGTCGGGAAATCGACGCGTGGCACCGTTCATCTCTCGGCGCAACACCGGTCGGGCCGAATTGTGATCGAGGTTGCCGACGACGGCCGTGGCATCGACCGCGAGCGCGTTTTGGCCAAAGCGGTTCAACGCGGTCTGATACCGTCCGGTTCCGGTTTGTCGGATGAGGAGATCGACAACCTGATTTTCCAGCCCGGTTTCTCAACGGCCGACAAGGTGACCAACATCTCGGGGCGTGGTGTCGGCATGGATGTGGTGCGGCGCAACATCACCAATCTGGGCGGCCGCATCAGCGTGTTCTCAGCACCAGGCAAGGGCTCCCGCTTCGTGCTGTCGCTGCCGCTGACCTTGGCGGTGCTGGATGGCATGGTCATCTCGGTCGGGGCGGAACGCTTCGTCCTGCCGCTTACCAATATCGTCGAGAGCCTGCGGCCAAGACACAACGACCTGCACAGCTTGGTCAACCGGTGCGATGTCATGATGGCGCGTGGGCGGTATGTCCGGCTGGTCTATCTGCACCAGCTGTTTGGTATTCCAGGTGCGGTGCTAGACCCGACGGAAGCGCTGGTGGTGCTGGTCGAAGCGGAAAACGGCGAACGCACCGGCCTTGTGGTGGATGAGGTGCTGGGTCAGCAACAAGTTGTCATCAAGAGCCTGGAGGCGAATTTCCGACGGCTCGACGGCGTGGCGGCGGCAACCATTTTGGGTGATGGGCGGGTGGCTTTGATCCTGGATGTCGCTGGTGTGCAGGACATGAACCGGCGGTCATCGTCGGGACGTGCAAGACTTTTGGCGGCACCCCCCGTGTCGCCGATCCAAACGGTCGAGGTCTAGCCATGAACTCACTGGTTTCCTCCACACCGATGGCCCCGGTCCAGACCGGCGTCCAGGCCGGCGTCCAGGCCGGGGGGGCGCGCGGCGATGCGGCCCGTGGCGAACCCGCTGTTCCAGGTGGACCGGCGACGGAAGAGCAGTATGTGACCTTCACGGTTGGCGACGAAGAGTACGGAATCAAGATTCTTTCCGTGCGCGAGATTCGCGGCTGGACTCCGGAAAGCCGTCTGCCCAATTTGCCCGACTTCGTGCGTGGTGTGGTCAATCTGCGCGGTGTGATTATTCCGATCTTCGATCTGCGCGCCCGGTTCGGCGGCGGCGCGACCGAGGTGACGAAACGGCATGTGGTGGTGGTGATACAGATCGGGGAGCGGACGCGTGGCATCCTTGTGGATGCGATCTCCGATATTGTAACGGTATCGCGTGATCAGATCCAACCGCCGCCTGATGTGGAGACTGGTATGATCAATGCCCAGTATCTGAGCGGACTTTATACCGGGGCGGACAGGATGGTGACGATCTTGAACGTGGAGCGGCTATTTGCCGCCGTCACTGGCGACGTCGAAACGGAAGAAGCGACCATCGGTGTCTGATCGATCTCGGCCGCCGGCGGCGGTTTGGGTCGGGACGGCGAGGCGTGTGGTGCGACGACACGTGGTTTTTGGGGACGACGGGAATGGCTGTGCAGAACCTCGGTGTTGCCCTGGCGAGAACAAGCATCTCGGCACGGCTGTCGATGGGTTTTGGAACGCTGCTGATTTTGCTACTCGTGCAGGTGGCGGTTGGTTGGTTCGGGTTCGACCGGGCCGCCCACGACGTCCGCATGCTCGGCGCAAAGGCTGCTGAAGGGACTTTGGCGCGCGATCTGGAATCGCGTATGGCGCAGCTGCGCATTGCCTCACGGAACTTTGGATTGACCGGCGACGAAGACTCTGCGGCTCGGGTCAACGAATTGCGGCGTGCCTTCGAGGCCCGTACAGCGGCCGCCGAGGTGTTGATTGTGGGGTCTGAGCATCGAGCGCAATTCGAACGCCTTGCGCAGCTTTATGCCGAGTATGGGCGGCAGTTCGACCGGCTGGAACGGGTTCGCCTAGAGCAGGACGAGCTTTTGCGCACGCGCATGGACCCGATCGGTGCGCGCATCACCGAAGCCTTTGCGGAGATCAAATCCACCGCATTCGCGGACGACGACGCGGCCGCATCCTATGTCGCCTCCCTGGCGGAGCGGGAATGGCTACTGATTCGCTTCAACGCCAATCGCTTCCTCGGGTTGGGCGACATGAAGGCTCGGGACCGGGTCGATGCGGCCGCGACGGCGTTCGCCGAAGCGTTCGATCGTTTGCAGGCGGAGATTCAGGATCCGGGCCGCAAGCGCCTAGTCACGACCATTGGCGACAACTGGGGCGAATACATTCGGGCCTTTGCTGACGTGGCCAGAATTGCCCCGGAAGTGGTGCGTCTGCGTGATCAGGTGATGAGCGACATTGGCCGGCAATTGGCCGAAACCGCCCATGAGATCAGCGTTGAGACGGAAAACGAGCAAGCGGCGATCCAGCATAGAACCACCGATGACATCGGCTTCGGTCAATTACTCATCGGTCTGATCGCCATCATCTCTCTGGTCTTGGGAGGCATTGCCGCACGCTGGATCGCCGGTAGCATCACCCGGCCAGTCGATGCCTTGCGGCGGTCCTTGGATCGCCTCACTGAGGGTTATCTGGATGTCGACATTCCGCACACCGACGGTGGCGACGAGATCGCTGCCATGGCGCGCAGCACGGCGGCGTTGAAGGAGGTGGCGGTCGATGCCGTGCGCACCAGCACCGGCCTTAACCAGGTGTCGTCCAACATTATGATGGCAGATGCGTCGGGCATCATTACCTACGTCAATCCCGCCATCGTCCAAATGTTCATTGACGCCGAGGCCGATGTGCGCAAGGCGATCCCACATTTCGAGGCGCGGACCCTGGTCGGGAAGAACATCGATCTGTTCCACAAAAATCCGGCGCACCAGCGCCGGCTGCTAGAGGCGTTGGAGCAGACCCACTATGGCAAGGCACAGGCAGGTCGGCGGATTTTTCGGGTGGTTGCCAACCCTATGCACAGCAAGCATGGCGAGCGGCTCGGCACTGTCATCGAGTGGCGTGACATGACCGAGGAGCTGCTGGTGGAGGAAGAGATCAACACCATGGTGGGTGAAGCCGTGCGCGGCTCGTTTTCGCGGCGAATCAGCTTGGAGGGCAAGACCGGCTTCTTCCGCACGGTGAGCGAAGGAATCAACTCTCTGGCGCAGAATGTCTCCGACGTCACCAATGAGTTGGCGGGAATGGCTGAGTCGTTGGCGTTTGGTGACCTGAGTCGGCGCATCGACAAGGATTATGATGGCGTTTTCCAGCGCTTGAAGAACGATTTCAACGCCACCGCAACGAAATTGAGCGAAATCGTTGGGCGTATTAACGACGCCACTGCAACGATGATGTCGGCGGCCAGCGAGGTGGCGGCGGGCAGCCAAGACCTGTCGGAACGCACCGAGCAACAGGCCTCGAGCCTTGAGGAAACCGCGGCGTCCATGGAGCAGCTTGCCGCCACGGTGCGGAGCAACGCCGAGAACGCCCAACAGGTCAATCGGGTGGCCGAGGATGCCCGCACGGCCGCGGACAAGGGTGGCCGCGTGGCCGGCAACGCCGTGCAGGCCATGCAACGCATCGAGGCGTCATCGCAGAAGATCAGCGACATCATCGGGGTGATCGACGAGATCGCATTCCAGACCAACCTGCTTGCGTTGAATGCGGCGGTCGAGGCGGCACGGGCTGGCGATGCCGGGCGTGGCTTCGCGGTTGTCGCCCAGGAGGTGCGGCAATTGGCGCAGCGCTCGGCACAGGCCTCCAAGGAAATCAAAGCGCTTATCAACGACAGCAGTGGCCAGGTGCGCGAAGGCGTTGATCTGGTCCGTAGTGCCGGCGAGGCGCTGCAGGAAATCGTCTCAGGCGTGACCCGCGTGGCTGATCTGGTTAGTGAAATCGCCCGCGCCACCGCCGAACAGGCCAACGGGATCGATGAAATCAATACTGCCGTGGCGCAAATGGACGAGATGACGCAGAAGAACGCAGCTTTGGTGGAGGAGAGCACGGCAGCGGCGCGCTCCATGGAAACCCAGGCCGATCTGCTGCGTGACCAGATGGCGTTCTTCGTCGTCGACAAGAACAATCAATCTTTGGACGGCCGACTAGCCCACGATGCCGCGCTGGTCGAGGGCACGAGGGTCGACCATGAGACGTTCTGCCGTGGTATCGATGAGGCGATCGACGGCCGGCGCAGCATGGCTGCGGAGGAGGTACCTGATCACCATTCCTGTCGGCTTGGACGATGGTATTATGGGGTGTCGGACCCTGACGTGCGCGGCAACCGCCACTATGCCGCTTTGGAGGCCCCCCACCGGCAAGTTCACGAATCGGGTCGGGAGGCCTTGCGTCTGGCCAGCCAGGGTGACCACGTTGGCGCACGGCGCGCCTGCGAGGACATGCACCGGGCCTCGCATAGTGTCGCGAGCTCCATCGATGGATTGGCCACCGACCTTCGCGACATGATGCGCCAGCGGCGCCAGCATGCGGCATGACTTTCATCAAGGCGGCGCCCGCAATCGGTCTTTTGGCCCCCCCACTGTGGGAGATGGCGCGTTGACATCGTCTCACGTTGTCGACCTGTCGAAACAACGGGTGACGGACGACGCGTCGGAACGGGCGCGCGAGTTCCGATTCGAGAGGCAGCATTTCAATCATATTGCTGGACTCCTGTATCGGTTAGCCGGCATCCATCTTGCTGCGCACAAGATCGAGATGATGTACGCCCGGTTGGCACGCCGACTCAGGGCTTTGGGATTGGTCGATTTCGACGCCTATTGTGCGCTGCTGGATGGCCCGGATGGCCACGACGAGCTCGCCTATCTGGTCAACGCGCTGACGACCAACCTGACCAATTTCTATCGAGAGCCGCACCACTTCCGGCATTTGGGCGAGGTGACGCTGCCCGAGGTCGCGAAACGCCAGGCGGACCGTGGTCGGCCGCGGCTGCGTCTTTGGTCGGCCGGCTGTTCGTCGGGACAGGAACCCTACACATTGGCCATGGTCGTGGCTGCCGAGTTGGCTGGGAATTTGCCGCGATGGGATGCGCGCATCCTGGCCACCGACATCGACACGCATATGGTGGAGACCGCGCGCCGTGGCTCTTACTCGATCGAGTCGGCGGTGAGCATACCAGAGGAGATCCGGACCCGATTCACCCGGACGCAGCGACACACCGACGGGACGGACAGGTTGCAGATGGGTGAAGAACTTCGCCGACTGATCACATTCAAGCCGCTCAATCTGCTCGAGGACTGGCCCATGCGCGGCCCGTTCGATGCCATTTTCTGCCGCAACGTGCTAATCTATTTCGATCGCCCGGGTCGATCGACGGTCATCGAGCGGTTTCACGGGTTTTTGGTGTCGGGTGGGTACCTCTATCTTGGTCATTCGGAGAGTTTGTACGGCGTTTCGTCCCGGTTCCGGCAGATCGGGGCTACCATATACCGGCGAGTGCCGTAATGGAGCGCGGTCAGAGTGGCATCCCGGCGCGGGCCCGATCCGGTGGCGGGTTCTTTCATCCGCGTTTCGATGCGCACACACTCAAGGTTCTCCTCGGGCAACACCAGATATCAAGCCGTGCTGACGAAATGTTGGTCACGACTTTGGGCAGTTGTGTGGCGGCCTGTATCCGCGATCCCGTGGTCGCTGTGGGTGGCATGAATCACTTTCTCTTGCCTGAGGTGCCGGAAGGACAGCAGAGTGATCACCAGGCGGCCGCGCGCTACGGCAGCGTCGCGATGGAGCGTCTGATCAATGATATTCTGCAGCGTGGCGGTCGTCGGCAACGGCTCGAGGCCAAAGTGTTCGGTGGCGCGAAGGTCATCAACAGTAGCCTTGATGTGGGGAACAAGAATGTCGAATTCGTTCTGAACTATCTTGACCGCGAAGGGATGATCGTGGTGGGCAAGGATCTGGGTGGAACGTTTGCCCGCCGTGTCCATTATTTTCCCGTGACCGGGCGTGCATTCCGGCGCATCCTCAGACCTGAAGCGCTTTCGGAGACGGTGGACCAGGAGCTGCGCTTCCTGTCCTCCCTGCGACGCAAACCCATCGAAGGCGATGTGGAGCTTTTCTCGGAGGATTGATCGTGACCCGGCCGATCCGTGTCGTCGTGGTCGACGACAGCACGTTCATTCGGCAGTTCCTCACGGCAGCGCTGTCTGCGGATGCCGGGATCGAGATTGTGGCCACGGCTCGCGATCCGTATGAGGCGCGCGAGAAGATCAAGGCAACAAATCCAGATGTCGTGACCTTGGATGTGGAAATGCCACGCATGGATGGGCTTTCGTTTCTGGAAAAGATCATGACGTTGCGTCCGACGCCAGTGATCATGGTGTCGAGTTTGACGCGTGAGGGGTCCGAAGCCACGGTTCGGGCTTTGGAACTGGGTGCGGTGGACTATGTGGAAAAGCCGATCGCGACGGACCGACACGGTTTTGAGGCCTTGAAATCGGAACTCATTGCCAAGGTGAAGATGGCGGCGCATGCGCGGCCGAGCCGGCGGGTGGAGCGGCGTCTGCAGCCGTTGGCGACGCCACGCCGTCGGGTGGCCGGAGCCATCGTCGCGATCGGTGCGTCCACGGGGGGCGTGGAGCGGATTCGTGATCTGCTCTCCGTACTGCCCTCGGACGTGCCGCCGGTCGTGATCACGCAACATATGGGGCCGAGTTACCTGGCCAGTTTTGCCGCCCGACTGGACTCATTGAGTGCGCTGTCTGTGGCATTGGCGGAACCGGGCCTGCGCTTGGGCCCGGGCACTGCGGCGGTGGCACCTGGCAACCGTCATCTGGGCGTGATCCGTGATCGGCAGGGCTATGTTTGCCGGATTTCGGACGGTCCGCCGGTGAGCGGCCATCGTCCGTCGGTCGACGTGCTGTTCCAGTCGGTTGCCGAGGCGGCCGGTAATGATGCCGTCGGCATCATTCTGAGCGGGATGGGGCGTGATGGTGCTGACGGTCTGCTTGCCATGCGTAGTGCTGGTGCGGCCACCATCGGCGAGAGTGAGGCGAGCTGCGTCGTCTACGGTATGCCGCGCATCGCCCGGCAATGCGGGGCCGTAGCGGTCGAAGTTCCGCTTTCCAAGATTGCCGGCGAGCTCATGCGCGCACTGGATCGATCCGGCGACGAACAGCGCATGGCGCGGGGCACTCAGTAATGGCAATGCAGGACCGTTGCGGCATCGTGCCAGATTCGGATTCAGGCCCAATCATCGATGCGGAACAGCTTTCGGCGGTCCGGTTGGACGGGTCGGCGCCCGGTGACTCGAGACCGGACGGGCCCGGCGAAACCTTGGTTCAGTGGGTGGGATTTGCGGAGGTGCAAAAGCGCACCCTGGTCGGGCTGCAGGCCGAGCTCACCCATGTGGCCGGCGTCGTGGAAACCAGCACGTTGGAGCTGAGCACCCGGTTTCGGGAACTGGCAGAGTCGGCGCGCACCCAGTCGAGGCGGGTAGAAGAAATCGTTGGATTGGCACAATCGGTGGTCATCGATGACGAACAGGTGCCGCTCGATGAAGTGGTGACGTCGATGCAGGCGTTGATCACCGAGATGATCAACAATATCGTGACACTGTCGAAGAAGGCGATGAGCATGGTGTATCTGCTCGACGACGTGCAAGAGGACGCCGTGGCGCTTGAGGCCAGCATTGCGGACATCGACGAAATCAACCGGCAGACGAACTTCTTGGCTCTGAATGCCACAATCGAGGCGCACCGGGCCGGTGAAGCCGGCCGAACTTTCGCTGTCGTGGCCAACGAGGTCCGCCACCTGTCGCGCAGCACGAGCGAATTGGCCGACCGCATGCGCGGTCGCGTCACCGCTGTGGTCGGCGGCATCCGACAGGGTCACGATATCCTGCGTTTGATCGCCAACACCGACATGTCGCCGCAGATGCTGGCCAAGGAGCGGGTCGACAAGACCATGGAGAGCCTTGTCCGACAGACAAACCACTTCCAAAGCGTTCTTGAGAACGCGGTTGCATCGTCAGACCAGATCTCAAATAACATTGGACTTATGATAACTGGAATGCAATTCCAGGACTTGACGAAGCAGCAACTGGAACATGTGGGTGACAGCTTGTCGGTGGTGGCGGCCGGTCTGGATGATTTGGTGGTCAAGACCCGGAGCCTTCTGCCGCCGGATTTGAATCCAAGGTTTCCAAAGGAGTGGCTCGACCAATTGTTGGAGCGCTTCACACTCGGAGAAGTTCGCCAGCGGTTTGTGCGCCGGATGCTCCTGGAGGGATCGGCCTTGGATGATCATGGTGTGCTCGAGGTGACGGTGGGAGCCGAAGCGGATCCGGCTGGCGATGTCGAGCTGTTCTGAGTAGACGAGCCCGGACGGCATGCTGAGCGAATGAATGGGAACACGGTACGATGGACCATTACACCCAAATCCAAAACCAGGAAACCATCGTCAGCGTGAGTGGCCGGCTGACGTTCAATGATCATGCCAGTCTAAGGGCCTTGATCCGGGAATTGTGCGACAACGAGACCAAGCGACAGATCTTCGAATTATCCGGACTGGAATTCGTGGACTCGGCAGGAATCGGTATGTTGCTCATCGCGCGCGAGGAATTGGCCAACCGTAGCAAGGAGCTGGTGCTTCGCGGGGCGACCGGACAGGTCAAACGGGTGTTCACGGTGGCTCAATTGGGCAAGCTAATCACAATAGATGATTAGGTGGGACCACGTGCCCGCCGCGTCGTTTGTCGCCCTCCACACCATCGGCCTCCCGGTGGAGTACGGCCGTCGTCTCGCCGCATTGTGTGGCTTGCCGGTCTGGGAGGCTTGGCTGCGCGCTGGGCGCGTTGGGCTGGAAGGGTCCGATCGCGTGGTTGTCTTGTTGGCGCCGGACGGGGACGGCGAGCTCGAGGAGAGCTGGACGGCGCCACAGGTGGCCTGGATCGAACCCGGTAATCTGGGTGACGACGCCGTTCGATCCTTGATCGATCGGGCGCTTGCGAAGAGTCTCTTCGTTTCTTTGACCAGTGCAACGGCGAATCAGGTTTTTTTGGCGAATCGTTTGATGGCGCGCCTTGCGCAACATCGTCAGATTGCCAAGTCCAGGCGGGAGGATGTGGAGCTTGCTGTGCATGAGGCCATTAGTAATGCTTTGATCCATGGTAACCTTCAAATCGAAGGTTTCATGGGCATGAATGTGACCGATCTGGATGCTTTTTCTGCCAGTTTTGTCGACCGACTGGCGGATGAGCGGCTGGCAGGGCGCCGGGTCGAAGTGTCATTCGAGTTGGACGACCGGGGTGTGACAGTGGAGGTGCTTGACGAGGGGGGCGGCTATCTGGCTTCAGATCATCCGAAGCAAGGCGCCCGGGGGCGCGGCCTGCAGTTGATCGCGGCTGCGGCTGAGAAGGTCGCCATCTTGGATGGCGGTCGCCGCATCCGCACATGGTTCGAACTCTAATGACTGGCGCCGACGTGTTTGAGCGCGAGATTGGGACCGACGCGACGGCCCTGCCGATCCACGGCTGCCGAGTCATGGTGGTCGACGATGTGGAATGGAACCGAATGCTCATTGGCGGCATGCTGATGGCCGAAGGTTTTCACAACCTGGTTTACGCCGCAGACGGATTTGATGCGCTCAAGCAGATCACGGAGGAGCAACCGGATATCGTTCTTCTCGATGTCATGATGCCTGGCCTGAGCGGCTTCGACGTGTGCCGTCGGGTACGGTCCGACCCCCGAATTGCCGACACACCGATCCTGGTTCAAACCGCGCTCAACGGCGTCGATGAACGCAACATGGCTTTTGAGGTCGGCGCCGATGACCTAATCTGCAAACCGCTTGACCGCGCCGAACTGATCGCCCGTACGCGCATCCATTTGGAGAACCGGCTGCTGATCCGAGATCTGCGCCACTATCGTCAGCGTTTGGAGGGGGAACTGGACGTCGCGCGGGAGATGTTCCGCCAACTCCAGCCCGGCTCCGGCATGCTCGAACGCATTGTGGCGGACACCGGGCTTGAAGTGCGGTCGCAGAGGATCGAAGCTGCCGAGTTATGCGGCGATCTGTGGGGAGTCGTGCCTCTTGGTCCCCAGGCTGCGGCTGTCTATGTGATCGACATGGCTGGGCGCGGATTGTCCAGTGTGCTCAACGCATGTCGACTGCACACCGTGCTGCAGGAGCTCATTGGGTCGGACTTGGCACCGTCCGAGTTCTTGCAAGCGGTGAATCAGCAGGCGACGGAAATCTTCGACGATGGGGCCCATGCCTCGATGCTGTACGGCGTGGTTGACATGGCGGACCGGCATTTCACCTATGCCGGTGCAGCAGCAAGTGGCTTTCTTCTGGTGTCTACGGACGGATCTGTCGTGCCGCGCGCGTCGACGGGACCACCGATCGGTGTGTCCGCACAGGTTCGGTATGATGCTGTGCGGATGGAGGTGCCAGCGGGTACGGGTATCCTGCTGTTCAGCAACGCTGTGCTCGACGCCGTTGGGTGGCCGTCACCGGATCTGGGTTTCGCCGATGTGGTGGTCCGGGCCGTTGCGGACGTTCCGGCCGCCGGACGGTTTGAAAGGATTGCGACGGCCTGCGCTGCGTTGATCGGCGAGGATCCAGCGGACGACCACACGCTGGTCTGGATCGCGGCTCCCTGATGTCCGCCTTACCGCTCAGCCAAGTCGCTGGCAAAATGGGGCAGTCCGGTACGGAACGTGCAGAGGATATTGCCACAGCGTTGCAAGGTGCTCGGGTCTTGGTGGTCGATGACAATCAGGTCAACCTGCACCTCCTGACCGCCATCCTGGAACGCGGTGGTATCGGATGGGTCGAGGTTGCGTCCGACGGCATGCAAGCCTTGGCTCGCCTTCCGAATTTCGATCCCGATCTTTTGCTGCTTGATCTAATGATGCCGGGATTGGACGGATTCGAAGTATGCCGCCGGGTGCGCGCCTTGGCCGCTTTCCGGCATTTGCCCGTGCTTGTGCAAAGCAGCTTGAATCGGGCCGAGGACAGGGCCCGTGCCTTCGCTGCCGGTGCCACCGATTACATCAGCAAACCGATCAATGCGAATGAGCTGATTTCGCGGGTGCGCAACCACCTGCGCAACCGAATTTTGGTTATGAGTTTGCAACACTATCGTCGACGGCGGGAAGCCGAGCTGAATCTGGCGCGCCGAATGCAACAACGCCTACTGCCACGGCAGCCACAGATCGAGGCCGCTTTGGCGAAAGGCCTGGTGATTCGCAGCCATTTCGCTCCGTCCTCCGAGCTCGGCGGCGATCTTTGGGGTTTGTTCACCGATCGATGGGGGCGGCAAGCCATCTGGCTCATTGATTTCTCGGGCCACGGGGTGGCGGCGGCCTTGAACACGTTCCGTCTGCATGTGCTGCTGCAGCAAATCGGGGCCGGCGATCACGATCCGGCTGGCGTCCTTGCCATGGTCAACCGGCGCCTGTGCTCGTTGCTGCCGCAGGGTCAATTCGCCACCATGCTGGTGGGCGTGGTTGACCCAGAGGCCCATCGGTTCATCTACGCGACGGCGGCGGCCACCCGCCCTTTGGTCTGGTCGGAGGGCGACCGCGTCCCGCGGCTGGGTGGCAGTGCCGGGCTGCCGCTCGGTCTGACCACACGGGCAACCTACGAGAACCGGGAGCTTGGGTTCGGACGCGGCACCAGTATCTTTCTGTATAGTGACGCGGCAACGGAGATCGCAGTTGGCAACGGCATCCTGGATGAAGAGGGATTCGTTGCCATGGCGGCCCGACTTCTGATCGAGACCAACGATGACGATTTGCTCCCCCGTTTGCTCCCCGAATTAGCTGCCGTTGGAACCTTGGACGACGATCTGACGGCCCTGGTTATCCGAAGAACCTGAGCACCATCGATGTGGTCGGGTGGTGGCTGATTGGACGGGACGACCAAACCGCAGGTTGTTGTGTTCCGTCCGCACCGTCGCTTGAGTCTTGAAGGCTTGGGACGAATCGCCCCAACACCCAGCCGATCCGCCGGTGGAAACGCCAGAGCATTGTCCGCAATCGACGGTCAAGACCCGCCGTGCTCCGACCCACGAGTCGCAACGCGTTGATTTGGCGCCGTGAAGTGGGCATGGGGTGGCGCATTCGACGCGGGCAAGGCGGTGCAGGCGTGTCAATGTCACAAGCCTGTATGACAGAGATTTCACCCGACAATCGACGCAACGCAGTTTGTAATGCGGTATGTCCTGAGTGCTAAGGCGGTCCTACGGCTGTCCAGCCGTCGTCATGCGATCTGAGCTACACTCTTTGTCGCCTGGTGCTGAGCGACCTCACCGTGGAACTCGCGCAATGCCGCGTGATTTCCGTCGTCATCGCGATGTAATGCGATTTCGTCTGGCAGGTTGTCGTGCGTATGTCATGGTGTTGGATGCGGCGCAAGACTCCAGCCTGCGTCAGACTCTGCCTGAAATGCACGCGCATTGCGAGCCGGCCGACAGGCAGAACGTCTCCAGTATCCAGAGAGCGTCGGCAAATCACCACGATATCGTGGCCATCCGTGTCGGAGGTTTGAGGCAGCCAGTGGAGCAGGGTCCATCCATTGATGGCCACGTGCGACACCAGCGTTCCGGCAAGCACTATGGCACCATGCGTCTCACACGGACCGGCTGGACCTGGTGCCAATTGCCGCAATGGTGCCGGTGGGAGGACCGGAGGTTGGGCCGCCGGTGTCATGCCGGCGACGAGGCGACGTCCGTAGCGTCAACCGTCCGGCAAAAGGTCACCTTGACAGACATCCGGCCGCTGTCACAGTGGGTGTCGTCGTGACTTTGCACCTGCGGTGAACCCGTGACACTTGGTGATCCCGGGTGGGAATCGGCCGCAGCGCCTCGGAGGTTGTGGGCGAGGGCGGGATGATGCAGGCCTGGTTGGTTTCCGGGGCCCCCGCACCGGTCGACGGCACGGTGCGGGATAGGGCGGCATCCACCCCGTCGGGGATGCGGGGAAAAGGCATCCGCGGTCCATCCGGGTCGGTCCTCACCGAAAATAAAGAGCCGTGTCCCTTGGGGCGGATCGCGACAAGACGAACGGGGGTGCCGCGACGACGCGGAGGAGAAGGGCGTTGAGTGCGAAAGTGATCTGGTTGTGTGTCTTCGTGTTCCTGTACTGGTCCTATTGCATTGCGATGGGCCTCAAGGGCATGCGGATGGTGAAGACTGCGAGCGACTACTTCATAGCCGGCCGGAGGCTCGGCCTGTGGGTGTTCGTGCTTGCGGCAACGGCGACGTCTTTCTCAGGCTGGACCTTCATGGGCCATCCGGGTCTCGTCTATCGCGACGGCTTCCAATACGCCTACGCATCCTTCTACACGATCACCATCCCGTTGACCGGCGTGATCTTCCTGAAGCGGCAATGGATGCTGGGGAAGCGCTTCGGTTATGTCACGCCGGGGGAAATGCTATCGGATTATTTCCAGGGCGACGTGATTCGCTTGCTCACCGTTCTGGTGGCGCTATTGTTTTCCATCCCCTACTTGGGTGTTCAGCTTGGGGCGTCCGGGTATCTGTTCAACGTGCTGACGGATGGTCTGGTCGACCGGAATCTCGGCATGTGGGTGTTGTCTGCCGTGGTGCTCGCCTATGTCGCCAGCGGTGGGCTGCGGGCGGTCGCTTATGTCGACACGATGCAATGTATCTTGCTGGCAGTCGGTATTGTGATTACCGGCGTGATCGCGTTGGATGCTGTCGGTGGTTGGCAGGCCCTGAATGGCGGCTTGGCACAGTTGGGGGCGGCGCGCACCGACGAAGGGCTTTGGGTCGATCTGCGATGCCCGACGGCTGAGGCGTGTGGCACCCATAGTTCATACTTCGCCATCCCGGGTGTCATCCAGTTCACTGCAGGTCTCGGCAAGGAAACACCGGCTGGCGGTCTGTGGACCGGGGTGATGTGCCTGACCTACATGTGGGCCCTCATGGGCATTCAATCCGCACCAGCGTTCACCATGTGGGCTTTCGGCAACACCAATCCCAAGCCTTTTGCCCTGCAACAGGTCTGGGCGTCGTCGTTCGGGGTTGGTCTCATCCTTTTCTTTTTCACCGCCATGCAGGGGGTGGGGGCCCATCTGCTTGGTGGCAACCCGTTGGTCAACCAGGACGAGGCTTTGTGGCAGAGCCTGCAGGACCGGGGGGCGGCGGTTCAGATCGCCGCGCCACCGAACTGGTCTGCGGCGGTGGCCGACGACGGCGGTCTCAGGCGTGACCTTGAGATCAGAAGAGTGATTGTGTTGGTGGGCAACGGCACCCTTTCTGAGCAGCGCGCAGCGGGCAGCGCGGCGGTTGCCGCGGCTTTGGCGGGCGGTGATGTCACGGCGTTGGAAGGGGCGATCGTGTATCGGCTGACCATTCCGGAAACCGTGGCCGAGGATCCGGATTCCCTGGTGCCGTATTACTTCAATCTGATCGGTGATGGCATGCCCTGGTTGGTCGGCATACTAGCGGTGTGTGCGCTCGCCGCGATGCAATCGACGGGGGCAGCCTACATGTCGACGGCAGGGAGCATGCTGACCCGCGATTTGTACAAACGCTTCCTTAATCCAACCGCATCGCATGACACGCAGAAACGCTTCGGTCGCATGGGGGTGGCGTTCATTGTGCTGTCAGCCCTGTTGGTGGCCACCTTCTCCACCGATGCTTTGGTGTTGTTGGGTGGCCTCGCTGTGGCGTTCGGCTTCCAGATGTGGACCTCACTCGCGGCAATCTGCTACTTTCCCTGGATAACCCGCCAAGGGGCGACTTGGGGGATGCTGCTGGGCATCCTTGGTGTAACATTTACGGACTCATTCGGGATCGAAGTACTTGAAGCGATGGGGATGGATCTGTGGGGCCGTTGGCCTTTGACGATCCATTCCGCCGGTTGGGGCATGCTCTTCAACTTGGTGGCCACGGTGGCCATATCGGCGGTCACCCAAAACGAACGCGCCACGGCGCATCGGATGACCTTCCACACTTTCCTGCGCGATCATGCCAGTCTGCCCGAGCACAAGCGTGCCCTCGTCCCCTGGGGCTGGGCTGCTGTTATCTTGTGGACAATCTTTGCCATCGGTCCGGGTGCGGTCATTGGCAATACGGTCTTTGGTGCCCCCGACGATGCGCAGTCCTGGGTTTTCGGCATCCCATCGATCTGGGCCTGGCAAATCCTTTTCTGGGTTTTGGGTGTCGCCATGATGTGGTTTTTGGCCGTGAAGCTCGAACTCTCCACGGTTCCGCAGCGTCAGGTCGAGGCGTTGCTGGACGATATCGGCGATGCACCACTTCCCCGTCGATCCGGTGCGGGAGCGGAGTGATGGTCGTTCAGCGGCGTCGGCGGAGCGCGATCGGCCGGTGGCCCCGTGCGTCCCGGCCGTTCCGGCGGTTGGGGGTGGGCCAGTGATGGCGCATCGGGTGCATGGGCGATTTGCCGGTGTCGTGGTCTTGGTCGTGCTTGTCTTATCGCTGGCCATGCTCGGCTACGACTACCTGACGCCACCACCAGGCGATTTTGCGGTGCGCCAGGGGGACATCGACCTGTCGGTGGGCGATTATGACCAGGCGTTGGCCCATTTCGATCACGCGCTCGCCCTCAGCCCAAACCATCGTGGCGCGCTGATGGGGCGTGCCATTGTGTTCCTGCAGACGGGGCAACTTGGCGCGGCTGAAGCAGGTTTGCGGTTCTTAATCGACCACCTGCGGCGCACGGTGACGGCGGATGACGGCACTGGTCGGGGAACCCTGGCGGCCGCCCATGCCAACCTTGGCATTCTCTATGACCGCCAAGGGCGATATGAGGCGGCTCTGGAGAGCTATTGGCAAGCCCTTGCCACCGACGCGGTCGCCGTGAATGGTCCGGGTCTGTGGCACCGCATCATCCACGACCCGACGCCGTCCACGGTGGAGAAGCGGGCCCTGTACCTGGCTCGCCAACTCGCACTGCCCGAACACAAACGTGTGCTCCGCCTGGAGTCCGCGGACCGGGCGCAACGCATGCACAAACCCTGACTTGTTATTCTGGTGCTGAGACCACATCGGCGTCCGGCAGGCTCGGCGAGAGCTTGCCGCCGATGCGGATCGGGACCAGTCGGCGCGCCAGACCGGTGCGCTCGTCGGTTTCGCAGTACACGCCACAAACCGAGGCGTCCCTGTCCGCTGGCTGCGGCTTTTCCGTCGGTATCTTGCGGGTGAAGCGGGTGAGGATGACCTCTTTCTTCATACCGATGACGCTGTCATAGTCACCACACATGCCGGCATCGGTAATATAACCGGTTCCATTCGGTAATATCTGCGCATCGGCTGTCGGCACATGGGTGTGCGTGCCCACCACCAAGGAGACCCGGCCGTCCAAATGATGTCCCATGGCCATTTTTTCGCTGGTCGCCTCCGCATGGAGGTCGACCAGGATGGCCGCGGCAACGTTACCCAGCGGGTAAGCCTTGATGATGCGATCGATGGCGGCGAACGGGTCGTCCACCGGTTCCATAAACAGGCGGCCGAGCAGATTCGTGACCACCACTTTCCGGCCGTCGCGGGCGGCAAAGACGGCAGCACCTTTGCCAGGTGTCGTTTCGGGATAATTGAGCGGGCGGATCACCTGCGGGAGTCGCTCGATCGCGCCGACCAAATCTTTTTGATCCCAGAGGTGGTTGCCCATGGTCAGGCAATCAACGCCCAGCTCCAGGAACTCCCGCGCCAGCTTTTCCGACAGGCCGTACCCGCCGGCAGCGTTCTCGGCATTCACGACCACCACCTCCGGCGCCAGTCGTCGCTTCAAATCGGGCAGTGCCTTATGGACGGCATCACGGCCGGCGCGGCCGACCACGTCACCCAGGAACAACAGCCGCATGGGGCTACTCACGTGAATTGGACAACGAAACGTTCGGTCGCCACGCCGTCGAGCTTTTGATCGTGGTGCTCGCGTGGGACCAGCGGGATCTCCTGCGCCGCATAGGCGATGCCAATGGCGCGGATGGCGCGGCGAGTCCGCCGAATCGCGGCAAGCGTCCGGTCATAGTAGCCACCCCCTTGCCCTAATCGGAAACCCAACCGGTCGAAGGCGAGTAACGGGATCAGCAGGATGGATGGTTGCTCATCACACCGTGGGCCGGCTGGCACGGGGATGCCAAACGGGCCGCTCTCCAAAGCAATCCCTGGAGCCCAGTTCCGAAATCCAAGTGGGTTCGTTGGGCCCAGCACTTCCGGCAGCAGGATACGCACCCCCAGCGCATGGAGCGCCGTCAGCAAGGACCGGACATCCATCTCACTGCCCATGGGCCAATAACCGGCCACCGAAACCGTGCCCGACAAATCGATACGACGGAGGAAGTTGCAAGCCAATGCGTCGGCATCGTTGTCGAGGCTGCACAAGGCCCGTTTGCGTCGAATCCGTGCTCTCCGTCGAGCCTCGTGCTTGATCTGTGCAAGCAGCGGCGACGCACAGCTTGGGTCCCTCGTGTCGGAAGGCTGGGAGGAAGGCGCCATTTCGGCCGTTGGCATGAGCATATCCTCCGCGGCCTGCCATCAGCAGGTGGGCGCCATGTACCGAGACCTGGATCCCGGCAGGGACAGCTCCCAGGAAGATAAGGTATCGGCCCCGGGGATAAAGCAGCCTGACGAACCGCACAGCGTCCTTCCATCGGCAAACTTAGGCACGTTTCAAGCGCTCGGCAAGCCACTCGATCTGGTTGCTCAGGGCATCGACCTGGGCCGCCGCTTCCTCCAGGGCCCCGTCGGCCGCCTTGTGGTCCGCGGCCTGTTTCTCGGCCAGAGCGGTGGCCTCCATCAAATCGAACACGCGATCGGCGAGGACGAGGCACGTCACCGCCAGGATGTGTGGTTCGGTACCCGTGGCCCCCCGGGCTAGAATACCACGGATGGTGTCGTCCACCTGCTGCGCCAGCCGATGCAGCCGATCCTCTTGCCCGTCTTCGCACGCGACGGCGTAGGGTATGCCATTGAGGTGAACGGTCACGGTTGCCATGCTCAGGCTCCAGTCACGGGATCGGCGTGTCCTGGTCCTAGAGCGCCGGCTGTTCCCACGGTTGCGCCAAGGGCGTCATCTTTGTGCGCCAATGACGTATACGAATCGTCGACCCCAGCCTGCGGCACCGACGGACTGGCACTGGTGCGGGCGAGGTGAGCGTCGATCGCCGCGTCCAGACGCGCCACCGCGCGGTCCAGGCGGTTCAGGCTGTCATGCAAGAGGCTCATGGGTGGTCTCCGAATGGGTCACGGCTTTCAAAGGCCCTTGGTTAAGGCCCGTGTGGCCTGGGCGTCAACGCCGACGCGTGGTAGATGCCGGTTGACCGGGCTCGGTTGCGGGGGCAAGCTGCGGCCATCTCACGAAACTGCAACACCAGAGGGTTGGCGCTGCTCAGGCCGGTGCGGCGCGAGGGGGAAACGGGAATGGCACTTCGGGTCGCGATCAATGGGTTCGGACGCATCGGCCGTTTGGTTTTGCGCGCCGTTATCGAGCACGACCGCCGGGATATCGAGGTGGTGGCGGTGAACGATCTGGCCGATTCCGCCACGAATGCGCATCTTCTGAAGTACGACAGCGTCCACGGCCGTTTGCCCTTCGCCGTGGAAGCCCAGGAGTCGGTTTTGCGGGTGGGCGGTCGCGATATCCGCACGTTTCAGGTGCGCGAACCGGCCAAGCTGCCCTGGGCCGACCTTGGCATCGACATGGTGTTCGAATGCTCGGGGCGGTTCACGAAACGACCGGATGCCATGGCGCATCTTCAGGCCGGTGCGGGCAAGGTGCTGATCTCCGCACCGGCGACAGATGAAGACATCACGGTGGTTTATGGGGTCAACGAAGACCGGTTGACCGCCGAACACCGGATTGTGTCAAACGCATCTTGTACCACCAATTGCCTGGCGCCCGTGGCTGCCGTTCTGCATGCGACCGTCGGCATCAAGAAGGGGTTCATGACCACGATCCACAGCTACACCGGCGATCAGCGGATCGTGGACACGATGCACAGCGATTTGCACCGTGCGCGCGCGGCGGCCATGAACATCATCCCCACCACCACGGGTGCAGCCCGGGCGGTGGGTAAGGTCTTGCCAGCGCTCAATGGGAAACTGGACGGAACGGCGTTGCGGGTGCCCACGCCCAATGTCTCGCTGGTGGATTTCAAATTCGAGGCGGGGCGGGCGACGTCGGCGGAAGAGATCAACACGGCCATTGAGCTGGCTACGCGCAGCGAACGTCTGAACGGGGTGCTCGGGTGCTATCGCGAACCGCTGGTGTCCTCCGATTTCAACCATGATTCCCGCTCGTCTGTGGTTGGCTTGAACGAGACCAAGGTGGTCGATGGCAGCTTCGTACGAGTGCTCGCCTGGTACGACAACGAATGGGGTTTCTCTTGCCGCATGGGCGACACGGCCCTGGCCATGGCGGCGCGCTGACGGTGGTGGATGCGGTCGGAGAGCGGCCGGAGGGGGGCATGGGCGGCGTGGCGGCGTTCACGGCAGAATGTCTGCCGGTGTCCCTGCTCACCGGGTTTCTCGGCAGCGGCAAGAGCACGGTGCTCAACCACCTTTTGCGCCAATCGGGAATGGCGCGCTGTGCCGTTGTGATCAACGAATTTGGTGAGGTCGGAATCGATCATCTGTTGGTGCGACCGATTGATGAGAGTGTGGTGCAGCTCAACAGTGGATGTTTGTGTTGTACTATACGCGGCGACCTGATCGAGACGCTGCGAGACCTTTTCTTGAAGCGGGTCAAGGGAGAGGTGCCGCGGTTTGACCGCGTCGTCATAGAAACGACCGGATTGGCGGACCCAGCCCCGATCTTGCACACCTTGATGACCGATCCGCTGATTTCCGCCCGGTATCGATTGGACGGGGTGATCACGACGGTGGATGCGACCACGGCCGTGGACACGTTTTCCCGCCAGCCCGAATCCGTGAAGCAGATCGCTGTTGCCGACCGCCTGTTGATCACCAAACGGGATTTGGTTTCCGATCAGGGGCTGGCTTCTGTGCAAGACCGGCTGACCACGCTGAACCCGGCGGCACCGCAGATCCTTGCCGATCACGGTGTCGTTGAGGCCGCCCGGATTTTCAATGCCGGTTTGTACGACCCGGACTCGAAGTCTCTGGATGTGCGCCGTTGGCTCAAGGAAGAAGCCTATCGCGTCGTGGATGGCGCTGACCACGATCATGCTGCGACTGGGCACGACGCGCACGATCACGGCCAACAGGCGCATCAACAAGGTCATAAGCACGATGTCAACCGGCATGACGACCAAATCCGGGCGTTCTGCGTGCGGTTTGAGGAGCCGATCGACCCTCGGCTGTTCGAGCTTTGGACGGAAACATTGGCCGTCTTTGCCGGTCCAGACCTGTTACGGGTCAAGGGGATCGTCGCTCTGGCCGGCATGGAACAGCCGATCGCAGTGCACGGCGTGCAGCATGTATTCCACCCACCGGCCCCGTTGCCGGACTGGCCGACCGCGGACCGGGCGACACGGCTTGTCTTCATCACACGCAATGTGGACGCCGTGAAACTGCGCCAATCCCTTGACGTGCTGCGCGATGCCCTTCCAGCACCGATGCCTAATGACCACGATCCCATGGAAAGGGGTGTGATGTGACGGTGGCCGAGGGTCTGGGGACGGATATCCTGACCTCACTGCTCGATACGATCCGGTTCGATGACCGCGGCTTGGTCACGGCTGTGGCACAACAATACGACAGTGGTGAGGTGTTGATGGTCGCCTGGATGACTCGCGCCACGATCCTCGAAACTCTTGAGACCGGCCGCGTGTGCTACTGGTCCCGCTCGCGCGGAGAGCGTTGGCGCAAAGGAGACACATCCGGTCACCACCAATGGCTGCGTGGGATGCGCCTGGACTGCGATGGCGATACCCTTCTGTTGCTGGTCGACCAGAAGGGGCCGGCGTGTCATACCGGTCGGCGGTCCTGTTTCTTTCGTGCGGTTGATGGCCCGTCCCCCGGAGCTGAGGTGGAACCGCTATTCCAGTCGGGCGCGCCGACAGAGCAGAGTGTGGGTAGGCTGTAGCGCTGCGCCAACCATGAGCGTTACCGGCCGTTCAAGCTTCCCGCCCGATGGACCGACCGGCACCGGAAGCATTGTCCGCTCAAACTGGTTCGCGGACAATTCTCGGGCCATTCGATTTGGAGAAAATCGTCGTGGCAGATTGAGTCAATCTGCTTGGGGGCGGCTCTAGCGGCATCGTTGGCGTCGACCCATTTACCTTGCGGATGACCCGTTGGCGCCTGTCCCCCGTCGACGCAAGTCAACCGTGGGATGGCTTGAACCCAATGACCAAGATCCTCGCGAAGGCAAACCGGGACATCGGTCACGCGATTGTTCCCATGGGCGCCCAAAGAAGGAAGATCGGCATGGCTGATCGGGGCTCCGGCCGCTTGTTCGAATGGTGGAAGGGAACCGCAATCTTCCGACGTTTTGTTTTTCTGGGTGGGTCTCTGGCTGCCGGCTGTCTCGGATTGGCCATCGATTTGGCCGCCCAACAGCGGGAGGTTGGGGCCAATCCGCCGGGTGGCGAATTGCTGACTGGTATCGGCGTTCCGATGACCGGCGATCTGATCAGTGTGGGTGGCACGGTGGTTCGCTTGGAGGGGATCGCGGCGCCGCTGCAGGGGCAGTTGTGCAAGAACCGTTATGGCCGGGAGTACGATTGCTTTGCCATTGCCACCGCAGTCCTGGAGGCCCTGGTTGCAGACCGTACCGTCAATTGCCGCGTGACGGCCACCGATCGGAACCGCAACGCCGTCGGTGTTTGCAGCATTGCCGGCGTCGATCTTGGAGCGGCCATGGTGGCGCGTGGCTGGGCGTTTGTTTACAACCCTCTCACCCACCGCTATGGCCGCAGCCAATCCTTTGCACAGGCCCGACGCATAGGCATGTGGGCCGGCCGAGTTGAAAAGCCATGGCAATATCGGTCACGGCACCTCAGGGAACAAGGACCGTAACCGAACCGAGATCATGGCTCCCTTGCCAGCGTGGCAACAATCCACCTTATGTCCGAGCGTGGTGCATGCCATCCGGTAGGCTGGGCTTATCCATCGCCTCGATACTGCGCACCAAGCGCCACCGCCGTAGCGCCAACACCAGGGCAACCAAGGCCTGACCCAGAACGGGGAGAACGGTCATGGCAGGCGCCGCTGTCAGGCTCGGCCAGAAGATTGGCGTTAGCTCCATCAATGGCGGTGGCGCAGACAGCAACGTCACTGGGAGAACAAGATACAGAATGACCAAATAAACCAGCGCTGTCAGATGACCGCGGCGCGACCGCTCATGCAGAACAAGATAGTAGACCATGGCCACGTCACGCGTACAGAACAGAACCATGGCCAAAATGAACGAACCGACCTCGATCAAGGTATCCGGATTGTTGGGGGTCGCTAGCGCCGTTGCTCCAAGCGTCAAAAGTCCGGCAATGCCGCCAAGAGCTGCGCTGATCATCCAGGTCGGCATCATTTCCATGACCCGGTCAACCTTGCCTGTCTGGGCAAACTGCACCCAGCGGCGCAGACGAACGAACCCTTTCGGTTCGACAAATGCAGCGACATATGTCAGGGCCACACAAGCACAGAATGCCATGGCGAACCGTGCCGCCAGAATGCTCGGCAGTTGCCAATTGGCGCTCAGCAACAGTAAGCCATCGAACCCGGCAACATAGACCGCGGTGTACACCACAAACAACAGCCAGGCACCCTGCCCACCGCGGTACTGCAACTCTGCACGCATCAGCCGGTAGACGCCGACAATGGTAAAACCAACGAAAATCGCCTGGGAGACCAGGAGGAAGGCAGGTTGTGGGAAATCCAGGCCAAACCACAGCACAATGCCGTAGGGGCTCGCGTTGATCACCAGGAGAAAGGGCAGCACCACAAGAATGGCCGCGACCTGGGAGATGGTCACCTGGAAGGCGAGATTTTCAGTCCCACGACGCAGCAACAGCAGGCTGACCAGAAGCGCCAGGGCTTGGGCTTGCAATCCCAACAGAAGCAAACGGACCAACTCGGTCTCATCGCCACCATCCCCGAGCAGGAAGGCGGCGACACACCACAGGGCTCCGTACCAGACATAGATCGTGGCGCCGAGCAGCTTGCCCCAGGTCATCTCGACCGGCCCGAGGTCCGACATGCGCTGGTTGTCCCAGGTCCGGGCCGTTACTTCACTGATCACAGAATCGGCGGCCAGCCTACTGCCCCAGACGATGAGTAGCAAGGCCAAGGTTATCTCTGCGACTGGCGGCAAGGCCTGCAGACCGCCACCCAGCCAGGTCGCCAGAAACACCAACATCAAAACCGCCGGCATGGCAATCAGTCGGTGTGTCGGCAATTCGAGCCAAAGATTACGCTGGAACTCGGGGTTCATCGTTTCGGGCCCCGCATCTTTTCGGTGTAAACCGCTTGCATCGATCGTGGCTCTTCGTGCAAGGCCGCGACCGGTAGACCGCCGTCAAGCAGGCTGCGAAGAAGCTGGGCCTGGGCGGCGAGATCGCCGGCGAAGTCGAAGCGTGCGGAACTGCTGGTGTTGTCCACTTCGATCGCGGCAATCGCCGGATCTGCAACCAAGGCCGGGCGCAGGGCGGAGGAGGAGGACACCAATGACACGCGCAATCGGCGGGGACGGCCGATCGGCGCCCGGGTTGGACAATGCTCAACCACGCGGCCATTGCGCAGGATCATCATATGTGTCGTGTAGTCCTCCAACTCCGCAAGAATGTGGGAGGAGACAACGAGCGTCATGCCCTCGGTACCGAGCACGCGCAACAGTTCGGAAAGCCGGTAGCGGGCATCGGGATCGAGGCCAGCCGCGGGCTCATCTAACAAGAGCACGCGTGGGCGGTGGATCATGGCTTGCGCAATGGCCAAGCGCTGGCGAAGCCCACGCGACAGGGTGCCGACCTTGTCATCCAACCGGTCGGCAACGCCCAGCCGAAGGGTAATGTCCTGAACCCGCTTCTCGCGATCGCGCAACGGCAAGTTATGGGCAGCCGCATGGTACATCAGACATTGCCGGCCAGTCAGATCATCATAAAGACCGAGATAATCTTGCAACAGGCCGAGTCGACGATGCGCCTCGCGTGGACTCTCGGTCACGTCGACGCGATCGACGGTGATGGAACCAGAGAACGGCACCTCCAGGCCGGCCAAACACCGCAGCAGGGTTGTTTTGCCGGCACCATTGGGGCCAACCAGGCCTGTGATGGTCCCGGCCTGGATGTCGAAGGACACCGAACGCAAGGCGCGCTTGGTCGGATAGTCGAAAACAAGATTTCGGACCGAAATCACTTGCGTGACCCGCTGTTGTCAGGCACTTGGCAGGAAACCGGAATCGCGACGGCGACCCCGAGTCTGGATACATCGACTCCCATCGTAGCTACCCAGCGGCACCATGCCTACCGCCAACATCTGGGACAGGCAATGAATTTCCGTTCGCTGCGGCCGGTTTGACCGTGGGAGCGGCGAGGCACACCCGACGCCCGGAGGATGTGGGTGCCATCGGAACGGGCTCAATCGGCCGTCGGCATTGGACGATAGGCGATGTGGATGAGACGCGGTTGTTCATACGGTTCGAGCAGCGTCTGGCGGGTCACGGCGTCTTGCCGAATAACGGCCGGGCGCGGATGGGCTGGTTCCGCGGTTACGGCCGCCGAGGCCCGGTCGAACGCCACAGCGAACTCTGAGGCCATCTCTTGGGGTGTGTCGTAGCCGGTGAAGATCAGAGGGACGACGACCGCACCGAGTGCACAACCGGCGGCAAACATCGACCCTAGCACACCGGTCGTGGCAGCGGTCGATAAAACCGCTGGTGCGGCCACCGCCCCGGCCGCGGGCACAGCGGCACCGGCCGTAACAAGGGTCGCCACCTGCGCCGGTCCGACCAGATAGGCCAGTCCCAAACCGACACCACCGAAGACGAGACATCCGGTCCCGATTTCGGTCGCCCCGGGCTCTTCTGGAGCCGTCGGCGGCGGTGGGCGGTTGAACAGGGGGATTTGGCCGTTGTTGGAACGCGGCGCCTCCGGTGCCAGCTGAGCGATCTCCGAGGCCAGGAGATGCTGGGGCTGGCGCCGGGATTCCGGTTGGACGATGTAGATCATCGCAGCAACAACAAACACGAAAACGATCAGCTCCAGACTCGTGCTCAACTTCATGGTGCGACCTCCAACCCCTGACACCGTGGGTGCGCCGTTGGTCCGACCGATCCGGCCGCATTCGACGGCGCAAGACCGAATTCGGGGCTGTCAATTCCCCCCAAACCCGCTCGGCCGGTGGCCGAACCGCGGGTGAACGCGCGTTGACCCCAGAGGTACCACACCTGATATGGGGCAGGAAAGGCGTACGGCCGGCAAAGCGGACCTTGTGTTGTCCGTGTCCACAGAACTTGGCTTGGTTTCGTCGGCCTGGGTCGGTCGACGCACGCGTTATCCCCACGCCACCGGGGAGCCACAGATCGCAATCGCGGCGACGTCGACACACAGCACCATTGCGGATCGGATCAATCAGACGAAGACGGCGGCTGTACGGTCTGGACGGATAGCTGTCCGCCGGAGCGATCGATACGGTACCGACGGCCGGCATCGTCGATGTAGTCCGTCGCCTCTGGCGGAATTTCGATCCCGCCGATCCACAGACGCCCGTTCACCACGCGGATCTCCGCGTTCCCGGCCCGGCCGTTGATGGTGATCGCATTGATGGAGGTCGAAGAGCCGGCATGGCTGTCCTGGCTGATCGATACGGCGTTGCCCAGTGCGGCCGGCGAATTGGCGGCCACGATCGCCGCGGCAATCAGGGCGGCAGAAAATCTTTGCTGCCTGCCCTTCCTTGACGTGTCGAACAGGTCCATGCCGATCCCCCTTGGTCCCTTGGGCCACCGCGAGGTTACATATACAATGGTTCGTCCTGAAGGTCTCGATACAAAGGCGCCACCTGGTCACCGTATCCATTGTACAACTGCGTCGGCCTGCGTTCCTCGGTGCCGAGCATGCGCTCGGTGGCTTGGCTCCACCGCGGGTGCGGCACATCCGGGTTGACATTGGCCCAGAAGCCGTACTCGCTGCCTTGGATGGTCTCCCAAAATGACACGGGCCGCGTGTCCGTGAAGGTAAACCTTACGATCGATTTGACCGACTTGAAGCCGTACTTCCATGGCGCGATCAGACGGATCGGCGCGCCGTTCTGAGGCGGCAGCGGCTTGCCGTACAGACCGGTCACCATCAAGGTCAGGTTGTGCGTCGCTTCCGCCATGGTCAGACCTTCCACATAAGGCCAGGGATACCAGAACTGTCGCTGTCCCGACGCTCGCTCCGGATCGAGGAATGTTTCCATGCGTACATATTTTGCGGACCCCAAGGGCCGGGCGAAGTCGACCAGGGCCTTCATGGGAAACCCGGTCCACGGCACAGCCATGGCCCAAGCTTCGACGCAGCGGAACCGATAGAGGCGCTCTTCCAGAGGCATGCGCGCGATCAAAGCATCAGCATCGACCGTGCGTTCTTGTTCCACCAACCCATCGATCACGATGCTCCAGGGCCGAATGCGCAGTTGCTGGGCGGCACGCCAAATGCGCTTGTGCGACCCGAACTCGTAGAAATTGTTGAAGGTGGTCGCGTCCTCTTCGCTGGTCAGCGGCCGGTCCAGCGTAAAGGTGGTGTTGCGCGGAGCTGGGTATTTGTCGGCGTTGGGGTCACGGTCGGCCGCTCGCGCTGCGCCTGCGGGAAACAAACCCGAAAGGCCGACAAAACCCATGCTGGCCAGCAGCCGGCGCCGGTCGAGGTAACTTGCTTCCGGCGTCGCGTCGCATTCCTGCATCTCCCAGTCGCGTTTCGACCGAACCAACATGGTGCTCCCCATCAAAACTCTGCTGCTGGTCCCTACATTGCCGATGGGGGCGGACCCGACAAGTCAAGACATGGTGAGCCCGCAAGGCGCAGCCCGCAGGCGTTTTTTGACTAGAGCGCCAAACAGGGCTGGACACGTGCAGGATTCGGTCCTATAAGCACGGTTTCCGGTGTTCAAAATGGCCGGCTTGCCCAGGTAGCTCAGTTGGTAGAGCAGGGGACTGAAAATCCCCGTGTCGGTGGTTCGAATCCGCCCCTGGGCACCATTTATTTCAGGCACTTACACGATACTCTTGATGCCATGGATAGGGCGGTTTTACGTTGGCCCAAGTCTTAGCCTACCCCCCGTCAAGAGACCCCGGAATACGGGACGTAATTTTTCTCTTGGCCCGTGAATTAGCGCACGTTTAGCGTAGTTTGGGGAGTGGGTGATCAAGAGGTGTGCCAATGGCTACTGCCCGATCTACTGACCCCGTACCAGTTGTTCCAGCGCCCCAACAGCAGCGCTTGGTATATGCGCTATAGCGTACCTGGTACCGGCCGGAAGAAACGGTCGCTTGGCAGGTCGGATTGTACAAGGAAGCACGGCGCAAAGCCCATCACATTTGGGCGGAAACGACCGTCCGAACTGAGCAAGGCCTGCCGCCCGACCCAAGACTCTTCAAAGGACGTTGTGGCGGAGTTCATCGAAGACTTGGTCGAAGGCGTCAAACAAGGCCGGTTGAAGCCCTATCACACTGAGAAGCATCCCGCGATAATCAAAAGATACTTCACGCCATTCTTCGGATCCCAACCGATTGAGGACGTGATCGAAGCCGACTTTCAGCCATGGATACGCTGGCGTCGGTCCTATTGGCAGGACCGTCCCGTCAGGACGTCAAGGAGATCAGATACCGCCGGGGCGGACGGTGGGTGTCACGGCCTATCAAACCTGAGAATCGCCCGCCATCGGAAAGGCAGATCGAGAAGGAGATCATCCTTCTGAGGAGTATCCTCCGATTCGCGATTGGCAGAAAACACGCCCCGTAGACCACACTGCCCAAGATCGATCTGCCCAAACCGACAAAGGTGAACCGACCATCCTTCTCCATGGAGGCGTTTGAGCTTTTTAAGAAAACGGCACGGGAACGCTTCTTGGAACGGCTTAGAATCAGCAATGGGAGCATGCTGGACCGAAACGGGAACAAATATCGTCTCAACCGTTCCATCGCATGGCAGCGACGTCTCCTGCACGCCTACTGAATGATCCTGACGTTCCCGGGCATGCGTCCTACCGAATTCAATAACCTGCGCTGGAGCGATGTGCTCGGCTATGGTGGGCGTAATAAGAAAACGATTGGCGAACGGTTCGATCAGATCAACCTTCGGGTGCATGGTAAGAAGGCTGAAGGCCGGACCATCATTCCCGTGCCAGCGATCACGCTATATTTCGACGTGTTCAGGGACTACTGGAAGGACAAGACCGGCAGTGAGCCGGATCAGAATGACTTCGTGTTGACCAATCCTGAAACGGGCAATCTGCGATCGTTCAGCAAAGGTTTCAACGAGTTATTGGAGGCGACGGTAAGAGGGGCAAAATGGGTGGCAGATCATGAAGGTGCCGAAGGGATGCCAGAATTCTTCGAGCCAAATCAATGGGGTGTAGGTTCAGCAGATCGTCATCTTGGGCCATTGCCCCCCATTTTGCCCCTCTTACCAAAGGTCTTCACTACAAGGGGATCGTATCCGGGGAGTGCGACCGCGACGCTGGGGCGTGGTTCGGTCGTCGGGCTTAGATTGGGCCGATGGGCAAGGGCCTATTGCCTTCCCTACTATCGGCGGCGGGAAATTGACCGCTGTATTTTAACCGTGAGGCGGATTCTTAAAAAGGGGATTGGTCTTCACTACACGCGATTTGGCAAACTCCCATCGTGCAAGATCAAGACGTTAACAGGCTCCAGCGACCCCCAAA
>JANQJV010000250.1 GCA_028281465.1 Azospirillaceae bacterium | reverse complement strand
TCCGCCGTCCGCGGCGCTGTGGCCATCCGACGGCGGCCCCCGCACCGGCGTGCACACGAGGCCGACGAGGCGTCGGCGCTCCCACAAAGGCCTCCCCGGATGGATCCGTTTGCCCAACGGCACCGTTAGTGTCTTGTTAGTCGTAGTAGCGGGCGCGCTCCATGCGCTGCACGGCCCAGGCCTGCAGCTCTTCGAGCGCCTCGTCGGTCGTCTGGGATCCGGAGATCGCCTCGGAGGCCGCCGTGCCGATCCGATCCATGAAGGCGTTCAGCTCGGGGATGTAGGGAAAGTACCGCGGGTTGGCCTGTTCGTAGCTGGCTTCGATCTGCGCGAGCATGTCGGCCGGCCATCGGGTTGACAGCACGTCGCCGTGGGTGATCGACGGGAAGGTCGAGTAGGGC
Organism: Azospirillaceae bacterium; assembly: GCA_028281465.1. Lineage (GTDB taxonomy): Bacteria > Pseudomonadota > Alphaproteobacteria > Azospirillales > Azospirillaceae > JANQJV01. The sequence goes on along the minus strand of JANQJV010000250.1, from coordinate 4,694 downwards.
CACCCGATCGTTTCCGCAAACCCCTGCATGGCCTGCTCTCCCGTCAGGAAAGCCAGCGTCTTGAAGGCCGCGTCCTTGTTGTCGGAAAACGCGCTGACGCCGATGGAGAACGTCCAGAAGCTCTGGACCGGTTTGCCGGAGGGGCCGACCGGCGACGGCGCGAATGCCGTGTGAGTGGCGACGGCTTCGTTTTCCGTGCCGCCGAGTGCCGCAAACCCGTTGATCGCCGACGGCATCAAGACGGCCGCCTGGCCGGCGCCGTAAAGGTTCATCATGTCGACCCAGGTGTGGGTGGCGATGCCGTCCGGACCGTAAGCCTTGGACCAGTTGACGAAGGTTTCGAAACCGTCTCGGAAATCCCCGGTAAAGATCGGCTTGGCGTTGGTTTCCTTGATCTGGTCCGGCGTGATCGCTCCGCCCTCGAACCAGGCCGGATAACCGGCATAGGCATAGACGAAGCCACTCAGATCGAGGCTGGGCTCCTCGCCCGGTGCGCCGCGCATGGTCAGCGGGTGGACGTCGGTGATGCCGTCGGCCTCGAGGCCAGCCTTGATCGTCGCCAGAACCTCTTCAAGTTCGGTGGTCGTGCCGGGAAATTCGGTGATGCCGTAGCGCTCGAAAATGTCCTTGCGGTAGATCACACCGGCGCCGAAGGAGTAGTACGGCAGCGCCCAAAGCCGACCATCGACGCGGTTGGCGTCCAGAAACTGCGGATAGACCGCGTCCGGATCGAAGTACTCGGTCGCCGTCGACACAAGATCGTCCAGCGGCTCCAGATAGCCGGCGTAGGAGAAGGTTTGCACCGCTCCGTCCGAGCCGAGCAAGACCAGATCATAGGTGCCGGTTCGGTTGACCAGATCGAGCAACACCTTCTGTCGCGCCGTCTCTTCGTCGGCAAACTCGATGGTGACCGTGATGTCGTTGGCTGCCTCGAAGGCGCGCAGCTTGGCGGTCTTGTCGGTGCCGGAGGGGCCGAACATGTCGGCCCAGGCAAATCCCGGGGCGAACGCGATGATGTTGATATCGGTCTGCGGGTACGCGGCCGTCGGAAGCGCCAGCGCCACGGCGGCGGCAGTGATCCAAACAGGGGGTGCTTTCAAGGTCGCTTCCTCTTTTTTCGGGCCGCAGCGTGTGCCGCCGTGCCATGGGGTATTGACGATCAATTAGCACATTTGTAAATTGTCAGCAACAAAATTTGATACTATACCTCAGCGAGGTCGACTGTGCCGTCTCCTGAAGACCCCGCCGAAGGTCCGTCGGCGGACCGCCGGATCGCAGACCGGGAGCAGGCGCTGATGCTGCGGGCTGCGTGGCTCTATTTCATCGAGGAACGCACCCAGGCCGCGATTGCCGACGCGCTGGGCGTGTCGCGGTTTCGGGTCAATCGGATGCTGGCCGAGTGCCGCGAGCGGGGCTGGGTGCGGGTCGAGATCACGACGCCGATGGCGTCTTGCATCGCGCTGGAACGGCGCGCGATGGAAGCGTTCGGGCTGCGCGATGCGGTCGTCGTGCCAACGCCGCTGCGGTCCGAGCGCACCGCGGCGATGGTCGGGGCTGGATTGGCTCGGTACATGTCCGAGCAGTTGGCCGATCCCCGGCAAACCATCTTTGGATTTGGTTGGGGGCAGACCTTGCGCGAGATGCTGCGCTATCTGCGGCCATCCATCCGGCCGGAGAGCAAGATCGTGACGTTGTTGGGGGCATTGCCCCGGTCATCCGAGGAAAACGCCATCGATCTCATCGGCAAGATCGGCCGCCTTCTCAAGGCCGAGCGCTACTATATGACCGCACCCATCTATGCCGATACGCCGGACGCGAGCGGCGTGCTGACCAGCCAGAATTTCTATGCGTCCGTCCTTGATCTGATCATGCGAACCGATGTGGCCTGCTTTGCCGCCGGCGGCATGACCGATGCGTCGCTGCTGATCCGTCACGCCCTGCCCAAAGGCGTTCCGGCGCAAGAGTTGGTGGCGGCGGGAGCGGTGGGCGATCTGCTCGGCACCTTCATCGATATCGACGGCGCGCCGATCGACCACCCCGTCAATCGCCAACTGGTGGGACCGGGGCTGAAAGATCTGCGCGCCATGAAATCGCTCGTTCTGGCGTCGGGCGGCGACGGCAAGGTCGACGTGATCACCGGAGCCTTGCGGACCGGTTTGGTGCATGTGCTGGTGACCGACGAGGCGACGATGAAAGCGGTGCTGACCCGGAGCGGCACGAACACCGGCGAGGCACCCAAAGGTCCATGCCCAAAGGTCCATGAATGATGCACATCGAGCAGGAAGTGGCATGTGGAGATCGGGACGATGATTGAGTGGAAGCGGCTGACCAACCCGGAAGTCGATGCGCTCGACCGGCGCGTGCCGGTGCTGATCCCGATCGGTCTGATCGAGGCGCATGGTCCGCATCTCTCCCTCAGCGTCGATATCGATACGGCAGAGTACTTTTCCCGTGCGATCGCCGAACGCACCGGCGCCATTCTCGCGCCGGGATTGCCCTATGGTTTTGCCGATGAAATGCGCGACTATCCGGGCACCATCGGACTGACCACGGGGACGTTCACCACCGTCATCGCCGAGCTTGGCGCCATGTTCTGTTTCCATGGCTTTCGGCGCCTGATCTTCATCAGTGGCCACGGCGCCAACAAGGCCCCCTGCGAGGCCGCGTTCTGGACCATCTGGCAGACCTATCCGGATGCGAAGCTGGCCTGCTGGAACTGGTGGACCGAGGCCGGCATCACCGGCATCCACCACGCCGACAAGGGCGAGACCGAAGTCGCCGCGGTCACCGGTGCCGTCTACCACCCGGAGCGGGCTGCCGATTTCAGGATCGACAAGCCTTGGTACAAGCTGCGCTCGCGTCACGCCATCCACCCCCAGTCCGGCGGCATCAACGGCGAACCGACCAAGGCCGATCTCGAGGTCGGCCGGGCCCATCGCGACAAGACCGTCGACGTGCTGTCGGCCCGGGTGGCCGAGATCATGCGTGCCGAAATGCAGGGGCCCGGCCCCGACACCGCCGCGTAGCCCGGGGCCGCGTAACCAGGGGCCGCGTAACCAGGGGATATCATGACCGATCCAGTGATCCGCCGGCGCACCGGCAAGCGCATGAGCCAGGTCGTCGAGGTGCCGGCCGGTGCGACCATGCCTTATTTCGCGGGGCAGATTTCCGCCGATCGCACGCTCGATCTCGAAGGCCAGACACGGGACATCCTGGCGAAGGTCGCCGTCAAATGACACGGTCGGCGTGTGCGGAAGGGACTCGGTCATGGTCGCGGTGACGCTGTCGCAGGTTCGCAAGAGCTTTGGCGCCCATGACGTGCTCAAAGACATCTCGCTGGACATCCCCGACCAGTCCTTCGTCGCCTTCGTCGGGCCATCCGGCTGTGGAAAATCGACCCTCTTGCGCGTGATCGCCGGGCTCGAAGCGGTCGATGCTGGCGACATTCGCTTTGGCGGCAAACGCATGAACGAGGTGCCGGCACCCGATCGCGGCGCGGCCATGGTGTTCCAATCCTATGCGCTCTATCCGCATATGACGGTCTGGGAGAACATGTCGTTCAGTTTGCGGTTGAAAGGTGTCGGTCGGTCCGAACGGAGACGTCGGGCCGCCGAGGTGGCAAAGCGCCTGCAGCTTGACCCGCTGCTCGACCGCAAGCCGGGCCAACTGTCCGGCGGGCAACGCCAGCGCGTCGCCATCGGGCGCGCTCTGATGCGCGAGCCCGACGTGTTCTTGTTCGATGAGCCGCTGTCGAATCTGGACGCGGCGCTTCGCGCCGAGATGCGCGTCGAACTCAGCCGTCTGCATCACGCAATCGGCAACACCATGATCTACGTCACCCATGATCAGGTGGAAGCCATGACCATGGCGGACCGGATCGTCGTTCTGAACGAAGGGCGCGTGATGCAGGTTGGGACACCGATGGAGCTCTATCTGCGACCGGCCTCGCTGTTCGTCGCCGAGTTCATCGGTGCGCCCAAGATCAATCTGCTGGACGGCATGGTCGAAGACGGCGATCCCGGGTCGACGCGGGTGCGCCTGGTCAACGGGGCTGTCATGGCACTGCCGGCCCGGCCCGTCGTGCCCGGCTCGGCGGTGACGGTGGCCGTGCGGCCGGAGGACTTCACAGCCGGGCCGCGTGCCGAACGCCAATCCGAGGACCTTTTGCATGCCACCGTGGACGTGGTCGAGCACCTTGGGGCCGAAGCGCTCGTCTATTGCAGCGTCGACAAATTGCCGAATGCCTTGCGGTTCAAGGCTGAAGGCACGACACCGCTTGTCCCCGGCGACCAGGTGACGCTGACGGTCGACCCGACGGCCTGCCACCTTTTCGACCGCGCTGGCCACCGCGTCGTCCCAAGCGCCGGTTGAGCGTGAATCGGGGGCGTCGGGCGAGTTCCACGGTTGGTGATAGGATGGAGAGCCTCGTGTGATTCTGAGCGCTTCACAGCGCGCAAGACGCTGCTGGACCTCTCTGTCCTGGCCCTCCGCAATACCCACTGCGCCGTGGAAAAGCGGCACCTTCCGAACACCATAGTGGACACAGGTAGGGCGCGCTTCAGCGCGCCGCGACTGGGCGCCGGGTTCGAACATCGGCGCAAGCTGCGGCGCGCTGAAGCGCGCCCTACGGCCTGCGCGACATTGGGTTCTCTGCTTCATCGCAACACAGAACGGTTTGGCCGCGCGCGGGAGAC
>JANQJV010000196.1 GCA_028281465.1 Azospirillaceae bacterium | reverse complement strand
ACCGGCCTGCGCACGCGCCGCGGCATGGTGGAAGAAATCATACCCACGGCCCGCATTGAGGACACGTTCGGTTTCGGCGCTCCGAAGCAGGGCGGCCCGAGGACCGGTCCTTGTTTCGGGCCGTTGGTATCACCCGCGCACTCGCGCGCTTCGCCCGCACCCAGCAGCCGTTTTGTCTGGCGCTGGCGGACATCGACCACTTTAAATGTGTCAACGACCGGTATGGACACGATGCCGGCGATGGGGTGCTTGCCGCCACCGCCGCCCACATCTCGCGCAGCATCCGGGCCATGGACGAGGCCTTCGGCATGGGTGGTGAGGAGTTTCTGGTTGGCTTGAAGAACACGACTTTGGGTTACGCCGTGCCCATCATCGAACGGCTGCGCCGGGATTTGGAACAAGCCGCCATGGGCTTGCCCGATGGACGCACGCTGCGCATCACCGCCTCCTTCGGTCTGGCCGAAGCAGCCCCCGGACTGGGCGTCGACCGGCTGATCAAGCACGCGGACGCGGCTTTGTATGAGGCCAAACAGACCGGACGCAACCGTGTGGTGTGTCATGGACGGCGTGCCGGGTCGCAGTAAATGCATAATTCTGGACGGATCGCGACCGGCTGCGTAGTTTGGTACGCGCTTCACTGGCGTAGACAAATGGGAGAGACCAATGGCCCGCGTGGCGTTATTGGCATGCCTCTTGGCTCTGATCAGCGGCACGGCGGTTGCCTGCCCGGATCACAGTCAGTATGGCAGCGTGTATCGGTTGTCCGGCAACGATTTGTATTCACCGAAGAGCTTCCGCGTGCGTGCCGGCGGGCAGAATGACATCCGGCGCTGTCCGCATGTCCGACCGCAAACCGACCGGGGCCGCGGCTTCGTCACGACGGCGCCTGACTTCTCCTTCGAGCTGACCGGCCTCGGCCGCTACAGCCTGGTCATCAGTGTGGTCAGCGAATGCGACAGCGTGCTCCTGATCAGCACCGGCGCCGCTAACTGGTATTATGACGACGACGACAACGGCAACCTGGACGCCCGGATTTCCCTGACCCGGCCGTCCAACGGCTGGCTCGACGTCTGGGTCGGCACCCACGACGGTGCGGTGTGCGACGCCGTGCTGTCGCTTGAAACCTTCAACCGTTGAACAGAGCCGCCGCGGACCAGCCCCCCTGGCCCGCGGTAACCATCAGGCAATCACCGGCAAGCTTTCGGTGACGTAGGACAACTGCAGCCTACGGCCGGTGTCGGAATCGTCGAGCGTGGCGCGGAACCATGGGGTCGGGCGGACACCTCCAATTGCCGGCAGCGTGCCGCAAAACAGAATGCTGCCTTCCCCCAAGCGGCCTGACCGTGTGTCCGGTGCACCGGCGACCAACTGCCCGAGCGGCAGGATTGCAGCCAAAGCACCCTCTTGATACGGGGTCCAGGTCCATCCGTCGGAACTGACCTCGGCACGCAGGGTCAAACTATCCAGCCGATCGGAAACCACGTGCCAAGGCCACGCCGATGCGGCCACGGGTTTGGCGCACACCGCCTTGGCATGGGCGACGCTGGTGCTCTCCAGGGCCCGATCGGTATGGTCGGAGCCGAGCGTCAACCACAAGGTCCGGCCATCGTCGATCACCACCGGCTCGACTTCACCGCCGGTCGCCTCGCCCACCACCTGCACCCGGTCGGCCTGCGTCACCAGCGTCGACGGCACCCGGTAGTACAATGGTGTGGCAGATGGGCGCGGCACCCCGAGTTCGGCCAACTCTTCGATATGTGCCGCGACTTTGGCGGCGTCCCGCCCGGTCCAGCCCGCGATCAGGCAGCGTGTCAGCCCGACCTCAAGCCCTGTCCCGTCCGGCGTATCGAACCGCATCGGTCCTGTCATGCTACCCTCACACGCCTTGTCCCGGCAACCACAGCGCCAAACCGGGGAAGGCCAGGAGGAGCCCGGCCATCACCAGCATCATCAGGGCATAGGGCATGGCGCCCCACATGATTTGCGTCAGGCCGCCCGGGACCCCGACCGAGCGACGCGCGCCCTCCACCACGAATAGGTTGAGGCCCACCGGCGGCGTGATCAAGGCCATCTCCACCAGCAGAATCAGCATGATGCCGAACCACACCGGATCGTAGCCCAACGCGAGCACCACCGGTGCGACGATCGGAATGGTCGCCACCATCAGCGACAGGGTTTCGATGAAGAAGCCGAGCACGATGTAAAGCCCGATGATCGCGAGCATGGTCTCGGTGGGACCAAGATCGAGCCCCGCCAGCAAGGCCTGCAAGTCCCGTCCCAACCCGGCCGCCCCCAGCGCATAGGTGAGGTAGGATGCGGCCAAGATGATGAACAGGATCATGCCGGTCACCTTGACCGTCCCCAAGAGGGCGGCGGTGACGTTGCGTCGAGTCAGGCTGCGGTGCGCGGCGGCAATCAGTGTCGCGATGGCAACGCCGACGGCGGCCGCCTCGGTCGGTGTGGCCCAGCCGCCGTAGATCGAGCCGATGATCACCAGGAACAGGCCGACGATCGGCATCAGATCCAGGAGTCCACGCCAGCGCATACCCCAGGTCGCCGATTTGGTCGGCCCACCCAGGCCAGGGCGCACGGCGCACAACACCGCAGTGAGCCCCATGAACGACAGCGCCAACAGCAACCCCGGCACCAGGCCGGCCAAAAAGAGCTGGGGGATCGAGGTCTGGGTCAAAAAGCCATAGACGATCAGGTTGATCGACGGCGGGATCATGATGCCGAGCGTTCCCCCCGCGGCGATCGCGCCAGCGAACAGCGACGGGTGATAGCCGATCTTGGCCCCTTGGGGCGTCGCCACCGTGGCCACGGTGGCCGCCGTGGCGACCGAGGAACCGGAGGTCGCGGAGAAGAAAGTGGCCGTCGCGATGTTGGCATGGATCAGGCCGCCCGGCAGCCACGACAGCCAGGCGTCCAACGCCCGATAGGTGCGCTCCGCCACGCCCGAGCGCACGAGCAGTTCGCCCAGCAGGATGAAGAACGGGATCGCGATCAACAGGCTGTTGTCGCTGGCCGACCAGAGAATCTGTCCCAATCCGCGGATCAACGGGAACACCGAATAGAAGGCATCGACCCCGAAGGCGAGCAGAAACAACGTCAGCCCAACCGGCACCGAGAGCAGGAGCAAGCCGAGCAACCAGACCGTCAACGCGCCAATCATGTCATGCGCCCCCGCCTTGCGACGCGGTTTCGGCGGTCTCGTCACCCTCCGGCCCGGCCAATTGGCACGCCACCGCCCGCGCGCCGCGCAGCAACGCCCAGCAGGTCAGCCCCAGCAGAGCGGCGCTGGAGACGGCGAACCAAACCCAACCGGCGAGCCAGAGTGTTTGCGGAATCCACAGCGGCGTTTCCAGCGGCGTGTTGGCCGTGGCGCCGCTGGTCAAGGTCTTATCCAGCACGCGCCAGCCATAGACCGTGATGATGACCGAAACCGCCAGCAAGGTGGCCAGACTGGCCAGATCCAAAAGGGTGCGGCCAGGTCCGGGTAGTTGCCGATGCACCAGGTCGATGCGGATATGCGCGCGCTCGATCAGCGCATAGGCCGCCGACCAACTGGCCACGGCCGCCATGACATAGCCGGACAGCTCGTCGGTTCCGCCGATCAGACCGAATGCGATGCGGCGCAACACGATCTCGACCAGGATCATGACGCAGGCGGCAACCAGGACCGCGCCGCAGGCCAGACCGACGGCCCGATTGACGCGGCGGAGCGCATGGCAACACCGATGCAGGTCCATGGCAACGCTCCGCCGCACGGGAGTTTTCGGGGATCAGCTTCAGGGAATGCTGACGCCAGTGACCTGGCCGACGCTGTCGTTCCATCGGGTCTTCCACGCCTCGCCGGCACGCTCGGCCCAATCGGGCAGCACGATCTCGACCAGAATGCGGCGGGCTGTCTCCGCATCGGCCTCGCTGGCCTCGACCAGGGTCATCCCTGCCGGTGCGCCGAGCGGGCAGTCGCCGGAGCCGGTCAGACAGGCAAGGTCGATCTCCAGCGACGCCGCCGCGCTGTCCCAGGCCGGGGCTTCGAAGGCTTCGGCGATTTCACTCAGGATCAGTTCCTGGGTCTCCGCCGGAAGGGTGGTCCAACGGTCCAGGTTCATGGCCGTCACGACCGGGTCCCAACCGCCCAGCGGCAACGGCATGACATGGGTCGAGACTTCGTGCCAACCAGCGCTGTAGCCGGACCCCGAGCCGGTGATGGCACAATCGATCACACCACGCTGCAGGGCCCCGGGCACCTCGGAGAAGCCAACATTGACGCCCTCGGCACCCAGGGCATCCATAAGCTTGGTGGTCATGCGCCCGGAGCCGCGGATTTTCAGGCCCTGCAGATCCGCCAGGCCGGCCACGGCGGGTTTGCAGAACACGATTTGCGGCGGATAGGGCGCGATCGCCAGCAGCTTGGCGTTGAAGCGGTCGCGCATGATGTCTTCCACCATCGGCCGCGCCGCGTCCACGGCGGCGCGGGCACTGGCGGCATCGGTGGCGATCAGCGGCACATCCAGGCCTTCCAGTTCCGGCGCATCGCCGACCGTGTAGTCGGCCACCGTCATGCCGACGTCGAACACACCATCGCCGAGCAGCCGGTAAACGTCACCACCGGACACGCCCATCTGGTTGAAGGTGGTCATCTGCACATCGATGGTGCCGTTCGAGGCGGCCGGCAGGTGTTCGGTCCAGAACGGTGCTTCGTATTGCTGATACAGCGGCAGGCTCGACCAGCTCCCGACCACCGAGAGGGTTTCGGCACCTGCGCCCGTCGGAGCCAACAGGGCCAAACCGAGAACGGCGCCTGCCACGGGGCCAACCCGATGCATTCCAGCAGATGTGAGCACTTCATCCTCCCGCTTTGGTTTCGGATATGGAGAATCGCGGCCGTCCGTGCGGCCGGCAACCTAACGATGGTCCGCGAATGCCGGCGTGCCGACGCCGAAAGCCGCGCCGGCCCAGGGGCGGGACGCGTCAAGATCGGTGATCAGCATATGTCCAGGTTCATGGGTGATCGCGAGGGGTAGGCGTGCCTGACACAGAACGATTTGCGCGGTCACGCCACAGGCCCAGAACGCGCACACCTCGCCGGCTTCGACATCCGGCGGATCGCCGAAATCCGGGCGCAGGATATCCCGGATGCCAAGATCTTCCGGCGCGCCGATGTGGATGGGGGCGCCATGGGCCTGTGGAAAACGGTGACAGAGGTCGATCACGTCGGTTGCCCGGTCGGCAGGGATCGGGCGCATGGAAACGACCATGGGACCGTGGAACGGCGGGTTCGGCGTGGTGGTCAGGTTACTGACGTACATGGCCACGTTCTTGCCCAACCGTGCATGCCGCACCGGGATACCCGCCTCTTCCATGGCCTGTTCGAAGGAGAACGAGCAACCGAGTGCGAAGGCCACGAAGTCGTCGCGCCAAAGCGGGGCGAGCGTGGGTAGACACTCGGCCATTTCGCCGTCGCGCAGCACCCGATAAGCAGGGACGTCGGTGGCGAGGTCCAGATCGGCCGCCAGATCCGGCAAGGCGCGCGAGCCGGGAGCCCCCATCGCCAAAAGCGGGCATGGCCGCGGGTTCAAGCGGCAGAATTCGGCAAACGCGTCCGCATCGGCCGCCGGCAGGATCGTAAGATTGGCCTGCAGCGCGCCTGGTACCATGCCGCTGGTCGGCGTCGTGCACCGTCCGGAGCGGACCCTCCGCCGGAAAGCGGCAGCCCGCTCGGGCAGCGGTGGGGCGAACGTGTCGGGCATGGGCCTTGTCTCCCATTATGGATACCGTAATCCGACACAACCGAACGTTCTTGTCAAGTGATCAAAATGCTCAGATATTGTTCAGATGCACAGAACACTGTATGACCGATCGCAAAGGCACCGGGATCGATGTTCGGCTTGAGAGACGTTCAGATCATCGATGAAGTGGCCCGGCAAGCGGGGATTCGTGCCGCCGCCGGAAGACTCGGCCTGGCACCATCTGCGATCTCCGCCCGCATTGCACAGCTCGAACAGGCCTTCGGCGTTGCCCTCCTGGAACGGTCGCGGCGCGGCGTCCGGTTGACGCCGGCCGGTCGTCGGTTCCTGGAGCAGGCGCAGCGACTGCTGATTCTGCGCGACGAAATTGCCATCGAATTCACCGCCGATGCCGCGCTGAACGGCACGCTGCGCATCGGTGTGGCCGAGACCGTGGTGCACACGAGTTTGCCCCGCCTGCTCGAGCGGTTGACCGAAACCGCGCCACGGATCCGCCTGGAACTCTCGGTCGACGTGTCGCAGCAGCTCAGCCGGGCCCTGTTGGACAATGCGATCGACATCGCCATCCTGATGCGTCAATGGGTGCCGCAGGGCGCCCAGGCGACTGAAATCGAACGGGTCGCGCTCGGTTGGTTCGCGGCACCGGCGCTGGTCGCCCAGTTCGCCGCCGGGGCGGGCAGTCCGGTCGAACCGGATCGGATGGATCCGCCGTCTGGCACGGCCGAGGGCGTACCGCTGGATCGGCGGGTCTTGGATGGACGCTCGGTGATCACGTTCTCGCGGGGCACGCCGCCGGCGTGCGAGGTCGATGGGTTCTTTCGGGATGCCCGGTTCCGCGGACCGGTCATCCACAGCTCGAGCGCGCTTGCCACCATGGTCCACCTGACGTGCAGTGGGCTTGGCATCGGAACCCTGCCGCTCAAGCTCGTGGAGATGGAGCGTCGCGATGGCCGACTGCAGCGCATTGACTTCGGGCCACGGCTCGCCCTGTCGCCCCTCGTCTTCGATCTGTGCTTCATCTCGCCGTCGATCGCTCGGCTCGCCGCCATCCTGACGGACCGGGATGCCGGCCGAGCCGAGCTTCAGGGCCCGGTCGCCACCTCCGCGCCGAGCAAATCCGCCACGCCAGGCGGATCGATTGCCGTCAAACCGGCACCGGCGTCGCGCTGACCGATCACCACGAGCCGCCCCTGTCGCAACTCCTCCGGTCGCCATGGTCGGTCGAAATAGCTCTCGAAACGCCGGCCGACGCCTTGCACCAGAAGCCGCATCGGCTTGTCCGGCACGGCCAGGAAGCCCTTGACACGCAGGATCGGAAACCGGTCGGCGGCCTCGCGCAACCGGTCCAGGATGCCGCTCGGCTGGGTGACCGGCGGCAGGGTCAGCACGAAGCTGACGAACTCGTCGTGCTCGTGGTCACCTTCGTCCTCGTGGTGCGAGCGGCGACTGTCCAGATCGTCCTCCGCGCCGATGCCGAGGCCGAGCACGACGGCCGGATCAAGCCGGCCAAAGCAGGTCCACAGCATGCGCACGCCCGGGCGCAGATGTGGCGTCACCGCCGCTTCGACTGCCCCGCGGGCGCCGTCGCCGATCCGGTCGGCCTTGTTGATCACCACCAGATCAGCCGATCCCAGTTGCTCCTCGAACAGCTCTTCCAGCGGGGCCTCGTGGTCGATGCTGTCGTCGGCCGCGCGCTGCGCCGTCACCAGGGTCGGATCAGCGGCGAACCGGCCGTCGATCACGGCATCGGCATCGATCAGAGCGATGACGCCGTCGGCGGTCAGCCGCATACGCACCTCCGGCCAGGCAAAGGCACGCACCAGCGGCTTGGGCAGCGCCAGCCCTGAGGTTTCGATCACAATGTGATCGGGTGCCGGATCAAGGGCCAGCAGTCGTTCCATGGCCGGCAGGAAGTCGTCGGCCACGGTGCAGCACAGGCAGCCGTTGGCCAGTTCGATCACATCCTCGTCCCGGCAGTCGGGGATGCCGCAGCCGGTCAGGATCTCCCGGTCGACGCCCAGATCGCCGAACTCGTTGATCAGGAAGGCCAGACGCCGGCCGCCACGGCCCTGGGCCAGATGACGTAGCAGACTGGTCTTGCCGGCTCCCAGGAAGCCGGTGACGATGGTGGCGGGAATGCGCGGTCGCGCCGTCGGTCGGGATGGGTCGGATGGCAACAGCATGAACACTCCTCCTTCCGGCACACCCCGGCCGGTCTGAAGATGGGTATGACGGGAATGGCAGGTCTCCTGGCTCGCGGGTCTCAGTGTCGCCCGACCTTCCCGGCCGCCCGCAGGCGACCAGTGGCATCATCGGGAAACACTCTCCGCGCACAGTTGCGGGGGCAGCCACGGCTTGACGCCCGGTGCGGGCGTCATCCCGTGTTCCCTTTTCATCCCCGTTGCCGGTCCGGCATTGGGGAACCATCCCGCCCGCACCGTCTGCGGGACGACGGGGTTTGTCAAGCTGTGGCTTTGGTGATGTCACCGGATTCGTCTCGGTCTGTGTGACCGCTGCGCTGCGCAAGCACAGGTGCCACGCGCCATGGCCCGATCGATCGCGGCACCCGTGCTCGGGCGGCAAGGCGGTCGCACAGGCGGACAAGCAACGCGACGGCCTGCGGAAACGCCGGCTGAGCCAACCATGGTGATGTCGAACTCTATCCAATTGGCTCAGGGCCCTATAGGCTTGGGACAATTTCGCGAAGACGATCGCGGGGCAAGGGCCCATGGTGTCGGACACGATCCGCCAGTGGCATCGGTTGTTCGGGATTGCGCTGACCGACCTGTTCAGCGGCACCCCCTGGCTGGTCGAACTGGAGAAGGAGCTGGCTGTGAAGCGGCAGCTCCTCGATGTGGTGATCATCGCGCAGGCGGAAGATCGAGCCGGTGCCGCGCCGATGGAAAGGGACCTGGAGCTGCCCGACGGGTTCGATGATCTGCGCCACCACAATCTGCTCACCTTCAAGTCGCAGCATGAGGCGCTGGATGGTTGGGCCCTGGATGAGCTGATCGGGCACTACGTCAGTTACCGCAAGCTGGTCAGCCCGAACGACCGCTTGCTGCCGGAGGCGGACTTCGGCCTCTATGCGGTGTCGGTGCGCCTGCCCGACGCGCTGACCCGCCAAGATCAGCTCCGGCCAACCGCATGGCGGGGCGTCTTTGACATCCCCTGGCGAACGCGCCATATGCGTCTCGTGGTCTTGAACGAGATCGCCCAGCACCCACGCAATGCCGCCCTGGAGCTGTTCAGCACGCGGCTCGATCGCGTCCGGCGCGCCTTCGGCAGCCATCGGTTTCGCAGTCAGGACACCAAGGCACTGCTCTACAAGCTGTTTTTGGGAAAGTCGCTGGAGTTGCCCGAAATGGCCTACACAATGCAGGACTTCATCCGTGAAGTGCACCAGGAAATTCTGCAGCGCCTGACGCCCGAGGAGCGCCAGGAAGCACTGCAGCGCATGACACCCGAGGAACGCCGCGAGATGCTGCAGCGCCTGACGCCCGAGGAACGCCGCGACATGCTGCAGCGCCTGACGCCCGAGGAGCGCCAGGAAGCACTGCAGCGCCTGACGCCCGAGGAGCGCCAGGAGGTGCTGTTGCGCCTCGCGCCCGAAGAGCGCCAGGAGGTGCTGCAGCGTCTGACACCTGAAGATCGTTTACGCGGCCTCGATCTCGAAGATCGTTTGCGCGGCCTTGGTCCTGAAGACCGTTTGCGTGGTTTGAGTGACGAGGACCTTCGAAAACTCAAGGACCACCTGGCCAGATTGAATTGAATGCTCGCCACACCCTTTCGGGACCGTGGCGACAGGGCTCAAGCAGCAAGGCGATAGCACGGAATTTTTCTCTCTGTGCTACCGCTTCGCTGCTTGAGCACGGTCGCTTGTCTGTTCGTACTACCGCTTCGCTGCTTGAGCACGGTCGCTGGGAATGCGGCCGCGCTCAGCGGCGCGGCATCAGGACGGTGTAGTCGAAATCGAGCACTTTGGCCGGGTGGGGTTTGCCGTCCGGGCCGCGGTCGGGGAAATCGGCGCACGGGTGATCTTTGGTGGCAACTGTGCGCAGCCGCAGGGCGCCCAAATCGGCGCGGCCGGCGAGCTCGATCTTCTCCAAAACCTCGCTCCAGGCATAGAGCGTGTCGCCGGCGAAGCTCGGAGCGACGTGTTGGCCACCGTTGATCGCCACCAGCTTGAACGCGTTGGCGAGGCCGTTGAACGACAGGGCGCGCGCCAGACTGATGACGTGGCCGCCATAGACGATGCGCCGGCCGAACCGCCCATCCTTCTCGGTGTGCTGGTTGAAGTGTACCTTGGCGGTGTTCTGATACAGCCGGGTCGCCAGCATGTGATCGGCTTCTTCGATGGTCATGCCGTCGACGTGGTCGATCGTCTCGCCCGGGGCATAATCGTCCCACAGATGCGGGCTGCCCGCCAAGGCGGTGTCATAGGCGGTGGTGTGCAGCCCCTCCGGCACCGTGAGATCGGTGGTGGCGACCGCCTTGGGCAGGTCCGGCACCACCGGATCCGGGGCGGGAGACGCGGGATCCCGTTTGCGCACCATGACCCAGCGCGTGTAGGCGAGCACGGTCTCGTCGCGCTGGTTGGTGCCGACCGACCGGACAGTGACGACGCCGGTCTGGCGGTTGGAGTTCTCCTTCAGTCCGATCACGGTCGACACGCTGCGCAGCGTGTCGCCGGGATACACCGGCACGCCGAACCGGCCGTCGGCATAGCCGAGATTGGCAATGGCGTTGAGCGAGATGTCCGGCACCGTCTTGCCGAACACCAGATGAAAGGCCAGGAGGTCGTCGACCGGTGCCGCCGGCAATCCGAGCGTCCGGGCGAAGGCCGTGCTCGACTGGACGGCGAACCGGGAGCCGTACAGGGCCGTGTAAAGCGCCGAATCCCCCTCGGTTACGGTGCGCGGCGTGGCGTGCACGAGGGTTTGCCCAAGGGAAAAGTCCTCAAAAAAATTGCCTGGATTGGTCTTGGTCGCAGACATGGTTGCCCTCCCGTGATGGTTTCTTGCTGTCTGGCATGCTGCGCCGCTCGGCAGCGTTCAGTCGAACGCCGCGTCGGCGCTCAGCGCCACGGTCCCGTCCGGCCCCTGCGCCTCCAAGGCGACCGTATTCCCATCCGGGGCCGGCATGGCGACCAACCGGAACGGCGCCAGATCGAACAGCGGTGCCCGGCCGCGGAACCCGAAGCCGGTGGCCCGGCGGCCCGTATGCGCTTCGGCCAGGGTCAACAGCAGCAAGGCGGTCAGCGGCCCGTGCACCACCAGACCGGGATAACCCTCGACACCGGTGGCATAGGGGCGGTCGTAATGGATGCGGTGACCGTTGAAGGTCAGAGCGGAAAACCGGAACAACAGCACCGGGTCGGGGCGGATCGTGCGCACCACCGCCCCGTCGGGCACCGTCGGCAGCCGGTCGTCCGGGAGAACCACCGGTGCCGGCACGGCGGTGCCGGCCTCCCGGTAAACGATGTCCTGTTCCTCTTCCAGGCACAGGGTCGCGCCCTGGCTGATCCTGGTGCGCACGGTCACGAACACCAGCCGGCCGCTGGCTCCGGATTTCTCCCGGATGCCGGTGACCTCGGCGTCTCGCACGGCCGGCCGGCCGGCCAGCAACGGCGACAGGAAGCGCAGCCGCGCGCCGGCGAACATGCGCCGCGGCAGATCGACCGGCGGCAGAAACCCGCCCCGTTCGGGATGGCCGTCGGCGCCGATCGCCGACATCGGCACCCGCGGAAGGAAGTAGAACCAGTGCCACAGGTTGGGCAGCGGGTCGCCCTCGCCGAACGGGCGGCCATCCCGGTCCAGCAGGGCGGCAACCCCGTCCGCCTGCGCCGGGGCCAGCACCTCGTCGCGGCGTTCCGTAGAGCCGACCCAATCCTGCAGATGTGTCGCAGTGCCCAGTTCAGTCATGGATGCCCCTCCCCTCACGACAGCTCGATCGGGCCGCCGACCACCGCTTGGTCGCGCAGCCGGCCGATCTCGGCATCGTCGAGGCCGAGCATGTCACCCAGGATTTCGTCGGTGTGTTCGCCCAGACGCGGCGCCCGGCGCGGTGGCTCGCGCGGCACCGCCCCGAAGGCGAGCGGCGAGCCGGGCACCAGGAAACGGCCGATGCCGGGCTGGTCCAACTCGGCGAACAGGGGGTTCGCGGTCGAACAGCGCGGGTCGGCGTCGACCATCTGCTGGATCGTCTGGTAGGGACCCCAACAGACGCCGGTCCCTTGGAAGGCGGCCTCGACCTCGCCAAGGGTGCGAGCTTCGAACCAGGGGCGCAGCACCGCCGTGATGGCCTCGCGCACACGGAACCGGTCGCCTTCCCGGCGTGCCAGGTCGACCCCGAGCGCCTGACCAAGGGCTGCGAAAGTTTCGGCAAACCCGGTTGCCTTGACCAGCTCCTGCCACATGCGGTCGGTGACCACTGCAACATAGACGTAGCGGCCGTCCTGCGTGCGGAATTCGCAGCCATAGGCGCCGTAGAGGTAGTTGCCGGTTGCCTGGCGGTCCGTGCGGTTGATCTGAGCTTCCTGGATCAGGCCGAGGTGCCCGGCCATGGCAAAGGCAACATCGGCCAGGGACAGCGTCACCGTCTGCCCCGCGCCGGTGAGGCGGCGATGCCGTTCGGCGGCCAGCAAGGCCAGCGCGAGCTGTCCGCCGGCCAGCGCATCCCACACCGGCATGACGTGGTTGACCGGGCTGACCGCGGCTCCACCCCGGTCCGGCCCGGTCAGGAACGGGAACCCGACCGCGCAGTTGACCGTGTAGTCCACCGCCGAGGTGCCGTCCGGATTGCCGATCAGATTGACCATGATCAGATCGTCGCGGCTGTTCGCCCGCAAGGTGTCGTAGGCAAGCCAGGAACGGGCGGGAAAATTGGTCAGAAACAAACCATTGCCCGGTCCGGGGGCGGCCAGCAGTCGGTGGATGAGGTCGCGGCCTTCCGGTTTCGACGTGTCCACGGCGAGCGAGCGTTTGCCCTTGTTCAGACCGACCCAATACAGGCTCTTGCCGTCCGTGGTGACCGGCCAGCGCCGGGCATCGAGGCCGCCGCCAAGCGGGTCGAAGCGGATCACATCGGCGCCCATCTGGGCCAAGGTCATGCCGCCGAGCGGGGCCGCCACGAAGGCGGAGCCCTCGATCACGCGCAGCCCATTCAGAATCGCCGCCATCGCCATCCTCCCTAAGCCTGGCTCCGCCGACCCGGTTGCGGTTGCCGGGATGCCGACCGGACGCTCTCCGATCAGGCGCGGATTCCCTAGTATTGTCAGTAATTTACTTAGTTCGATTCCACACCTCTGGAGAAGCGCGCCATTCGCCGCAGAGCAGATCTTTGTAAATTCGACCAGACCTGGGCACTGTAGCATGGTGGGACCCTGTGCGCCGGTCGAGTGGGAGGCACGCTCATCACAGTCATCAAGCAACGCAGGCTGGGGAGGGACAAGAATGCGCAGCAAGATCGTCACGGCGGACGAAGCGATTGCCCTGGTGCGCGACGGGGACACCATCAGCAGCACCGGGTTCGTGCAGACCGGGTTCGCCGAGGCCTTGCTGGCAGCCCTGGAGCGGCGCTTTCTGGCGACCGGATCACCGCGCAACCTGACACTGTTCGCCGCGGCCGGACAAGGTGATGGCAGGGAGAGAGGCCTCAACCATCTCGGACACGAAGGCATGCTGCGGCGCGTGGTCGCCGGCCATTGGGGACGCATGCCCAAAGTTTACCGACTGGCCTTGGACAACAAGATCCAGGCCTACAACCTGCCCCAGGGCATCATCACACAGTTGTTCCGCGATCAGGCGGCAGGCAAACCGGGCTCCTTCTCCAAGGTCGGACTGCACACCTTCGTCGATCCCCGGCACGAAGGCGGGCGGATCAACGCCTGTACCACCAAGGACATCGTCAAGCTGGTCGAGGTCGATGGCGAGGAGTGGCTGTTCTACAAGGGGGCGCCGGTCAATGTCGCCTTGATTCGCGGCACCACGGCCGACACCTTCGGCAACATCACCATGGAAAAGGAGGCGCTCACCCTCAACAATCTGGCCATGGCCATGGCGGCCAAGAACAGCAACGGCATCGTTATCGCCCAGGTGGAACGGATCGCCGAACGCCACGCCCTGCCGCCGCGCGACGTCAAGGTGCCCGGCATCCTGGTCGACTGTATCGTGATCGCCGAACCGCACGAGCACATGCAGAATCTGGCGACATTATACAACCCGGCCTTTGCCGGCGAATATCGTGTGCCGACCGGCGGCCTCAAGATCATGCCGCTCGACGAACGCAA
This sequence comes from Azospirillaceae bacterium, assembly GCA_028281465.1. GTDB lineage: Bacteria > Pseudomonadota > Alphaproteobacteria > Azospirillales > Azospirillaceae > JANQJV01. The sequence continues at coordinate 13,601 of JANQJV010000196.1, read as the reverse complement.
GGTGATCGCCCGCCGTGCTGCCCAGGAACTGCCGCCCGGTGGGATCGTCAATTTGGGGGTTGGCATGCCGGAAGGCGTGGCCATGGTCGCCAACGAGGAAAAGGTCTTCCACTACATCACCCTGACCGTGGAGTCCGGCCTGATCGGCGGCATCCCGGCCAGCGGCGCCAATTTCGGCGCCGGCGTCAACATGGACGCGATCATCGACGAGAACCAGCAGTTCGACTTCTACGACGGCGGCGGCCTGGACATGACCTGCCTCGGCATGGCCGAATGCGACGCCGAGGGCAACGTGAACGTCTCACGTTTCGGCGACCGGCTGATGGGCGCCGGCGGCTTCATCAACATCAGCCAGAACGCCCGGCACATCGTGTTCGCCGGCACCTTTACCGGCGACGGCCTCAAGGTCGCGATCGAGGACGGCATGGTCAAGATTCTGGAAGAAGGCCGGCAGAAGAAATTCGTGCAGGCGGTCGGCCAGATCACCTTCAACGGCCAATACGCCTATGACCGCGGCAAGCCGGTGTTCTATGTCACCGAACGGTGCGTGTTCCGCCGGGTGCGCGGCGGGCTGGCGCTGATCGAAGTGGCGCCGGGGATCGACATCGCCCGGGACATCCTGGCGCAGATGGCGTTCCAGCCGATCGTGCGCGAACCGGTGCTGATGGACGCGGCCATCTTCCGCCCCGACCCCATGGGCTTGCAGCACGACCTGCTCAACCTGGGCATGCCGGACCGGGTCACCTACGACGCGGACCGCCACATCCTCTTCCTCAACTTCGAGGGCATGTATGTGCGGGTCAAGCAAGACGTGGAGGCGATCTGGCAGGCCTGCGAGGCGAAATGCCAACAGATCGGCCGCAAGGTCGGCGTCATCATCAACTACGACCGGTTCCGCATCAGCGAAGCCATGTTCGATGATTACGCCACCATGGATCGCTATTTCCTGCAGCATTACTTCACGAAGATCACCCGCTACGCCACCGGCGCCTTCATGCGTATGAAGCTGGGCGAAGCCTTCACCCAGCGCGACATCGCCCCGCACGTCTTCGAGCGCAAGGAGGAGGCCCAGGCGTTCCTCGTGGCCGAAGCCGAACAGGCCGCGCGCCAATCCGCCGCCCGCAACCCGGAGGCTGGCCCATGACCGACTCACGCGGCCCGACGGCCGTCCCGACCCGGCTGAATCGCAGCGCCCTTGCGGTGCCGGGCAACAACCCGAAGTTCATCGACCGGGCGCCGAAGAGCGACGCCGACGTCGTCTTCTTCGACCTCGAAGACTCCGTGCCGATGGACCAGAAACCGGCCGCCCGGCGGCTGGTGATCGAAGCGATCAGCGACCTGGACTTCCGCGGCAAGGCGGTGTCGGTGCGCATCAACGGCCTGGACACGCCGTTCATGTACCGCGACGTGATCGACCTCGTCGAGGCGGCCGGGGCCAAGCTCGACCTGATCCTGATCCCGAAAGTCGGCTGTCCGGGCGACGTCCGCATGGTCGATGTCTTGCTGTCGCAGATCGAAGCGGCCATGGGCCTGACCCGGCGGATCGGCCTGGAACTGTTGATCGAAACCGCCGCCGGGGTGCAAAACCTGGATGCGATCGCGGCCGCCTCGCCCCGTACCGAGGCGATCCTGTTTGGCTCCGGCGATTTCGCGGCCTCGACCGGCGCGCGCCTGCCCGGTATCGGGCTTCCCAGCCCGGACTATCGGATCCTGACCGCCCCGGACCCGGCAACCGGCCGACGCGAGGCGCATTGGGGCGATCTGTGGCACTATGTGCTGTCGCGCCTGGTGATCGCCGCGCGCGCCAACGGCCTTCGGCCGATCGACGGCCCGTTCTCCGACGTGAAGGATTTGGACGGCTGCGAGGCGGCCATGCGCCGGGCGGCGGCCCTCGGCTTCGAAGGCAAGATGGTCATCCACCCGAGCCAGATCGACGCCGCCAACCGTTTGTTCGCCCCGGCGCCGGACGAGATCGCCCAGGCCCGGCGCGTCCTCGCGGCCATGGCCGAGGCGGAGCGGGACGGCCGTGCAGCCGTCACCCTCGACGGCCGCATGATCGACATCGCCTCGATCCGCCAGGCGGAAACCATCGTCGCCAAAGCCGATCTGATCGGGGCGTGAGCCCATCCGATTCCAACAAACGTCAATGGGAGAAACACCCCATGAAACTGCCGCGTGATTTCTACAAGCCACTGGCGATCGGCGCCCCAGCTCCGCTGCGCGACCTGCCAGTGGCTCCGGAGCGGATGATTCACTTCCTGCCACCGCATATCGAAAAGCTGCGCGCCAAGGTGCCGTCGATGGTCACCCAGGTCGACGTTCTGCTCGGCAATCTGGAAGACGCGATCCCGGCAGACGCCAAAGAAGCGGCGCGCGCCGGCTTCATCGCGGTGGCGCGCGCCGTCGACTTCGGCCGCACCGGCTTGTGGACGCGGGTCAACGCCCTGAACAGTCCGTGGTTCCTGGACGATGTGTTCGAGATCGTGGCGGCGGTCGGCGGCAAGCTGGACGTGGTGATGCTGCCCAAGGTCGAAGGACCGTGGGACATCCACTACCTGGACCAGCTCCTGGCTCAGTTGGAGGCCAAACACGCGGTCGCCAAACCGATCCTGATCCACGCCATTCTGGAAACGGCCCAGGGCGTGAAGAACGTGGATCAGATCGCTGCGGCCAGCCCGCGCATGCATGGCATGAGCCTGGGGCCGGCCGATCTGGCCGCATCGCGCGGCATGAAGACGACCCGCGTCGGCGGCGGCCACCCATTCTACGGCGTCCTGGCCGACGCCGCGGAGGACGGCGGCGCCCGCACCCTGTTCCAACAGGACCCTTGGCATTACACCATTGCCCGCATGGTCGATGCCTGTCTTGCCAATGGCCTGCGCGCCTTTTACGGCCCATTTGGCGATTTCCAGGACGAAGCGGCGTGCGAGGCGCAGTTCCGCAATGCCTTTCTGCTCGGCTGCACCGGCGCCTGGTCGCTGCATCCAAGTCAGATCGCCATTGCCAAGCGCGTGTTCAGCCCCGAGGTCAAGGAGGTGCTGTTCGCCAAACGCATTTTGGAGGCCATGCCGGACGGCACCGGGGCGGTCATGATCGACGGCAAGATGCAGGACGACGCCACCTGGAAACAAGCCAAAGTGATCGTCGACCTGGCCCGCCTGGTCGCCGAAAAGGATCCGGACCTGGCGCAGGCCTATGGGTTCTGATGGGTCATGCCGCAGGGTTCCGTTGTTGGCTGCCGTGCGAAAAATCGAAAGTCAGAGGATGAAAATCCATTAATCTAATGATTGGCTCCCGGTGTGGACAACAGACCAGGATGCTCCCTCCCACGCGAACCGGGAGGTATTCTTGTGCCCGCGGAGATGCTGCGAACAGCCGGTTCAAGGTATCGATGAGGCGTCGTCGCTTCGTGCGGCGACGTCATCGGAAAAAAATCCTAGGAGACGTCGCATGGCCAGAACGCGTAAAGTCATCATCACCTGTGCGGTGACCGGGTCGGTACATACGCCGACCATGTCGCCTTACCTGCCGATCACACCGAATGAGATCGCCAACGAGGCCGTCGCGGCGGCCGAGGCCGGAGCCACCATCATCCATCTGCACGCACGCGATCCGGAAAACGGTCGGCCAACGCAGAACCCCGATCTGTTCCTGGAGTTCCTACCGCGCATCAAGCAGCAGACCGGAGCGGTGCTCAACCTCACCACCGGCGGCGGTTTGGGCATGACGGTGGAAGAGCGCATCGCGCCGGCACGTCGGGCACAGCCGGAGATGTGCACGCTCAATATGGGGTCGATGAACTTCGGCATTTTTGGCATGGTCGGCAGATACGACCAGTGGAAGCACAATTGGGAGCCGGCATTCCTGGAAGCCTCGCGTGATCTAATCTTCCCGAACACCTTTAAGAGCCTTGAATTCATTATGAAGGAGCTCGGCCAAGGCGCTGGCTGCCGCTTCGAATTTGAGTGCTATGACATGGGTCATCTCTACAACCTGGCGTATTGCGTCGATCAAGGGTGGACCCAACCGCCGTTCTTCGTCCAGACCATCTTCGGCATCCTGGGCGGCATCGGCGCTGACACCGAGAATCTGGGCGTGATGAAACGGACGGCTGACAAGCTGTTCGGTCAAGACTACCACTGGTCGATCCTGGCCGCTGGCCGGCATCAGATGCCCTTCGTCACCATTGGGGCAGCCATGGGCGGCAATGTGCGCGTCGGCCTGGAAGATAGCCTGTTCATCGGCCCGGGCGAGCTGGCCAAGAGCAACGCCGACCAAGTAACGAAAGTCCGCCGGATTTTGGAGGAGCTGTCCTACGAAATCGCCACGCCTGATGAGGCCCGCGACATTTTACAATTGAAGGGCGCCGAGAACACGGCATTTTAAAGCCGGCATTCGGGGTGGGCGATGCGGATGCCGCATCCCACGCAGGCCATGCGCAGGATGCGGCTGTGCGCATGCGCATCCAGATCAGACGATCGACGTCATGACCGTGAAGTAGACCACCACCAGCGCCACCAGGGCCGCAATGGATGGTGCCTTGGCCATATCGATGAAGGAACGTCGCGCCGTCTTCTTCAGCATTTCCGGAAGAGTCATGGCCATGAAGTCGCGCTGCGACAAGAAACCGACCAGCTTATCGTCTTCATCCACCACCGGCAGGTGACGGAAGCCGCCCTTCGACATGATATCCAGGCCACGCGACACTTCATCACCGCGCCGCACGGTTTGTGGGTTCGACGTCATGACCTCGGCGATTGTGGTGGTGGTCACGTCACGGCCGGCGACAACCACGTTCTTCATCAGGTCACGCTCGGAGAAAATGCCGACGATCCTGTCGTCAGCAACCACCGGGGCTGCGCCGATGTTGCCGTCGGCCATGCGACCGGCGGCGTCGCGCACGGTCTCATCTGGCGCCAAAGTGATGATGATCTCGCGACCGCGGACTTCGTCCATTTCGCCGATTTTCATGTCTCGCACTCCCCTTTTGGTTGCCCCTTTTGGTTGGCACGCGCATGACCGGCACGCTGGGCGAGAGCTCCCAAAGGAACCCCTGCGCAGCCTGCGACATTTGGCCCCACTGGAAGCACATGGGGTCGATGCACTCAAAGTGCCATACGCTTTTTGGCTTAGGGCACCATCGGGGATGGACGTAGCCAAACTCGAGAACACCCACGCCCTTCGGCCGCACCGACCGGTGGGGCCAGGCCGGGGGGCACAGGCCGGGGGGCACAGGGGCGTTGCGCGCATCCGGATCTGCCGGCCTGGCACCCTCTCGGAAATGACAACCACAGCTCACCAGCAAACACGCAACACCATGCCGTTTTCCATGATGGCCCCGGTCAATCCCGGGGCGGGATGTTCCAGCCGCGTTCAGCCGTCGGGCGAGCGTTGAACCGGGCGACGTACTCCACCACCCGGGTGAAGCCGTCGTAGCCCGTCACCTCGGTCGCCTTATAAAAGCGTTCGATGGTGTGCAGCCACGGCGCCAGCGCGATGTCGGCGATGGAGAAATCCCGAGCGATCCACTCCCGGCCGTCCAGGCGTTGGTTGACCACCTGGAGTAGACGCTTAGCTTCGTTGACATAGCGCTCGCGCGGGCGCGGGTCTTCGATGTTCTTGCCGGCGAAGGCATGGAAGAAGCCGAGCTGACCGATCATCGGACCGACCCCGCCCATCTGGAACATCAGCCATTGCAGGATTTCGTAGCGCTGTTCCGACGTGCTGCCCATGAGTTGGCCGGTTTTCTCGGCCAGATAGATCAGGATGGCACCGCTCTCGAACAGACCAATCGGCCGCCCCTCCGGTCCGTCGGGATCAATGATGGCAGGAATCTTGTTGTTCGGGTTGAGCGACAGGAAGGCCGGACTCTTCACGTCCTCGTCCTTCAGCGTGACAAGATGCGGCTCGTAGGGCAACCCCAGTTCCTCGAGCGCAATGGAGACCTTCACGCCGTTCGGGGTGGGATAGGCATAGAGCTGCAGGCGGTCCGGATGCTGTGGGACCCAACGCGCCGCGATCGGAAAATGCTTGGGGTCAATGGCGATCGCCATCGGCTGGGTTCCTTTATTTGTCTCGGTGACTGTGGGATGGGATCGCCCGAAGGCCAGCAGATAATTTGGGACGCGTGCCGCGTGGCAACAGTCGTCCAGCCCCCCGGGGCCGTGTCCCGGTCCGTCACGTCATCGTAAGAGCGTCGATTTGCCGGGCGCCGCACTGCTGCTTCGCGCGGTCCACGAGCCGCCACAGCCGGTCGGGGCTGAGCGGGATGTCCAGCACCTCCAACCCCGGGCCGAGCGGAGCCAGGGCATCCTCGACCGCCTGGGCAAAGGCCGGCCCCACCGGGATGGCGCCGGCTTCCCCCACGCCCTTGATGCCGATGCGGTTCTGGCGCGACGGCGTGGTCACGTGGTCGAGCGTGATGGTCGGCGCTTCCATGGCCGTGGGGATCAGATAGTCGGCCAAGGTGGCGTTCAACGGCTGGCCGGCAGCGTCGAACACCATGCGCTCATAAAATGCGTTGCCGATGCCTTGGACGACCCCGCCGCGCACTTGGCCTTCCACCACCATGGGATTGATCATGACGCCGCAGTCGTGCACGACCACATAGGTCTTGATCTCGACCATGCCGGTTTCCGGGTCGACTTCGACGATCACAGCATGGGCGCCGCTCGAGGTGGTGCCGGCATCGGGGCCGAAGTAGCGGGTCTCTTCCAGCCCCGGCTGCGTGCCCGGCGTCACCGCGCCGCGCATGGGGTTGGCCCGGCGCGCCGCGTCACCCAACGCCAAGGTCTTGTCGGGGTGGTCCCGGTCTACTGCCCGGCCGTCTTCCAGCACGATCCGCGCAGCCGGGCAGCCGAGCGCTTCGGCCGCGACCGCGATCAGCCGGTCACGCACCGCTTCGGCCGCCTCGTTGACCGCATTGCCGGCGACCACGGCGCCGCGGCTGGCAAAGGTGCCCACCCCCCAGTGGAACCGGTCGGTATCCCCGGTAACCACGTCGACGGCATCGGTCGGCACGCCCAGGTGGTCGGCGACGATCTGAGCAAAGGTGGTATAATGGCTCTGACCCTGGGTGCCGACGCCCGTCGCCACCGTCACCCGGCCATTGCTCTCGATGCGCACCCGCGCGCCCTCATAGGGTCCGATGCCGGTGCCTTCGATGTAGGAGACGATGCCGATACCGACGTGGCGGCCTTGCGCGCGCAGCCGCGGCTGCTCCTCGCGCCGGAAGCGGTCGTAGTCCACCAGGGCCAGCAGCCGGTCCAGGATCGGCCCGTACGAGCCGCTGTCGTACGTCAGTTCGGTGAAGTCCTGGAAGGTGATGCCGTTGCGGTACGGAAACGCCTCCGGCGGAATGAAGTTGCGCCGGCGGATCTCGGCCACATCCATGCCGAGTTGGCGCGCCGCCAGATCGAGCAGCCGCTCGATGACGAACACACCGTGCTGCCGCCCCGCACCCCGGTAAGGCGCAACGATCGGCTTATTGGTGAACACGGCGGTGAAGCGGCTGTCGTAGTTCGGGATAACGTATGGCCCCAAGACCGAGCACTGGGCGTTGATCGGCACGGTCAGGCCGTACGGGTTGTACGCCCCGGTGTCGTGCAGGAAATGGTCACGCACGCCCAGGATGACGCCGTTCGCGTCGAGCGCGATTTCCGCGTCGTGAATCTGGCCGCGTTCCTGGCTGGTGGCGACGAAGTGCTCGGCGCGGTCTTCGATCCACTTCACCGCCCGGCCCAGCCGCAACGCCACCCAAGGGATGACGATCTCCTCCGGGTAGTACATGAGCAGCTTGCTGCCGAAACCGCCGCCGACGAACGGCGCCACCACGTGAATGCGGGATTCGGTCAATCCAAGCATATCGGCCAGACCGCCGCGCAAGGAGACCGGCGCCTGGGTCGACGCCCACACCGACAGCCGCTCCTGACCGGAATCCCACTCGGCGATCACGCCGCGCGTCTCCAGGGGTTGCGCCAGACCGTGTTCATAGGTGAAGCGGCGACGGATGACCACGGCCGCCTGCGCCGCCGCCGCGTCGTAGTCGCCTTTCATCTGGTGGGCGATGGCGGCGACGTTGCCGGCCACGCCGTCGTGCACCTGCGGTGCCTCGGCGTGCGCCGCGGCCTCCAACTCCGCCGCCACCGGCAGCGGGTCGTAGTCGACGGTCACCAAGGCGGCGGCGTCTTCCGCCTCGTAGCGGCTGTGTGCCACCACCACCGCGACCGGCTCGCCGACATGGCGCACCTTCCCATGCGCCAGAGCCCTTTGCGTACGCTTGTTGAACACAAGACCGTCGATCGGCGGCGGCGGCACGACCAACGGAACGTCGCGCAGGACGTCACCCAGGTCCGCGGCGGTGAACACGGCGACGGTGCTGGGGTGTGCGGCCGCCGCCGCGGTGTCGATGGCACGGATGGCCGCATGGGCATGCGGGCTGCGCACGAAGGCAGCGAACAGCATGTCGCGGCGGACGATGTCGTCGGTGAAGACGGCCCGCCCGGTCAGCAGTTTCGGGTCCTCCAGGCGCCGCTCCGGCGCGCCGAAATGCCGGTTGGTCATGGCGACGCCCCCTGTGTGCGCAGCCGCGCCGCCGCCAAGGTGACCGCCGCGACGATGGCCTGATAGCCGGTACAGCGGCACAGCGTCCCGCCCAGCGTCTCTCGGATCTCCGTCTCGCTCGGGTCGGGCGTCTCGGCCAGGAACGCCTTGATGGTCATCAGGATGCCGGGCGTACAGAAGCCGCACTGCAACGCGTGCGTCTCGCGGAAGGCCTCCTGCAGAAGGCTCAGGCGGTCGGGACCGGGTGCCAGGCCTTCCACGGTCTCGACCGCACACCCGTCGACCTGTGGCGCGAACATCAGACACGACCGAACCGCCACGCCGTCCACCAGGACGGTACAGGCACCGCACACCCCGTGTTCGCAACCGACGTGGGTGCCGGTCAACGCCAGGTCCTCGCGCAGGAAGTCACTCAGCAGCATACGAGGTTCGACCACACGGGTATGGATCCGGCCATTGACGGTGGTGGTAAGGGTGTAGAGGGAGTCCATGGCGGTCAATTCCTCCCGATCCCATCGGCGGTGCGACGGACAAAAGCTCCACGCCCTCGGGGAGAGCGGGTCCTGCCTGGTGTGCGCTCCGGCATCCGGCCACGCAGCCCAAGGAACCGGCGGATGTCGGGGCACGGCGCGTCGGAGCCCCTGGCCGGATTGGGAACGCCGTGCGCACCGTGCCCCGACCTACGCCTCATCGGGTGCCCCCAAAGGGAGAGGGGCGTACGACCGTACGGGCTGGTTGGATGGGTGCATGGTCCCATCGGTCAAGCTCCGCGAGCGCGGTCGGCGGCGGCCAACAGCGCCCGTTTCGTCAGAACGGCGGCCAGGTGGCGTTTGTAATCGGCGCCGGCCTGGACGTCGCCGGTCGGCGCCAAGACCTCCGCGGCGGCCGTGCCCACGGCGGCGGCGCTGTCGGCGTCGATAACCGCGCCGACCAGCAAACCGGCCGCCGGTTCGGCCAGAACCGGCGTCTCGCCGGCGGCGCAATAGGCGAGTCGGGCGCTGCGGCACAGCCGGCGGTCGTCGAGCGTGACCACCGCGGCCACGCCGGCCATGGCATAATCGCCCTTGCGCCGGGCCAATTCCAGAAAGCAGGTGCCGGTGCCGGCCTGCAGGGGTGGCACCGCGACGTGGACCAGCATCTCCTCCGCTGACAAGGCCGTGGTGAAGACGCCGCGAAAAAAGTCCTGCGCTGCAATCATGCGCTGCCCAGACACCGACTGCGCGGTCAAGCGCGCGCCGAGTGCCAGCATCACGGCCGGCAACTCCGACATCGGATCGGCATGGGCCAGATTGCCGCACAGCGTGCCGCGAGCGCGAATCTGCGGATGCGCCACCTCGCGCACCGCCTCGACCAACATCGGCTGCCAACGGGCGATCACGGCGCTGCGTTCGACGTCGCGGTGACGCGCCAGGGCGCCGATCCCGATCGTCCCGTCTGGTTGCTCCGCAATGCCGGCCAGCCCGGTCAGGCCGTTCAGGTCGACCAGCGCCGTCGGCTGCGCCATGCGGAAGTTCATGGTCGGAATCAGGCTCTGGCCGCCGGCCAGGAAGCGGGCATCGTCCCCCAGCGCCGCCTTGGCGGCCAGCGCCTCTTCCAGCGACCGAGCCTTGAGATATTGAAACGGTGCGGGTTTCATGCCGCCGGCCGTGGGGTGACGAGCGGCGGCCAGCCGATCGGGTTCAGGGCCTGGACATGTTTGGCCAGCGCCAGCACATGGGGGTCCGACAGGCGTCGCCCGACGATCTGTAGCCCGACCGGCAGACCGCTGCGGCTCAGCCCGGCCGGCACCGAGCCGGCCGGCAGGCTCACCATGGTGATCAAGAACGCCGGCGCGATCCAGTCGACGTAGTGGGTGAGCGTCTGTTCACCGATCCTGTCGGGGAAGTTCTGGGAAACGGGGAACGGCTCCACCGGGGACATGGGCGTCACCAGAAAGTCGTATCGTCCGAGCACCGCGCGCACCCGGTGCCACAACCGGGTCTGGACATCGTGCGCCGCGGCCAGGTCGAGGGCGGTCACGGCCATGCCTTGACGGATATTGCCGGCCAGATTGGCACCGATCTCGTCCAGCCGGTCCAGACGCTTGTGGTGCACGGCGACCATGCGCGCGGCGCGCAGGGACTGGTAGGCGGCACGCCCCTCCGACAGGTCGAGGTCAAGGTCGTCGACCACGGCACCAGCGCGCGCCAGGCGGTCGAGCGCCGCGCGGCACACCCGGTCGATCTCGGGCTCGACCCCGATGCGTGCCACATCCGGCACGTAGGCGAGGCGCAGACCGTGCGGCGATTGCGAGGCCTGCACGACGGCCAGGGCGCTGTCCCAGGTGGGCGCCACCGATACCGGCCAGTCCGGGTCGAGACCGGTCATGGCGTCGATCATCAGGGCTGCGTCCTCGGCCGACCGTGCCAGGGGCCCGTGGACCGATCCGAAATCCCAGGGCAGCGGCGTCGGTGCATTCGGGATCAGCCCCGGTGTCGGGCGCAGGCCGACGACGCCGCAGAAGGCGGCCGGCATGCGCACCGAGCAGCCGTAGTCCGTGCCCTGGGCCAGCGGCACCATGCCCGTGGCCACGGCCGCTGCGGCACCGCCGGACGAACCGGACGGACTCAGGTCCAGGTTCCACGGATTGCGCGTGGCGCCGAACACGCGGTTGACCGTGTTCGCCCCGGCTGCGAATTCCGGCGTATTGGTCTTGCCGACCACAACGGCTCCGGCCCGGCGCAACCGGATCACCACCGCGGCGTCCTCCGCCGGCACATGCTCGGCCATCAGGGGGGCGCCGAAGGTTGTGCGGATGCCCGCGGTTGGCGTGTTGTCCTTGATCAGGATAGGCAAACCGTGCAGCGGCCCGGTCGGGTCACCGCGCGCCACCGCCTGCCCGGCCGCGACGGCTTCGGCGCGGGCCCGCTCTTCCGCCAGGGTGACGACCGCATTGACCTGGGGATTGAGGCTTCGGATCGTCTTCAGACAGCGCTCGAGCACGTCGGGTGGCGCGATCTCGCCGGCGGCCATGCCGTTCACCAGGGCGACCGCGGACATCTCCGTCATCGGGGTGTCTCCGTCCGGCCCGGGGTCACGCGTCGACACGGACGATCGCAATCACCGGGCCGCCACCCTGCGGCCCCTGATGCATGGCGTCGACCGACACGAACACGGCCGGATCGCCGATGGCGGCCGCGGCCACGCCGCCCACGGCGGCCTTGCTGTGCCGGTGGTGGTGCACATCGGAATCGTCGAGCATGATCTGACGGCGGCCGCGCAGCCGGCCGGTGCGGTCGGCCTCGCATTTCATGAAACAGTTGACGAGGCGTCCGCCCAGGTCCTCCGCGCGCGGCCGCTCGGGCAGGTCGAGGCCGGCGTTGCCGATGGCAGCATAGATACCGTCGATGTCGAGCGCGTCGCGCATCACCGCATGGCCGATGCGAAAGCCCCCGCCGGCGCCCGCGCGGTTGCCCATGAGAACGATCTGGGCCCGGTCCAGCTCCACGCCGGACGAACACGACGCCACCGAGGAATACAACTCGAGATTGCGGCAGATGTCCTCGGCCCTGGGCATGGTGATTTCGCCGAGGGCGACGGCGATGCCGAGGCCGGTGGTGCCGTTGGACACGCCCATGGAGTCGTGCACGTCGCAGGCGACGGTCTGGCCGCGCGCTGCCGCTTCGGTCACGCCGTCGATGGTCAGCAGCGGCGTCTTGGTCTGGACATAATGGACGTCCGCCGGGTCGGTGATGCCGGCGTCGGCCATGGCCAGACGCACGCCCTCGGCGACCGTCTCGACCATGGCCGGGCGGCCGATGTCCTCCGGCCTGATCTCCGGGCTCATGGCCACGCCGATGGCCAGCCGCGCCTGGTCGGCCGGGCCCGTGCGGTCGTCGCGGGCAAATACCGTGGCGTGCGGCGTGATCACACCGTCGCAGCCGCCCGACCACACCATGGGCACCCGGGCGACCGCCCCATCGCTGCGCGTGCCGTGGGCCTTGAGCACGGCGCGGAACGCCTCGTCGGCCAGGATGCGGGTGAAGTCGTTGACCCCGCCGTTGCCTTCGGTCTTGCCGATCACCGCCACGATGTCATCGGCGCGCATCTGCCCGGTTTGGATGCAATCGACCAAACCCGAGGCATCATTGACCTTCTTCAACTCGATCTTGGCAACAGTGACGGCCATCAACCAGGCTCCCGGGAATAGCGGCGGGGGGCGTCCAACGCCCGTTGCCATCATCATGACACGATCGCACACTGGTCCGGGACAGCAAAATCTGGTCCAGTCGTCGGGCCGGTTCGGCAGTGGCGCCGACCGCGTGACGGCATGAGACCCGCAAGGCTCGGAACCATGGCCAAGGCGCGCGACCACCGCGAAACCTATGATGAACGGGAGGTCCTGGACCGCCAGGCCGGCGGTGAAGCGGCCGATGCGCGACCGGGAATTCCTGCGCACCAAACTGTGTCCGGCCATCTGCGCCCTGGCCAACGACATGGGCGGCCCTCGGCTGGTTGGACGGCGACGCCCCAGTGGTTGCGGCGCTTCTGTTGTTTGGTCGCCACGTCCAGGCCTGGTTCCCCGGCGTCTATGTTCAGTTCGTCCGCTATCCGGGATCGGAGATCTCGGCGTTTCCCATCGATTCCCGGGAAATCCAGCGTTTACGACCATACCGTGTTCGATGAAAATCACAGAGCCATGAATGATGAGACTGTAGCCTCTCGCCCACTTTCTAACCGGCGTGACTGTCATTTTGGAAACGACATCCAATTGCTTCCGGGGGATGTCCGGCTGGTTGAGATCGAAGGTTGGGCTTGATCCCATTTCCAAGTCCAGCCTTCCGGTCATGGGATCAAAGCTGCGGCAGTGGCGGGAACAGTGGCGGCAGGCTTGCGCGGCCGTCAGGCCTCACCTTCGACAACGATCCCCATTGTCTCGGCACGGTGAGCCCTCAAACCAATGAACGGAAGTTTTGACCGACGCGGCGCACCCCCGTAGGGCCTGCTTCAGCAGGCCGCGGCCGGGATCAGCGCTTCAGAGCGGTTTCCGCTCATTCTGG
>JANQJV010000195.1 GCA_028281465.1 Azospirillaceae bacterium | reverse complement strand
GGCGCTGAACCAGGAGCGCCGGCATCCCGGCCGGCTGGGCCGCCGCCATCTTGGCGGCCGGCGGCTGGGCGTGGTCCGGGCCGGCTGGAAGCCGGCGGTCCAGCCGGCACGGATGCCGGCGCTCCGAAACAGGGCGGCCCGAGGACCGGTCAGTGTTTCGGGCCGTTGGTATGAGAAGAACAACTGCCATCGCGGACTGACAGATCTGCGATGGTTTTTGGCGGCGGCATTGCAGGACGCCGCCCGACTTGTCGACCGACGTCCAACGTTCCGGTTTCCAAAGCCGGGATGATGGAACACGCTGCCATCAACGCTGGCTCGACAGCGCCATGGACACGCCGGAGAACACCAAGAACCCGCCGACGCCCTTCTGAAGCATGCCGAAGCCGCCGAACTGCTGGACGGTCGTGTGCATGAGTTTGCCGGCGAGGATGTACAGCGCGGCCGCCACCGTCTCCAACGCCAGGAACACGCCGCCCATGGCTAGAATTTGCGGCTCCACCGGCTGGGTGTGGTCGAGGAATTGCGGGAAGAACGCCGTGAAGATGGCGATCGCCTTGGGGTTGCTGATGGCGATCAGGAAGTCCTGCCGTGCCAGCGGCAACATGTCGGCCTGCCCATCGTCTTCGACCGGTGCCGGGCGGGCTAGAACCATTCTGATGCCGATGTAGGTAAGGTAGAGCGCACCGACGATCTTGATCACCCACAGGGCCGAAGCTGAGGCGGCCAACACGGCACCGAGACCGACCGCCGTGATGGTGATCAGGAGGGCGAAGGCCGGCAGCCGCCCCAGGCTGGCGATCAGCGCCGTGGCCACGGGCATGCGCGCGCCATTGACGAAGGCGGTCATGTTGTTCGGCCCGGGAAAGGCGTTGAGCGCGAAGCAGGCAGGCAAAAACAGAAGCCAGGCGGTCGTCATGATGCAGGGTCCTTGGACTGGGCGCTTGGGTACGACGACACTGCCGCTTTGGCCGAGACCTCCTCGAGGGCCTGAATGCGGTCTGCGGCCAGGGCAGGATCGAGCAGATAATGCACGTCGATCAACCGGTCGTCGATGGTCAGGCGCAGCCGCGGCGGGCTGATCCAGCGCAGCGCGCCGCGCGGGCTGCCGACCACAACGATGCCCGTGATGACTCCCGGAACCGCGACGGCCTTCAACCGCTCCGGTCGGCGTCCGACCGCATCCGCCTGCCCACCCACGAACACCCGACGGTCTGTCACCACGAGATAACTGTGCTTGAGGTCGCTCCAGAACCGGCCCCACAGCCCAAACATGCCGACCACGAACAGCCCCGTGCCCAACAGCCCCACCGTCGGGTGCCACTGGAAATAGGCCATCACCGCCACCACCCCGACGAACAGAAACAGACCGGGCAGGGTGGAGCGCGCCAGTACGTCCGTCCCCGCCATGTCGGCGATGTAGACCACGGCTTCGCCGTCATGCAGTGGCAGACCGGGTGGCTTCGGCACGGCGGGCTCCTGGCGACCAAACCCGTTCCGGACTGTTACCCTGACGGAATGCATTATGCACGACAAGGCACACGCGCCACGACGTCGCGTTCTGCGCGTCCTGCACACACACATCTCATGTCACGATCAGATTTATCGCGCGCAGAATTATGGCGAGGTGCCCTGACTTCAAGATATTGGGCCGCTCCACACGGTCCACGCCATGCAGCCGTCCGTCACGTCAGATCCGGCACAATCGCCTCATCCAAACCATCAAAAAAACCTGGACTGCCGGGCAAGAATGGCATGCCGATCGGCTTCTGGAATCGAATGTAACTGCTGCAGAATTGAATAACCATGTGTGGTTCGATATCGGCGCCATGCGGAAGCAACTTTCTCTCTGAATCCAGGAGCTTCCGCTCAACACGATCGCTTACCAGATCAACCCAGAGCACCGGATACGGATTGCCTCGCAAAACTCCCTTCAATGACTCCCGTCCATCATAGCCGAAAGTGAGCTTCCCGAGCCTTGAGACAAAATTCTTGTACCTCTTTATTCCAAGCGCCAGCGTCAATGCCAATTCGACAGAAAGTGGCATCTTACTTGGGTTTGAGAATTTTGATATTCTAAATCCTGCATCCATCGCAGGCCCAAGGAAGTCCACAACAGTTGAGTTGACTGATGTTTGCTTTTCATCATCCTCCAGATCGTCTCTGTTCTCATTCAGGCTGGTGAGATTAAGCATCCCATTCTTTTGAGGAAATCCAGCATACCACGCCGTTGCCTTAATATCAACACTATTTTCCAAGAATACCTTCCGGGAACGAACTTCCTTTACAGCTTCCACAAACGAATACACCAAGACAAGAACGTCCCAAGCTGTGCGAACCTCGGCGACAAATATCAGCTCATCACCCAGCGTCTTCCAAAGACGTGGTTCGGCAAGAGCCTCAGGATCCAAGTTATAACCAGAATCCGTCCTTTTCAACTCCGCAGCACAACCCCTCCCAAATCGCTTCCATTGACCCTTGTATTCCACGGTGAAATCAGAGTAGAATTTCTTCAGAACACCCATCCACCGTGGCCACGTTTGGCCTCTGAAGTCCTCGTACTGGTCATCCGCCTGCGCAGCCTGCGGGATCGGTGCTTCCATCTTCTCTCGCTCGGAGACGCATTCGAGACTTGCCTGATCGATCGCCTCGAGATGATTTCTTCCATTCTTTCCATTCGGTGTAATCCGCTCAGGCAGAGCATATTTCAAGGCCGTCGAGCCAACAAGGTCAGCACTTAAAAAAATCCTCGGGCAGTCGTCTTTCGCCTCCACCTCTCTCTCATGAGAATCGGAGTTCGATGAATTTATTGGAACAACCATCTTTCCCTCAGACGACCACCCGAAAGACAATTAGGCGGAAAATATCATTCTACACCATCAGACCAGGCCCATCTCCTTTGCCCGCCACCTGGCCAAGTTCTGTGACACTTCAAAAAAGTAAGCACAAGCCAACACTTTGGAGCGCTGGTCACGATTCGTTGAATTCCATACATCAGAAAAATCATCGGAACGCATCAGAAGTGCTCTTGCAAATCGATCCGCCTCTTCTTCTGCCCGTTCCCAATTCTCTATCTGCTCCTGATTGGGCTGGCGAGACGCCATGGTACCCCTATCATGTATAATTAACTTGCGAGCCGCAACCAGGCCGGATTTCGGTCCATCACTCTCAACTAACGGAAAATGCAAATAGAGGTGACCCAACTCATGCGCAACCGTATACCGATCTCTTAGCGCCGATGTGTCCTCTGGTAAATTGATATCAAATGCACCCCCTGGGTGCACCAATATCCACTCCAAATCCTCAGAGGCCCCCTTGAACCCGTGGAAGTTGACACGTCCACCGAGTTTCGCTGCGATCTCCTCGAGCGGCTGGCCGGGGACGATTCCCATTTCGTCCGCGAATTTGCCAGCTCTTCGCTCAATTTCGTCGTCCGGCACCCGACAGGCTCGCGGTGAGTGATACGTCACCCCGTCCTTCTCCTGATTCCGCATGATCGCCCGCTCAAGCTCCGTGAGCATGAGCGGTGCGCCAACCGCACTGCGTTCGACGTTGAGACTGGTCATCGATACCTCGCAAATTCCATCTTCCGCAGGTCAGGTACAGCAAGCGGTACTTCACCGCACGCCACATATTATCGGATTTCGTCGTCAAACTGCAACATTTCAATGCTACAAAGGAAGGCTCGTGTGTTCGCATAACCGGGTCTGAAGCAGCTCATGGGATGAGCGGTGTATCTGGCTACCGCCTTGAATAAACTTAAGAGTTCGGAAACGATCATCAATCCAAACCTCCTTACGCCACACGTCCGGAAGCATAGATCAATGCTCAGTGATTCTGCTGGGCTGTCATTGCAATTAGCATGTGGCTGTCCTTAGGTCAATGCGGCATTTTCAGATCCACCTTTTAATGACGAATCTGTGGGAACTCTCATTGTCTGTCCGCCGTCCGGGAGTATTGGCTCAATTCACTCGATGTGGTGCCCGATTCCTATTTGATGTGCTGCAAATTGTGGAGCCAGTCCGTAGGTGATGGAAACGCAATATGCTGAAGGTCGAGTGCCAAAGGACAAGAGAGGTTGCCGAAAGATGGCCGCTGCGACAAAAAGTTGTTGGGCACGTTCAGCGGGGTGATTCGCGTATCGCGTTCTTAATGCATGTCAATTGGATATAATTTTTTTGAGATGGAGCAATTTTGCCGGATCTTGATTCCTACGGTGCTGGGTTCGTGCCGCCGCAATCGAGCCGACAGCCGCAAGTTTGAACAGCTTGCCGACATCGTGCATCTTCCCGTCGTCCAGCCGCCGTCGGTCGCTCTCCAGGGCCCGGAAGATCTGCTCGATGCGCCAACGCGGACGGTAAAGATGTGCCACCTCGGTGGCATCACCGAGGCTGGTCAGTAAGCGGGGCAAAATGGGTGGCAATGGCCCAAGATGGCGATTTGCTGAACCTACACACCATTGATTTGGCTCGAAGAATTCTGGCATCCCTTCGGCATCATCATGATCTGCCACCCGTTTTGCCCCTCTTACGAGCGACAGAAGCAAGTCTTTGATAGCGTTTGCAAACTCCGTCGAGTTTGCATAGCCGGGGCTTAGTGCGATCCGTCTCGCTTGGATGCAGTGGGTTGGCACGCAGTCAAAGCATACCCGCCGTGCAGAGGAACACCCCCCGTTGCACGATCTGACAGGGTGCCGTAACACCCATGACGCCAATATCAGGAGTAGTATTCACCACTGCCGAAGCACTGCCGGTCTTTCGGCAGAACAAAAGGATTTAACCGTGACCATGCCGACCCACTCCTCCCCTGACGCCGGCCACCGGCAGGGCGGCGGCCTGCGTGAACAGTTGCAACGGGAGTTCGCGCAACGCCAGGCCCGTCTGCGCGCCCGTGACCAAGCGTGGCAACGCCGCATCCGGGGCTATCTGCGCGAAGCCGAGGTGCCGCAGCCCCATGGCGGTCGATATGACATCGGTGCCGCACTGGGACCGTTCGACCGCGACGGCCACGATCTGGCGATTGTCGAGCGCGCGCCAATCGGAGCCGGATCTGCGCAAGATTTGACGGAATCCGAGCGCAGCTTCCGCGACTATGTCGAACACCTGCAGGCCCTGCATCCAAGCCTGGAAAAAGACGTGGAAGCCTTCGCGCAGCACTTCGACGCCATTACCCACGATCCGGGTGAGCGCAAGCGGTTTCGGGAAGCCGCACGACGCGCCCGCCGAAAACAAGCCGACACAATCAAAGAAGAGTGGAAAGTTCACGACTGGTGGGTGTCGTTCCTTTGAACGTATCCTATCGGCCGACTTCTCCGACATAACATAAGGTCGAACGGCGAGCGCCGTAGGACGCGACCGGAATTTGGGGCGTTCGGCCAACCTGCACCATGGACACCCCATAGAGCGTCCCCTTCGCGATGACCTGCGATATAGGTGGTGTCTTAACTCATCACACCAGTAAGAACCCGCAGCCTCCCGGTGCATCCTGACAATTGGCCAGCAAGCCCGACCATTACCATCACGCGGCCGCTCGAGCCAATTGCCTGGCCCGCGTCGACATCATCCACCAGAACAGCCGCGACGCCAGTTTGTACAACAGACTGTGCGGCTTGAGCCCGCACGCTTTAAAAATCATGGCCACGGCACGATCGGTATGGTGCTGGCGGTAGAACCCATAGGCCCGACGCATGTAGGCCCGGTTGTACTTCGCCCGGTCATACGCATCGTCGCCACCATTGGCGGCATAGAAGGCGTAGGCCAGTTCATCGTCTTCCGTCTCGGCGATACGCCCTAAGGCAACCCGCAAGCGTCCGAACGTACCAAGAGACTCCCGCTCCAAGTACTTCTTTAAATGGGTGTAGAATAATTTATAATGGCGCAGTTCATCACTGGCAATATTCTGGCAGATCTTCTTCAGCACCGGTTCGTCCACGGCATCCCCAATTGCCGTATAATAGGAGCTTGTACCGGTCTCCACCATGCAGCGCGCCACCAATTCGCCCGAACGGGAGCCGCGTACCGATTGGTCAACATTGGCATCTGCCTGCAAATGCTCCGGCTTGTAGCCAGCGCGAAAACGCGCCATGGCATCGGCGAACCGAAACCCCGGTTCGGTCTGCTCCGCCCATTTGCCAAGTGCCTCGCCGTGCTGAACTTCTTCCACCGCCCAATCTCGAGCGGCTTGCTGGAATTCCGGATCGTCGTGAAACACACCACACAAATACTGCGCATAGTCTTGCGCGTTGTATTCCACCAAAGCAGCCGCCTTGACCACTTTGATCAAATCCTCATCGACCTTGCTATGGTCGAGCTTATCCCAGGGCAAATCGTCGAGAGTCCAGTGCTTATATACCATTATCTGCCAGCCGTCTCTCGGTCACAATCCCATGCCGCGCCGGACCCAGCCCGATGGCCGCCCCGGAGACACCAGAAACAAACCGCATATTGGAACGCCCCAGGACGCATGCAAGCACGCGTGGCACCGGATCAATGGCTGCTGCCGCCAGCCGACGGAGGCGCCGTCGATCCGGACGGCGTTTGCTGCGGACCACCGAAACGTACGACAGCCTCGAAACGGGCCCGGGCGATCTCCAGACGCGCTTCAGCCGCCTCACGCTCGGTTTCATTGGTGGCGTCCTCGACGTCTTCCTTGAAGTTCCGGACGTCCTGTTCGGCCTTCTCGCGATCGATTTGTCTCACCTTGACCGCACTGTCGACCAGTACTGTGCAACGTGTCTGCGACACCTCCGTAAACCCACCGGTGACGAAGATGCGATCTGTCACATGACCTTCGTTATACATTTCGATGACGCCCGGCTTGACGGTGGTGATCATGGGAATGTGCCCAGCCAGCACGCCATAATACCCTTCCCCCCCCGGAATCACCACCATCTCCGCCGGCTGCGACACCAACAGTTGCTCCGGCGACACCAACTCGAATTCCAGTCTTTCCGCCATCAATCCCTCCGGTCACACACCCAACCGGTCACACGATCCGCACCCTTCCGTCGCCTCCGGCTGGTCGCACACCGCACGATCGAAATGCGGTGTGCGACCAATCCGACGCCGGTTCGATCACGCCGCTTCAGCGGCCAGTTTCCGGGCTTTGGCGACGGCGTCGTCCATCGTGCCGACCATGTAGAATGCTACCTCCGGCAAGTGATCGTAGTCGCCGTTAACGATGGCCTTGAAGCCTTTGATCGTGTCTTCCAGGCTGACGAGCATGCCCGGCACACCCGTGAACACCTCCGCAACGTGGAATGGCTGGGACAAGAAACGCTGGATTTTGCGCGCCCGTGCCACCGTCATCTTGTCTTCTTCGGACAGTTCGTCCATGCCCAAGATGGCAATGATGTCCTGCAGCGACTTGTAGGTCTGCAGCACCTCCTGAACGCGCCGAGCCACGTCGTAGTGCTCTTCCCCGACGACGCGCGGATCGAGGATGCGGCTCGTGGAGTCGAGCGGGTCCACTGCCGGGTAGATACCCAATTCGGCAATCGACCGGCTCAACACCGTGGTCGCGTCCAGGTGGGCGAAGGAGGTCGCCGGCGCCGGGTCGGTCAAGTCGTCGGCCGGCACATAGATGGCCTGCACCGAGGTGATCGACCCCTTTTTGGTCGAGGTGATGCGCTCCTGCAGGGTGCCCATGTCGGTGGCCAAGGTCGGCTGATAGCCCACCGCCGAGGGGATACGGCCGAGCAGCGCGGACACTTCCGAGCCGGCCTGGGTGAAGCGGAAGATGTTGTCAATGAACAAGAGCACATCCTGACCTTCCTCATCGCGGAAATACTCCGCCATGGTCAGGCCGGTCAGACCCACACGGGCCCGCGCGCCCGGCGGTTCGTTCATCTGGCCGTACACCAGCGCCACCTTAGAGCCGGCCCCGTCCAGCTTGATGACTCCCGATTCGATCATCTCGTGGTAGAGATCGTTGCCCTCGCGGGTGCGTTCGCCCACGCCGGCAAACACCGACACGCCGCCATGCGCCTTGGCGACGTTGTTGATCAACTCCTGAATCAGCACCGTCTTGCCCACGCCGGCACCGCCGAAGAGACCGATCTTACCGCCCCGGGCATAAGGGGCGAGCAGGTCGACCACCTTGATGCCGGTGACCAGCACTTCCGCCTCCGTCGCCTGATCGACGAACTCCGGCGCCGGCTTGTGGATCGGCGATGTCATCTTAGCCCCAATATCGCCGCGCTCGTCGATCGGATCACCGATCACGTTGAGGATGCGGCCCAGGGTTTCCGGCCCAACGGGCACGGCGATCGGGTCACCGGTATCGACCACCTCGGCCCCCCGCACCAATCCCTCGGTGGTATCCATGGCGATGGTCCGCACCACACTGTCGCCCAGGTGCTGTGCCACCTCCAGCACCAGCGTCCGACCCATGAGCTGGACATGCAAGGCATTCATAATCGGCGGCAGTTCACCGTCGAACTGGACGTCCACAACGGCGCCCAACACCTGGGAAATGCGGCCGACGCGGTTGCTTGCCGGATTGGTCGATGACATGGAGTGACGCTCCTTCGAAACTCTATCGGTCAATTGGCCTCAGCCTGTCGGTGACTCCGCGCCTGCCGGCGGCATCACAGCGCTTCGGCGCCGGAGATGATCTCGATCAACTCGTTGGTGATGTAGGCTTGGCGGGTGCGGTTGTAGGTCAATGTCAGGTTATTGATCATCTCGCCGGCGTTGCGCGTCGCGTTGTCCATCGCCGTCATGCGCGCCCCTTGTTCGCTCGCGCCGCTTTCCAGTAAGGCCCGGTAGACCTGAACGGTCAAGTTGCGCGGTAGCAGAGCGGCCAAAACCTGCTCTTGATCCGGCTCGAACTCGTACTCAACCTTCGGCTCTTCTTGAACCGTGCGGCCAATGATGACCTCTTCCTCTTCCGGCACGGCCGGCGGTGGTACCGGAACCAGTTGCTGCAACGTGACCTCCTGCGAGATCACCGATTTGAACTTACTATAATAGACCGAGCCGATGTCGTAGCCGCCGTCCTCATACATCCGCGCCATCTTCTCCGAGATGGTCGTGGCGACCTCGTAGGCCGACTGCGTTTTGCCAACGTCTTCATGGGCATCGATGATCAGGCTGCCATACTCGCGCCGCAACAGATCACGCCCTTTGCGACCGACACAGATCAGCTTGACCTCCTTGCCATCCGCCGCCAACGACTGCAGATCGCGCCGCACCGTGCGCACCATGCCACTGTTGAGGCCGCCGCACAGCCCACGGTCGGAGGTGATCACGACGATCAGCCGAACTTTGTCCTCACCGGTGCCGCGGATCATTTTGGGCGTGTAATCACCTTCCTCAAAGGCAGCGGCCATGGCCGACATCATGCGATCCATACGCTCGGCATAGGGCCGGCTGGCTTCCACCGCCTCCTGCGCCCGGCGCAGCTTCGACGCCGCCACCATCTTCATGGCCGACGTGATCTTCTGCGTGGATTTGACGCTGCCGATCCGGTTCTTCAGATCCTTAAGGCTTGGCATGCTCCGCCTTCATCCTGCCGAGATTTGACCATGCCGGAACCCCGGGTTCCGGCGGAAGACCGGCGTCCGCGCCGGATCAGACGAACACCCGCGAGAAGTTTTCCATGAACGACTTAAGCCGTTCCTCAATGGCTGGAGTCAGCACCTTCTCGGTCCGGATCTGTTCAAGGATGTCATCGCCCTTAATGCGAATGTCTTCGAGCAGTTTCTGCTCAAAGCGAGTAACATCCGACACTTTGATCTTGTCCAGATAGCCACGCACACCCGAATAGATGACGACCACCTGCTCTTCGGTGGACAGAGGGGAGAACTGCGGCTGCTTGAGCAGTTCGGTCAGGCGGGCACCGCGGGCCAACAAACGCTGGGTCGCCGCATCCAGATCCGATGCAAACTGGGCGAAGGCCGCCATCTCACGATACTGCGCCAACTCCAGCTTGATTGAGCCGGCGACCTGCTTCATTGCCTTGATTTGAGCCGCCGATCCGACGCGGCTGACCGAAATGCCGACGTTGATGGCCGGCCGAACGCCCTTATAAAACAGACTCGTTTCCAGGAAAATCTGACCGTCCGTGATCGAGATCACATTGGTCGGAATGAAGGCCGAGACGTCACCGGCCTGGGTTTCGATGATCGGCAGCGCCGTGAGCGACCCGCCGCCATGATCGTCATTCAGTTTGGCAGCGCGCTCAAGGAGCCGGGAGTGCAGGTAGAACACGTCACCCGGATAGGCTTCGCGGCCCGGCGGTCGACGCAGCAGCAGGGACATCTGGCGGTAAGCGACCGCCTGCTTTGAAAGATCATCATAGATCAGCAGGGCATGGCGGCCATTGTCGCGGAAGAACTCGCCCATGGCACAACCGGCGTATGGGGCCAGGAATTGCAGCGGTGCTGGCTCCGACGCCGTTGCTGCAACGACGATGGAATACTCCAGCGCTCCATTGTCTTCCAGCGTCTTTAGAATCTGTGCCACGGTCGAGCGCTTCTGGCCGACAGCAACATAGATGCAGTAAAGCTTCCTCGATTCATCGTCCGTCGCGTTGACGGATTTCTGATTGATGATCGTGTCGACGGCAACGGCGGTTTTGCCAGTTTGACGGTCACCGATGATCAGTTCGCGCTGACCGCGGCCGATCGGAACCAGGGAATCGATGGCCTTCAGGCCGGTCGACATCGGTTCGTGCACCGACCGGCGCGGAATGATGCCGGGCGCCTTCACCTCGACCCGACGCATCTCAACATCCTTGATCGGGCCTTTGCCATCGATCGGGTTGCCAAGGGCGTCGACCACCCGGCCGAGCATACCCATGCCAACCGGTACTTCCACGATGGCCCCGGTGCGCTTGACGGTGTCGCCTTCCTTGATGCTACGGTCGTCACCGAAAATGACGACACCGACATTGTCCGTTTCCAGGTTGAGCGCCATGCCTTTGAGGCCACCCGGAAACTCGACCATTTCGCCGGCCTGGACCTTGTCCAACCCGTGGACGCGCGCCACCCCGTCGCCCACCGACAGCACCTGACCGACTTCAGCGACTTCTGCTTCGGTCCCGAAGTCGGCGATTTGTTGTTTGAGGATGGAGGCGATTTCCTCGGCGCGGATTTCCATCAGAGAGCTCCCTCTGGCGCTTTCAACGCAAGTTGCAGCCGGTCGATCTTCGACCGGATAGAATTGTCGATCATGCGCGACCCGACGCGCACGATCACGCCGCCGAGCAAATTAGGATCAACCGACTTGGATATCTGAACTTTGCTGCCCACCGCGGCCTTGAGCGCATCCGTCAGCGCGCTGTCCTGCGCCTCGGTCAACGGGCGCGCCACCGTGACCTTTGCTTCAATCTCCCCGCGCCGACGGGCCACCTCGGCCCGATACGCATCCGCCATGGCATCAAGCGCAAACAGGCGCCGGTTTCTGGCTAGAACACCCACGAACTGCTGCAATAATCCGGACAGACCTGCCTGCTGCATCACCGCCGAGAGGCCTTTGATCTGCTGGTCCGGCGTCAACGCCGGGCTGCGCACCAGGCGGCGCATATCTGGACTCGCCGCCAGCATGGCCTTCAGGGCGGCAAAATCGGATGCCACGGACTCGACGGCCTTCTGATCGCTCGCCAAGTCGTACAAGGCGACGGCATAGCGCCCCGCCAGACTCGACATTCCTCGTTGTGCGGAAGCCACTGAAATCCTCGACAAGAAGGGCAGGAGCGAATGAACGCAATAGCTTAAGAAAGCGGCGCGACATTGCTTAGGGTCAAACGCATTGGACGGTCCAGATAACACAGAGCTTCATGGGGTGCAATAAGTCAATCCCCAGATATACGCCGTTTCCCAGGGCTTTGGCGCCTTTGCCGCATGCTGCGGAGAGGCGCCGGGTGCCCGGGCGGACCAACCGGAAGGCGGCCCTGTACCTTGGAGGGATCCCTGAATGGCCCGGCGCATGGCCCGGCCGACCGGTCTATGCGCCACTGCAGCGAAAAACCGGGAACCACCAGGCAGGGTGCGCCGCGCGCACCGCCAGCCGTGCAGCCAATCCACCTCGCTCCGGTCATGCACCAAGCGTTCCGCTTGACCCAATCTCCGCTTGACAAAATTAAGACAGTCCGCAGATGCGCGCGGCGCATCCTACGTTGATCGGTCTTTGTTTCCAAAAAGCAAATCACTCCGGTCTCAAGAGCAGGTTTCTGTGCCTCCGCTCAGCCCACGCCCTTAAAGCGGCTTCGCCATCAGTATGACGGTCTTCTGCCCGCCGTTGGTTTCCTGCCGACCGACCGATCGAAACCCCAAAGCCGTGTGGAACGCAAGCGAACCCGGGTTGGGCGGTCGTTCGTTGACCTCGCAGGTCAGGACCGGAGTGCCGACCTCCCGAGCCGCGACTTCCAGATCGATATAAAGGGCCCGACCGAGCCCGTGCCCGCGTGCCGCCGGGTCCACGACCACGCGGTCAATATAGAGAAAGGTCGGATACCGCGCCGTGAACCAGAGATAGTTCTCGCTGTCGTAGTCGGCCATCGCATCGAAGGCGAGCAGGACGCCCACGATCCGCCCGTCCACGACGGCAACCCGGGCCAACCGACTTGTGCCCACCAGCCGGCGCCAATCCGCGGACGTCAACGCATTCACATGCGGCACCGCCGCATTGTTCAAAGCCAGAGCAACCGCCTCATGCGCCGGCCCATAGGCCCTGACCGCCCCATGTCGCCGCCCTCCCCGACCGCGAACCACTCGTCTACACCCCGTCACAGAAAACTATACGGATCCACGTCGATCTGGACGCGCACTTTGGACGGCACGGTGACCGCTTCCAACCAACGCGCCACAACGGTTTGAACGGCGATACCGCGTTCGGCACGCAACAACAGGCGCCGCCGGTGCCGGCCGCGCAGAAGCGCCAAAGGCGCCGGCGCCGGGCCCAGCACATCAACACGATCACTGCGCGGCGCCACGCGCCCCAACGTTGTCGAAACTTCATCAACCAGCGGCTCATCGGTACCCGACACGATCAACGCCACCAAACGGCCGAACGGTGGCCAACCCATCGCCTGACGTTCGCCTGACTCCAGGGCCAGGAAGTGGTCGCGATCGCCGTCGGCCAGGGCGACCATGACCGGGTGGTCGGGTTGGTACGATTGCAGCAGCACCCGGCCCGGCCGCTCCGCCCGACCGGCGCGACCGGCCACCTGGTGCAGCAACTGGTAGGTGCGCTCGGCGGCGCGCAGGTCGCCGCCGGACAGGCCCAGATCGGCGTCGACCACGCCGACCAGAGTGAGCATGGGAAAATGGTGCCCTTTGGCGACCACCTGGGTGCCGATGACCAAATCGACCTCCTGCTGCGTGATCCGCCGCACCGCCTCGGCCACGCTGGCCGGCCCATGCAGCGTGTCGCTGGTCAGGAGCAGGGCGCGCGCGTGCGGGAACAGGGCCGCCGCCTCTTCGGCGATTCGCTCCACGCCGGGACCGCAGGCGTGCAAGACCCCTGTCTCCCCGCAGGCCGGGCACCGGTCGGTCTGCGGCACGACGTGCCCGCAATGGTGACACAACCGACGCCGGCGCAACCGATGCTCGACCAGCCAGGCCGCGCACTGCGGGCATCGGAGTTGGTGACCGCAGGCGCGGCACAAGGTGAGCGGGGCATAGCCACGCCGGTTGAGGAACAGCATGGCCTGTTCGCCGGCGGCAAGCGCCTCGGCCAAGGCGCTGCGCAGCCTCGGACCCAGCCACTGTTCCCGGCCCGGCGGCTCCGTGCGCAGGTCGACGAGGGCAATGTCGGGCAGAACCGCACCGCCGTGCCGGTGCGGCAAAACAATGCGGCCGTAGCGGCTCGCTTCCACATTGGTGACGGTCTCCAGCGACGGTGTGGCCGACGCCAACACGACCGGAATGCCGGCCAGATGGGCCCGCACCACGGCCATGTCGCGGGCGTGGTAGATGACGCCGTCGTCCTGCTTGAAGCCCGCATCGTGCTCCTCGTCGACCACGATCAGCCCCAGGTCGGGGAACGGTAGAAACAGGGCGGAGCGGGCCCCGACCACGATGCGGCTCAGCCCCTGCGCCACCGCATGCCAGGTTTCGTGCCGACGCGCCGCCGTCATGTCGGAGTGCCAGGTATGCGGCGCTACGCCGAAGCGACGGGCGAAGCGATCAAGCCATTGCGCACCGAGTGCGATCTCGGGCAACAGCACCAGAACCTGCCGACCCCGGGCGAGGCAGGTGGCCACCGCCTCGAGATAGACCTCGGTCTTGCCCGATCCCGTCACACCATCCAGCAGCGTTACCGAGAAACCGTCCGCATCCAGCATGCGACGGAGCGTAGCCGCCGCCGCCGCCTGGTCCGGCGACAATGTCGGCCCCGGACGCGTCCAGTCCGGAACCGGAGCCAACGCCGTCTGGGCGACCGGCGTACCGTCCAGGACGCCAGCCTCCGCCAGACCGCGCACAACGGCCTGGCCGCACCCGGCTTCGCGACTGAGATCCGCAAGGGTGAGCGCGGGAACATGATCAAACACGGCCAGCACGCGCCGGCGTGCTGGAGTCACCTTCAACCCGGCCGGCCAGGGCCGGTCCGATCGCCGGTACACCAGCACCGGCCGCGGCGACTCCGGCAGGCCCGAACCAGACAGGGCCATCTTGAGCACCGCACCCGGGGGACTCATGGTGTAGTGCGCCACCCAATCGATGAACCGACGCTGCACCGCCGGCATGGGCGGCACCTCCAGAGCGCCGTGCAACGGCTTCAGCCGGTCGTCGGCGACCGCGCCATCGCCGGACCCCCAGACCACGCCAATCACGCGACGCGGCCCCAGGGGTGCCAGAACGAAGGTTCCGGGCGCCGGCGCCGGTCCCTCCACGACAGCGTAGTCATAGGCGCCGGCCAATGGATAGGGCAACAACACGGCGATCCGCCCGGCTGGCGGCACGGACCTGGTTTCCGATCCGGTCATGAGGTAAACTGAAATTGGTTCTGGTCCAGCGCTTGCCGCCGGCCGAATTGCCCGGCGCCCCGGCCAACCGCGTCGCCGCAGCCCACGTCTCCGTGCGGCCAAACACACCGACCCAGCAGGATGCCATGAAATTCTTCATCGACACGGCCGATGTGGCGGAAATCCGCGAGCTTGCCCAGACCGGTTGGCTCGATGGCGTCACCACCAATCCATCCTTGGTCCTGAAATCCGGCAAGCGTTTCGTCGATCTGGTCGCAGAAATCTGTGACTTGGTGCCGGGTCCGGTGAGCGCCGAAGTGGCCGCCACAGACTTCCAGACCATGCTGGCGGAAGGTCGGCGCCTGGCCGGCATCGCCCGGAACGTCGCGGTCAAAGTGCCGATGACCGTGGACGGCCTGAAGGTCTGCCGCCTCCTGGTCGACGATGGCACCATGGTCAATGTCACCCTGTGCTTCTCGCCGGCCCAGGCAATTCTGGCGGCCAAAGCCGGGGCCACCTTCGTGTCGCCATTCGTCGGCCGCCTGGACGACATCGGCGCCGATAGCATGGGCTTGATCGCCGACATTTGTACCATTTATCAGCAATACGAGGGCTTCCGCACCGAGGTCCTGGTTGCCTCGGTGCGCCATCCCATGCATGTGGTCGAAGCGGCCAAGTTGGGGGCGCATGTGGCGACCTTGCCACCGGCAACATTGCGCCAATTGATCGCTCATCCGCTGACTGATGTCGGATTGGCACGCTTCGTCGCCGATTGGCAAAAAACTGGACAGTCGATCTTGGACGCCCCTTGAGCCTGTGCCAACAATGCGTCCGCGCGCCACAGCCGAAGCCCGGATACCGGATCGGCGGTTTCGAACGCGCGGAGTCGGGAGCAGGCCGAAGGGGCTCTGCCCCGACACAGCGGTGCCGGCAGATGGTGAGGTCGATGAACGATGGCGCGCGACCCAGGCAAGACCCAACGGCTGACCCTCAGCATGAGCGCGGACGAAGTGGCCGCCTTTCTTCGGGACGAACCGGATTTTCTGCTTCGGTATCCCGAAGTCGTGGAACATCTGCTACCGCCGCCGCACGATAAGGGGCAAGGTATTGTCGATTTCCAATACTTCCTGATCAACCGGCTGCGCGACGAGGTGCGCCGGGTACGGGAAGAGCAACGCGACATGATCGCCACTACCCGCGCCAATTTGAACAGTCAGGCCAGAATCCATGCAGCGGCCTTGTTCCTGATGGATGCGGAGAGTTTCGAGCATCTGATCCAAACCATTACCACGGATCTGGCGATCTTGCTGGATCTCGATGTGGTCTGTTTGATTGTGGAGTCGACCGGACCGGCCTTGCATGGCGTGCTGTCGTCCGGCATTCGGGTTGCGGAGCCGGGCACCGTCAATCATTGGCTTGGCCGGCGCGATGCACTGCTGAGCGCGGATGTCCTAGGCGATCCAGCGCTCTATGGTGCCGGAGCGGGCCTCGTACGGTCTGAGGCGCTGATCCGCCTCCACGTGAGTAGCGCTGCACCGGACGGGCTGCTGGCGTTCGGCAGCCGCGATCCGGACATGTTCCACCCGGGCCAGGGCACCGAACAGATCGGCTTCCTGGCCCAGGTCGTCGGCCGCTGCATCCGCAGTTGGCTCGACCTGCCGGCCTAAATTCCGGACCGCCCACGGCAAAGCCGGGCAATGATCCGACGGTCAGCGTGTACCCTCAGCAACCAGCCGCATCATCCGCTCCAAGACGTCCGTGACCTGATCGATGCGGCCATCGAGCCGGCCGATCTCGCGCAGCCGCGTGACTCCGATCAAGTCCTTGATCGCCTCCTGTTCCTGCGCCAAACGGGCCTGCTCGTCGCGCACCTCCTGCAGCGCCCGCTTGATGTCGGCCAGGCCCGCCTGGATCGCCGTCACGCCGGCCTGCGGCAAGGTGGCCGGCAGTACGGCCGGGGCGGCCGATGGGCCGGATGAGCGCTGTCGTGTGATCGGGGCCGGACCCGGCACCGGTCCCGTTGGCATGGACCCGGCACCGATGGCAAGCCCGCGCGTGCCTACCTTCGGCGTCACCGCCGCATCGCCGTCGTCCGCCTCCGAACAGGCCGGGTCAAGCGGCAGCTTCAGTGCCTGTTGCATCTCGCAGTCCGGCCGGTCCTGCTGGTGCTGCTCGAGGACCTGCGCAGCCGCCGGGCCCGACAGAGCCATCGCCAGCCCGGCAGCCAGCAGCACCAGCGACACGACCGAGTTGAACCGTCTCATGGTCATCCTCCTCCGTTCGATGTGGGGCGCGGTTCCAGCGCCCGGGGTGGCGCCCGTCCCACCACCATGCCATGGCGGCTCACGACCGGCTAATACCCATGGCCCGCATTGATGACACGGTCGGTTTCGGCGCTGAACGAGGAGCGCCGGCATCCGTGCCGGCTGGACCGCCGCCATCTTGGCGGCCGG
>JANQJV010000191.1 GCA_028281465.1 Azospirillaceae bacterium | reverse complement strand
CTGTGGCCATCCGACGGGCGGCCCCCGCACCGGCGTGCACACGAGGCCGACGAGGCGTCGGCGCTCCCACGCAAAGGCCTCCCCGGATGGACCCGTTTGCCCAACGGCACCGTTCGTTTCTTGTTAGGCGAGCCGGAATGCGGAGACCACGCTGCAACGGGGCAGAGCGGAGCGGATCTTTACGTTCCCGCCACGGTCATGCCGTCGATGCGCACCGTCGGCGCATCCACGCCGTAACGGAACTCCAGGTCGTTGGCCGGCTCCAGGGTGAGAAACATATCCTTCAGATTGCCGGCAACCGTGACCTCGCTCACCGGATAAGCAAGCTGACCGTCCTCGATCCAGAATCCGGAGGCCCCGCGACTGTAATCGCCGGTGACGCCGTTCACCCCCATGCCCATCATCTGGGTGACGTAAAAGCCCTCCTTGATCTCGCCAATCAGGGCGTCCGGAGCCTTGCCACCGGGCGCCAGAAACAGGTTGCTGGGCGACGGCGAGGGCGGCGACAGGGTGCCGCGGCTGGCGTGACCAGTGCTGACCAGCCCGAGCTTGCGCGCCGAGCGCAGGTCGAGCAGCCAAGTGGTCAGGACGCCGTCGGCCACCACGTCGCGCCGGACGACCGGTTGGCCTTCGCCGTCGAATGGTCGCGAGCGCAGGCCGCGCCGCACCAGCGGATCATCGGTGATGGTCACGCCATCGGGGAAGATGCGTTCGCCCAGCTTGTCTTTGAGGAAACTCGTGCCCCGCGCGATCGCTGGACCGCCGATGGCACTGGACAGGTGGCCGAGCAGGCTGCGCGCCATCCGCGGATCATAGACCACCGGCACCTTGCGGCTGCCCACCTTGCGGGGGTTGAGCCGGCGCACGGCCCGCTCGCCGGCGCTGCGGCCGATGTCCACAGGTGCCCGCAGATCGCTGCCGTAGATGGCTGAGGAAAAATCGTAATCGCTTTCCATGGCCGTACCGGATCCCGCCAGCACCGATGCGGAGAGCGAGCGCCGTGTGACGGTGTAATCGCCGGCAAAGCCGTTGCTGGCCGCCAAGCACAGATGCGACCGGCTCCACGAAGCATCCGCCCCTTCGGAATTGGTGACGCCCGGCACGGCGCGAGCGGCCTCTTCCATGGCTTTGACCTGGGCCAGCAGATGCTCCGGCGTGGGTTCCTCCGGATCGCAGACGTCCAGATCGGGATGGTCATGGGTCAAGCTGTCCGGATCGGCCAAGCCGGAAAACGGATCTTCCGGTACGGCCTTCGCCATGGCCACGGCCCGCTGGGCCATTTCGGCCAACACCTCTGACTTGCGGTCGGTGCTCGACACCATGGCGACCCGGTGGCCGACGAAAACGCGTAAGCCGAGATCACCGGATTCCGCCCGCTCGATCCGCTCCAGCGTGGCCATGCGTTCGGTCACGGACAACATGACACTGTCATACACCAGAGCGTCGGCCGCGTCCGCCCCGGCCGCCAAGGCCTTGCGGATCACGTCCTGCAGCAGGGCGACAGCATCGGCAGGCGGCATGGGCATGGGCGCTACTCCGGAAGGCAAGGGACATAGGGCGGGGTCGGATGACCGGGGCGGTCGGCGTTTTCCTTCAGGTGGGACGTTGCCGGCAAGGGTAAAGGCCGCGGAAACAGATCGCATGGTTGCGCCCGGCGATGCCAGACCGTACTTTCGAGTCACCTTCCCGAGCCAAGCCGATGCCGTCCGCCGGAGCCGCCGACCATGTCGATCCTCGCCGAGCGCCTTGCCCGCATCAAGCCGTCGCCGACCATTGCCGTGACTCAGAAGGCGCGCGAGCTGAAGGCAGCGGGCCGCGACGTCATTGGTCTGGCGGCCGGCGAACCGGACTTCGAAACGCCGGACTCGATCAAGCAAGCCGCGGTCAGAGCGATCGAGGCCGGCGAGACCAAGTATACCGCCGTCGACGGCACGCCGGCACTAAAGCAGGCGATTGCCGCCAAGTTCAAGCGCGAGAACGGGCTGGACTACACGCCCGAGCAAATCACGGTGGGCACCGGTGGCAAGCAAGTCCTCTACAATGCCCTGATGGCAACCGTGAACCCGGGCGACGAGGTCATCGTGCCGGCCCCATATTGGGTGTCCTATCCGGACATGGTGCTGCTGGCCGAAGGCACTCCGGTTCCGGTGACGTGTCACGAGGCTAACGGCTTCAAGCTGGTACCAGCCGACCTGGAGGCAGCGATCACGCCCAGGACCAAATGGCTGATCCTGAATTCGCCAAGCAACCCGAGCGGAGCCGCCTATACGCGGGCGGAAATGCAAGCGCTCACAGAGGTGCTGCTCCGCCATCCACATGTCTGGGTTCTAACTGACGATATGTACGAGCATATCGTCTACGACGGCTTTGCCTTCGTGACCGTGGCCCAGGTCGAGCCGATGCTGTATGAGCGCACCTTGACCGTAAACGGCGTGTCGAAAGCCTATGCCATGACCGGCTGGCGCATTGGCTACGCCGGTGGCCCGCTGCCGCTGATCAAGGCCATGGCCAAGGTGCAGAGCCAGAGCACCAGCAACCCGTCGTCGATCAGCCAGGCCGCCGCGGTGGTGGCACTGACCGGTCCGCAGGACTTCATTGCCGACCGTGCCGAGGTGTTTCGTCAACGCCGCGACCTGGTCGTCTCCATGCTCAACCAAACCAACGGCCTGCGCTGCCACAAACCCGAGGGCGCGTTCTATGTCTACCCGTCCTGTGACGGCTGCATCGGCAAGACCACACCGGATGGGACGGTTCTGAAAACCGATGGAGACGTCGTCACCTACCTGCTTGAGGCTGAAGGCGTGGCTGTGGTGCAAGGGTCCGCCTTCGGTTTGGCGCCATTCTTCCGTATCTCCTACGCCACGTCGACGGACGCCCTGGAAGAGGCCTGCATCCGCATCCAGCGTGCCTGCGGGGCGCTGCGGTAAGGGTGAAAGACGCGGCCAAATCACCAGATCACACGCACCGGCCCATCCGCGTCTTCTTGGGGGAGCGCATGTGTCTTGCGCCGCCTACCCCGTCACGATGGTTGCACTGCCGGGGACGGTGAGGCTTCGGATGCGCTCCCAATCCCAATCGATGCCCAGGCCGGGGGCAGGGTTGGGAATGGCGCGGCCGGCTTCGATGCGCATGGCTTGGGTGGTGATGGCGTCGAGCTGCGGGATATGCTCGACCCAACGGCCGTTTGGCACGGCCGCCGCTAGGGCCACGTGCAGTTCCATGAGGAAATGCGGTGCCACCGGCAAATTGAACGCCTCCGCCAGATGCGCCACCTTGAGCCAAGGCGTGATGCCGCCGATGCGCGCGGCATCGACCTGCACGACATGGCAGGCGCCGCGCGCCAGGTAGTCGCGGAAATGCGCGAGGCCATAGAGGGATTCGCCGACTGCCACGGGGATGCGCCCGGTCTGTGCCAACGCACAGTGGCCGGCGACGTCGTCCGCCGGCAGCGGCTCCTCGAACCAGGCGAGACCAAGCGGGGCATAGGCGACCGCCCGGCGCAACGCGTCATCGACCGTGAACGCCTGATTGGCGTCGACCATCAGCGCGAAATCCGGGCCGACCTCGGCGCGCACGGCCTCGAGCCGCGCCACGTCCTCGGCGATTGGCCGGCCGACCTTGATCTTGGCCCCACCCAGGCAAGCTGCCTGGGCGTGCAGGGCATCTTCGATCAAAGCCTCCTGGGCGATATGAAGCCAGCCGCCCTCGGTGGTGTACAGCGGCACACTTGCCTGGGCACCGCCAGCAAGCTGATGCAGCGGCTGGCCGGCATGCCGGCAGCGCAGGTCCCACAACGCCGTGTCAATGGCGGCCAAGGCCAGGGAGGTGATGGCGCCGACGGTGGTGGCATGGGTGGCGAAGTAAAGGTCGCGCCAGATCTGCTCCACCATGCCGGCGTCGCGGCCGATCAGGCGCGGCGCCAGCGTGTGCGCCAGCAAGGCCATGACGGCCGGGCCACCGGTGCCGACCGCGCCATCGTCGGTGGTGATGCGCACGATCGGCGTTTCCTGGGAGACGAAACTCTGGATCGCATCGGTGCGCACCACTTTGGGCGGCAAATCCAACATCAGCAGGTCAACGCGTTCGATCACCGCCATGGCACAGTCCCAAATGACAAAAACCCTCTCCCTTGGAGAGAGGGTGGCCCGGGACCGGGGTGAGGATGGCACCGCCGGCGCGATGTTTAGGCCCCGGACGGGTCGAGATAGCCTCGCCCCAGCCCCTCTCCAAAGCCCACCCCTCTCCCAAAGCCCACCCCTCTCCCAAAGGAAGAGGGGCTTTCGGCTCCTGTTCACTCCAGTGCTTGCAATCGGTTGTACTGCTCTTCAGTCCAGGTGGCGTCGGGGCCAAAATGCGCCGGACGAACGGCTTCGATGAACGGCCCGCGGTCGACAACATTGACTGTCGTGCCGTGCTCGCTTTCGAACTCCTCGGCCAGGCGCAGTTCGGCCGCGCGAATGTCGCCGGTGGTGTTGGTCGCCGCCTCGGTCAACACAGTGGCGAAGATCGCCTGGTCTTCAGCCGACAGCCTGTCCCATAGCGGGCCGCCGACGATGGTGAGCAGGCTCTCGGTGATGTGCCCGGTGAGGTTGATGGTATTCTGCACCTCGTAGAACTTCTTGGCCAAAATGGTCGGCAGCGGGTTCTCCTGCGCATCGACCACGCCCTGCTGCAGGGCGAGATAAACCTCCGCAAAGGCGATCGGCGTCGGGTTGGCACCGACGGCGCGCGGGAACATGAGATACAAAGGCGCGTTGGGTACGCGGATTTTTAGGCCGGCCATGTCCTCGGGCGCGTTGATCGGCGTGTTGGACGTGACGTGGCGCTCACCGTAATAGGTGATCGACACCACCTGGTGGCCTGACGCGGCCTTGTAACCCTCGGCCAACTCCTTGAACAGATCGCTTGCGGCATAGGTCTGCCAGTGGTCGAAGTCGCGGAACACGAAGGCACCGCTGGCCAGCCCGATCGGGCCATACGTGCGTGCGGCGAAAGTGTTGCCCGTGTAGATGATGTCGACCGTACCCAGGGTCAGGCCTTCGTTGATGTCGACTTCTTTGCCAAGCGAGGAGGCCGGAAACACATCGATGGCATAGCGGCCGGCCGTGCGGTCAGCGATTTGCTCGGCCGCCCATAACGCCCAGGTGTGATACGGCTCCGTGGTTTCATAGACATGGGCCCATTTGAGAGCCTCCTGCGCCCGTGCGACCGGCATGGCCAGCAGGGACAGGGCGACGCCGGCCGCGCAGGCGGCAGCCATGACTTTTTGTGGCATGGGGTTCCTCCAATGCGGGATTCGGTCGAAGATGACCGGTGCGCCGGCAACGCCTGCCCATTCCAGGTCTTGGCCACCGCCGCGACGCCCGCATACCACCATGCGTCGCCGCGGCCGATCAACAGGAATTCCGAGCCCGGCGGCGCACCGATGCACCTGGTGTCGGACAAAGATGCGCCAACTTGTCCAGCGACGCCGACGTCGTGTGCCGTTTAGTTTGGTGTTCGAGAGAGGAAGCATCGACCGAATCCGCGGAGCGGGCGAGATGGATGACGAACGCGCCTTCCAGATATTCATGGACGTCCACAGCGGACTACCCCGGCAAGGACCGGGTGCCGACGAATGCACCTTGCGGGCGCTGTCTCTGTGCACCGATTTGCCGGACCAGCCGGCGGTCTTGGACGTCGGCTGCGGGCCGGGTATGCAGACCTTGGTTCTAGCGAGGGCCCTGCGCTGCCCGGTCATCGCGGTGGATTTCTACCCGCCATTCCTCGACCAATTGAAACAGCGCGCCATTGCCGTGGGCCTGGGTGACCGCATCGTGCCGCATCAGGCCGACATGGCCGCCTTGCCGTTCGGCCCCGCCAGCTTCGATCTAATCTGGTCCGAAGGGGCCGCCTACATCATGGGCTTCGACAAGGCGCTGGCCGCTTGGCGCAGCCTATTGAAGCCCGGCGGCTGGATCGCCGTGTCGGAAATGGTTTGGCTGCGTCCCAACCCACCCACGGAGGTGTTCACCTACCTCGCCGACGAGTACCCGGCCCTGACGGACGTCGCCGGCGTGGTCGCCCAGGTCGATGCCGCCGGCTATGAGCTGCGTGGTCACTTCACGCTGCCGGATAACACCTGGTGGGACCAATACTACACGCCACTGGAGGCCAAACTGCCCCAGCTTCGCCTGGCCCATGCCGGCGACGAAATCGCCGACCGCGTCATTGCTGAGACGGCGCGTGAGATCGATATCCGCCGCCGGTTCGCCGACTGGTACGGCTACGAGTTCCTGATCGGCCGAAACCCGGATTGACGACGGCGCGCGGCCAATGTCGAGACGACCGGCAAGCTGATGAACAGCACCGATAGCGCCGCACCACCGGCCAGGCCGCCGAAGTCGAAGACAGGGCGATACATGACGGCGCCGACGAAGACGCAAAGATAGGTGGTGGCGCTGTACAAACCCATGATGGCGCCCCGCTGGCCCGCGTCAAGCGCCGTCAGACGGCCGACGATCACATTGAGCGCCAGGTGGTTGGCGAGACCCCAGGCCAGACAAAGCAGCACCAGACCGGCAAAGGAGGCGGCGATGGCTGCCATGCCGACATAGACCAAGGTCAACGCACCGAACACCGGCAGCGCCAGCCGCTCCGGCCCATGACGGTCGAGCAACCGGTCCAGGCGCACGGCCGTGCCGAAGCCGATGCCGTAGGACAACGTGGCGAGGCCAGCGGCCATGGTCGACCGCCCCAGACCCCCTTGCACATGGGCACCCAGATAGGTGTAGACGCCGTAGAATGCGATCATGTAGGCGGCACAAGTGGCAAGTCCGCGCGTGATGCCAGGCACGCGCAGGGCGGTGAGTGGCGAGGTGGCGGCGCCCACCGCCGCCGGAATCCGCCGCGCGGCTGGGGTGCGCAGCAGCAATGCCACCACGAGTGCCCCAGCGGCGAGACCAACATAGACCCAGCGCCAATGCATGAGATCGGCCAGCACGGCAGAGAGGCTCACCCCAGCAGCCATGCTGATGGTCCAGCCGGTCAGCACCACGCCCAGGGTTTCACTCTCCCGGCCCTCCGGCGCGATCTGCGCTGCCCGGGTGTAGATCGAAGGCAGCGCCGCCCCGGCCGCCAAACCGGCAACGGCCTGCGTCAAGCTCAACACCCACAGTGCCGGTGCCAAGCCGCTAGCGGCCAGGGCGACCACCAGCACCGCCATGGCCCACATCAGCGCCTTGTCCGCCCCGACGCGATCGCTGATTGGCGCTAATGTGAGCGCGCTCACGGCCGTGCCCAAGCCATAGGCCGCCGCGGCGACCATGACGTCCGCCGGCGCCGCGCCCGGAAACGAGCCGGCCACGGCGGCCGAGATCGGACTGAGCACCAGCGAATTGGAACCGACGATGGCGACCGACGCGGTCAGCAACTGAACGGTAAAGGTCAACACGGCGGCCCGACTCCCCCAGGATACACACGCCAGGGCTACGACGTCGGACGCTCCCTTGCAAACCCGGTCGGCGCACATCTGCCTCCCATGCCGACAGCCATGGGTAGAGATGGGTCGGCAATTCAATGCGCCGGACAGGGGCACGGTCCATAATACCCATGGCCCGCATTGATGACACGGTCGGTTTCGGCGCTGAACGAGGAGCGCCGGCATCCGTGCCGGCTGGACCGCCGCCATCTTGGCGGCCGG